>JBMFGW010000001.1:0-99094 GCA_049977145.1 Phycisphaerae bacterium
CCATCAACTTGCTCAACTTGAGCACCTTGCCCCGCGAACTTGAGCATCTTGGCCACCTTGAAATTCGCAAAGCAAACATTTCTGCCTTCCGGACTCCGGGTCCTTCCCCCATCGTCATTGATCCGTGATCCGTGATCCGTGATCCGTGATCAGTGAAAAGGACTTCTAACTCCTAAATGCCGGCGGCCACATCCCCCCCCCGAAAACATCTTGGGCATCTAGGGCACCTTGAACCAAACCCGCTAAAATCAATGCTCCCATCAACATGCCCAACTTGAGCACCTTGCCCCGCTAACTTGGGCATCTTGGGCACCTTGAGCGCCTCGCCCCAGCCTGGAACTGAAAACTGAAAACTGAAAACCGGCCTGTAACCCGCCACCCGTAACCTTAAGCCTCAGCAGCATTCAGTCCCTACTGACCAATACTGATCAATACTGATACTACTGACCAATTCTGATAAATACTGTATTTGAAACCTTAACCTCCCCATTATCGCATCGCCGCCGCGTTGCAGAAACGGTCACAGGCCCGGCTGCCGCCGCAACTAAAATGTCACGCGGAGAACGCGGAGATACCAAAACGCGACCACGGAGCACAGATTTTTGGAAAACTGTGCCGAAAAACGCTACTAAAAAATCTTTGCACGCTGCGAAGAAATCGACGGGTTGTGGCACAATGAGTCGTCATGATCAAGAAAAGCTACGTATTCCGAATTCGTTCTGTCTTCTGGATTCTGGATTCTAGATTCCAGGTTCTGGATTCTGAATTCTTGCCCGGCTTCTGGATTCTTCGCAGACGCGGAAACGTCCGTCTCATTAAGGCCGCCAGGCCGTTAGAACAGCGAGCTTCCCGGCTCCGGATCGGGCGGTGGCTCCGGGACGAGTCCTTTTAACGCCATAATCAGTTCTGGCAGGTGAATTTTCAGGACCCGACATACAGGTTACAGGGGACAGGTTACAGGGGGCCAGCCTGCTGGCCGTGGTCCGGCCGAGGCCGGGCCAATTGAACGCGCAGCGCTTCCGCAGCCTTCTGGATTCTGGATTCTGGATTCTGGATTCTAGGTTCTAGATTCCCCCGCGTCGTTGTTGTTCGTCGCCCCCGTCCCCTGTAACCCGTAAGCTAATGGTGTCGTAACTCCTAATTCGCTTCTACATTTCGGTCAGTACTGAATCTACCGCTCAAATAACGTCCGCGAAGCGGCTTTCCAGCCGCTTGAACGTCAGTAGACCGAGAATGCCCGCAATCAAAGCGCAGGCGATGCTCCACAGCAGCGGCATAATCGCCAGCGGATGACCGCCAAAAACGCTCCAGCGGAATGAGGACAGTATCCCGTTGAGCGGGTTAAAGGAAAAAATCGCGGCCAGAACCGGATGGGTTTTACGCAGAGCGGTCAAGTGCGAAATGGAATAGGCCACGGGACTGGCGTACATGAGCATCTGCATAAAAATCGGCAGAATGTACTGGATATCGCGGTAGCTTACAGCCAGGGCCGCGGCAATCATTCCAATGCCCACCGCCATGACTAAAATCAGCACCACCCATACCGGCAACAACAGCAGCCCCCACGTCGGCAGAAGATGAAAAAATAGCATGATGGGCACCAGCATGACCGCTCCCACCGAGAAATCCACCAGCGTGGAGGGTGTGATGGACAGCGGCAGAATGATGCGCGGAAAATACACTTTGGAAATCATATTGGCGTTGGCCACCATGCAGGTGCTGATCCGATTGAGCGTATTGGCGAAAAGATTCCACGCCAGCAGGCTCGCAAAGGAGAAGGCCATCATGGGGATGCCATGGTTTTTAATTTTAGCGATAAACCCGAAAACAAACGTAAAAATTCCCGCCGCCAGCAACGGTTGCAGGATCACCCAGATTATTCCCAGAAACGTCTGTTTGTAGCGCAGTTTCAGATCGCGGCCCGCGAAGCTGAACAACAGATCGCGGAAGTACCAGACTTCCGCGAGGTCCACCAGATGCCACGCCGAGCCGGGGCGGAGAACCAGATACGGCACAGGTGGCGGCGATGCAACGGCGGCGGAGGGATCGTCACCATTCCCAGCATCCGGAATTTCCGGTTTTGCGGCGTTGGCCATTGAAGCTGTGGGGGCGACATCGGTTTTTTGATAGACGGATTCGGCCATAGGTTAGAGCCTACTACTACAGTATTATCAGTATTGATCAGTAGATTCAGTATTGATCAGTATTATCAGTATTGGTCAGTACTCTTTACTTGAGGCGCCGCATCAGCGCCGCATAATGCTGCCGGATATCGGCGGGCGTCTGCGGGGAATTCACTTTCTGGGGGTCAATTTTGTTCAGTACTTGGGCGGCCTGTTTCATATCTCCGGCGCGGACGAGAATCAGCGCCATATCAACCGGCCATTGAACTGCGGACGGTTCAAGATTAATCGCGGACTTAATCGACTTTAACGCGGCTTTAACATTCCCCATCCGCGATTGCACCAGGGCCAGGGTATCCCAATAAGCCGCAACGTTCGGAGCGCCTTTTACCGCCACCTTGGCCAGCGCCAAAGCGCGCGGCAAGTCGGGATGCGTTTTCCGCAGCAGCAGCATGGCCAAATTGTTTTGCGCCACGAGCAGATGGGCGTCGAGTTTTAAGGCGTGCTGATAATTAGTAATCGCCACAGCGGTTTCCCCGGCCGAGAGTTGCACCGTAGCCAATTCAGAGAGTATGGCCCCGCGCTGCGGCGGAGACAGCGTTTGGGTTCTCAGCAAATTGGCCAACAATACCGCGGCCGCATTAAGATCGGCATTGTTTCCAACACGCTGGCCCAAGGTCCACCAGCCTTGCGCCAGTTGCAGTTGTTCAGCCGTCGCCGTGGCAGGGGTAGCGGCGGCAACCCGATGAAGCCACAACGTGGCCGTTGCCGCCGGTAATTCACGGCTGGCAATGTTGACGGCGAATTGCCGCCAAGTTGGGTATCGCGCCAGCAGCGGCAGCAGCACCGCTTTGAGTTCAATCATATTGTGCAAAGCAATTTGCGATTGCAGGTACGCGGCGATGACGCCGGGATCATGTGCGGGGTCTTTGAGTGCGGCGGCCAGGTAGGGCCGCAGCGTGCGCACCGCCGCGTGGGGTTCCGCAAGATTTAGATAGGCTATAGATTCCAGGACTATAGCCGACACGGGGTCTGCCGCACTGCGTTTGGCCCAGCTTTGCGCGGCGCTCAAGGCTTGCGACCATTGATGCGACGCGGCAAATGCGACAGACGCCAGTCGGGCGGGTGTGACGCTGGCGGGGAACATTCGCACAGCGCCAAGTGCGATAATGGCTCCCTGTTCGGGATGACCTGCGGATATCAGGAATTCAGCGGCGGCATTTTGCAATGCGGCAAAACGCGGGTGTTGTTTGGCCAATTGCGCCAGTTGTGCCGCGAAATCCACAAGTTTGGGTTTGGCGGCCACGGAGGTGCCGACAATTTGCACCACACTTTGGGCACTGGCCAGCGGTGGCGTAGCCAGCAGTGCCACCGCCATTGGGCGTAAAATAGCGTTGTTAAGCAACGGGTTAATTGTTCCGAGATTATCTTTGACAAACTCCAGGTTTTTATCATCCGGCAACGCGTTGCAAGCTGAGCGGACGGTTTCTTTGACGGCCTTCAGATCCCCCAGTCGCATCTCCAAAACCAGCAGGCGATACCAGCCGATCTGATTTTTCGGTGCGGCGGCGACCGCGGTCCGGTAAGCGGTGAGGGCGTCTTTAGCATCGCCGGAATCCGCGTAGAAGTCGCCATAAATAAGATCCGCGACACCGGGGTTAAGTTTCAGACTTTTAAGCCCGGAGAGAATTTGCAAGGCCTTGGCGGACTGCCCCTGCCGGGCATAAAAGCGGCTGGCCGCCGCGATGACCGGGGCACTGGGGGTTTTAAGTAATTGCTGATAAAGCCGGGCTGCGGAATCATTGCGTCCCTCCTGCTGATAAAGTTCAGCCAGAATCAGGTTATCACCCAGATTAGATGGGCCTGCGTCCTGCGCCCGCCGCAGCAATCCAATGGCCTGACTAATTTGGCCATCGGCCACAAACAACGCGGCAGCCTGACGCTGTTGATCGGGCGTGGCGGTGGTGGAATTGGCCACCTGTTGGAGATATTGGCGGGCATGGTCACTGTCCCCTTGCGATTGATACAAGCGGGCCAATTGCAGGGCGATACCGGCGTTTTGCGGTGCCATTGCCGCCGCCACCTGAAGTTGACTGATGGCATCAACAGTATCGCCATCTTTGAGATTAATTTGTGCCAAAAGCAGATGGGGCAGCAGAACATCAGGCGCTGTGCGGATGGTTTGCCGCAGCAATTTGCGCGCGGCCAAAAGATCTTTTTTACCGGTGCTATGACTGACCAGCCAGCCCGCCTTGGCCATTTTCCAGGACAGTCCACTATTGCCAATAATGGCTTGCAGGCGGGCAAATGTTTTGAGAATAAAATGGCGATGCGCCTGCAGGTTCGGAACGGATAATGCCAGCCACTGGGCGTGGGCGTTATCCGCATTCGCCGCAGCCGCTTTTTCCCATGCTTTTCCGACGGCCCGGTTTTGGGTAGCGGAGAGATATTCCGCCATAACCAGGTCCCACTGGGGAGCTTGAGCACCGGAAGTTTGACGATGTGATTGCAAAAAGGCCAGAGCCTGTTTGGGATGTTTAGCACGCAGCAAACGTCCGGCATACGCCAGGGCAAGGCGCGGGCGCCAGCCGTATATTTTCTCAGCCGAGGCCAGAATAGTTGTTCCCATACCTAATTTATTTTGCCGGTCCAGAGCGTAAAGACTCAGGAGCGTGGAGAAGCGGTGCGGTGGCCGGGCGGAAAGCGCAGCGGCAATAAGTTGTTGTGCCCTGGCGGTCTGTTTTAAGACCACCCAGGCACGAATCTGTTCCGCCAGAAGAATCGGCTTGCCGGGGAATTGTCGCTCCAGACGTGCAATGGATTGCAGCAGTGCCGTCACCCGTGCGGGTTTATTGACGGGGGTGGCGATGGCCAAAAGGCGGATTTGCGCCAGACGCACCTGGCGATCTTGTGGTGCTACCTGCGCCGCGCGCTTTACCAGCAATTTGGCAGCCTCTAAATGTCCAGCCCGCACCAGGCCCATAGCCAGATGCAGAATTGGATTGGGCCAGGTCGGGGCCAGCCGGGCGGCGTTCTGCCACTGCATCAAAGCCAGCTCCAGTTCTCCAACATGCTGATAACCGCTACCCAGCAGATCAAGAAAATAAGGTTGTCCCGGAAAGGTGGAGGCGGCCGTGCGGAGAATATTCATTCGCGTCAAATCCGACACATTTGGATGCAACTGTAAATTCAACACGGCATACCATTGGTCGGCCACCGGACTTTTGATAGCTTGGAGCAACTGGAGAATCCGCGCCGCACGATGCGGATGATCCAGACGAATCAGAGATCGCGCACGGTAGGCCAGAAGCAACGGATGGCCGGTGGGCTTGGCGGCGGTAAGTTGCAGCACGGTGCCATCATGACCTTGCTGATACAGCCGATCACATAATGCTTCCAGAATTGGAACCGACGCGCCATGGCGAACAGCATGTTCCAGCACGACTGTGGCCGGCGTATAAAGTTGCAGCGAGTCCAGCTGCCGCACCAGTGGAAGAATAACCGCTTGTGGCAGATTCGGATTAGCCGCAGCTTGCAGCGCCAGATGTTTGGCCTGATCCGGCTGATTGGATAATGCGGCGGCAGCGCTGCCGAGCACCTGATAAACCGGATTCGCGGGAGCTTTCGCCAACAATTTCCCTGCCCAATGGGTAAGTGTCCCGGCCGGCAACTGCCGCTGATACAGCATATCCAAAGCGAGAAAGCCATTTTGGATACGATCCGGGGATAACTGGAATGCTTTATTGGCGGCGGCAAAGGCGCGTCTGAACTTTCGCAATCGGCCATAGGCCAGCGATTCGGATTCCAGAGCGGGCAAGTTGGTCGGATGTTTAGCCAGAATTTGCCGGGCCAGGGAGACACATTCCACATTGTAATTGAGTTCCGCCAATAACTTGACAAGTTTCTGCTGATACTTGAGGTCGTTGGGCTTTTGATAAAGAATCTGCTTGATAACGGAAGCGGCCTGATAAAGATTTCTGCCCCCGGGTTGCGGCACTTGCAAACTGGCGGCGGCGTAGGCTTCCAAGGAGGGCAGGTCGGTGGGGTCCTGCCCCAGAAAGGCTCCGAGATCACCAAGCGCCAGTTCATATTTTTTCGCTTTTACCGCCGCCAAGCCCTGGGCGCGAAGCAGCATAAAATGCTCATGAATGCGATGTTTGCGATACATCACCAAAGCTCCGCCCAGCACCACCAAGGACAGGAAGCCAATGGCGAGCAGCAACAGGCGGCGTTTCATACGTTGTCGTGAATTCATCATTTACTCCCCATCATGGGAACTGCGGCGGCAGGGATCGGCAATGCATCGGGCAATATGCCGGCACCGGGATCTGTCCCGGCGGCGTTGCCGAAACCGATCCAGAGCGGCCGCGTATGGGTCTTAACCATTGATATATCAAAACCTATGGGGCCATGCACACGATTGGCCAGACGGGTAATGCCGGAAATGGCAATTTCCGGATCGGACCAGTCACGCGCCAACGCCCGAAGATATTCGAGGGCTTGTCGACCATGATCCGCATACACAATACCCGGAACTCTGATCGAGGCAAAGTCGGGATACCGCCGACGGAGGCTCATCCATTGGTTATCAACGGTACTGATGGTGCGCCAGAATTCCGCAATATGCCGGTGTGTGGTCAAGGCCAGGCGTGCGGCAGGTTCAACGGCCAACGCAGAACGATCCACGCTGGACTTATTGGGCGGTCCCGGTGTTGGATCACGAGGGACTGATGTGGCCTCCTGATCGGCCGCCGGATTATGCCAAGTCGGCGGATGAATACCAATGAGGTACACTGCGCGCGGCATCCAGAACAAACGATCCAGAACGTAACGCAGATGCAGGCGGAACAATCGCCCCGGGCAAGTAAGCAAAAACACGCGGGCATCGGGAGAAAGCGGAGCGGTGGAACCAGACCGAACGATCGCAACTTCCCTGGCCAGCCAAAACAAATCATGCAGTGCGGACGGGGAATATCCCCATACCGTCAACGCATTGGCCGGGGTATTGGAGTGATTATCCATATTTGGTTCCGCCGCGCGTGTCATTTTTCCTCTTCATCCTGGGTGGCGGAGGATGTGGCAACGGCCACGGCTAAAGGCCCCAAGGGTGCCAGAGGCTTAAGTCGCTCGGTATCCCGCTGCAGGGCCAATGCGTTATCCGGGACGGGTGCCGCACTGGCAATGCTGGTCAGTGAAGTACTATACGATTGTCGGTGCATATCGCGTTCAGTGGCACGATTGAAAACCACACCTTCAAGATGAGCGCCAACGGAAGCCAGATAATCGGCGGCGTGGCCGGAAAGATTACGGCTTTCACCGCGGGCCACCACCATCAAAACGCCGTCCGCCTGACTGGCCAGAAGCGCGGATTCCAGTGACCCCAGCACCGGGCCGGTATCCACCAGCACCACATCATATCTCTCCTTGGCGCGCGCCAACATCGCGCGAATTGACGCCGGCGACATGCGGGCACCATGATGCGCTTTAGCGCGGCCCAGCGGCAGCACATCCAAGTTACGAATTTTGGTATGGACCACACATTCGTCGAGCGGTTTGCCGGCAACGGCGTCCATAAGGCCGCGCTTGCTTAAGCGTTGCAATTGTAATGCTTTGTCCAGCATTTCCTGATCAATATATCTCAATTTCAGAAGTTCCGAGCCGACGGGACGTTTGGATTCGGCAGCGGCGGACAGCGCCTCTTTGAGTTGCTCGAGGGTAATCATTTTGTGCTTAACGAGAACCTCGCCAAGGCGTTGACTGCGGAGAATACCCATGCGATCGGTCAATTGCCCGCCCACCACATCGGCGTCAATGAGCAATGTTTTCATCTCCGATGCGGCATAGGATATGCCCAAAGCCAAGATCATACTGGTTTTACCGGTACCGGCGGTGGGGCTGGTGATAACCAGCGCCTGCGAAGAGTCCATGTTAGGACGCACCTGCAGCAATCCGCGGATGCGGTGGATGCTGCGCGCTCCGACAGCCAGTTCCAGGGGTGTGGCGGCACCATTGGAGGGCAATTGGGGTACTGCGCCCAAAATCCGGTAAGAATGCAAAGGAGTAATTTGCATATCCCCGACAGTGCGCAGACTGCCATGTAAAAAACCCCACAGCAGAATCACGCCGAAACCCAGCACGATGCCGCCCAGTCCAGCGGCGGCGGCGGCGGCCAGCCGCAGATGGCGTGACTTGGTGGTAGCGGCCGCCGGAAAATTACCAGTGCTTTCAACCCGGATACGCCCTCCAGTGGCGGATTCCATATTGATGGCGTCCATACGGGATTTAATGGTGTGTAATTGCCGGCGCAGGTCCCGGCTTTGAGTTTGGAGATTTTGCACCTTGGCATAGAGACTGCCAAGTGCCAGTGTCTGAGCCTTGACAGATTCATACAAAATTCGCAATTGATGCTCCCGCGCCTGCAGCAAAGCCAGCGGCACGGGTCCTCCCGGCGTGGTGGGAGCAATGGCCGGACCTTTGCCCGCCAGGCTGGCCTGATAGGATCTTATTTCGTCACGCAGGGCCGCGAGGCTGGCTTGCAGGGTCATGATGCGTTGATTGTTGGGGCCGAGGCCGGAAAGTTCCAATTCTTTGATGGATTTTTTCAGCGCCAGAGCCTGCAGCTCAAATTGTGCAATCTGCGGGTCGTACACGGGAGCCAGCGGCGCAGTGGCGACTTTTTTCCCGCCCTTTTTTCCGGTGGCCGTACCGGAGCCGGATCCCGCTTTAGCCAACGCAATACGAGCTTCCTGCCACTGCGTATCGAGTTCATTCATCAGACCGAGTTTATAATTATAAATGGTACCCAGACCATCAGCACCGTACTGACTGGAGAGCGCGGCGATCTGATCCTGATCGCTTTGCAGCTCATTTTGTAGAACCGTCTGGCGATCACGCAAGGCATTGATCTGCAAGCTTTGGGTGGCGGAATCACCATGGCTATACAGTTGCCGGTATGCATCAATGACGGCATTGGCACCGATTTGCGCCACCACCGGATCCCGACTGGTGAAGGCAACATAAATCAGTTCATTACCGGACTTGTGGGTAACTGTTAATTCGGACGCAAATTTAGCTTTGGCGGCGGCGTCCATACCACGATGTAACGCCTGCCACTTAGGATTCTGCATGGCCAGATCAATGGTGCGCGAACTTTCAATTAACGCGGTTTGCGAATTGATGTAGGCGCTGAACATGGGCATAGCTTCGTTCTGCGAGGTCGTGTACAAAATACGCGGCAGGTAGGGCAGGATACGCACTAATCCGACGCTTTTGTAGGTAAGTTGGACGTTTTTGTACGCCATGACGGTACCGGCGATCGCCAGCAGCAAACTCAGCAGAATGGCCCAGTGATAACGCCCCGTTAACAAGCGGTGGATCACCAACAGAGGATTGGCCACAGGCTCGGCTGAATCCATAAAAGGGCCCGGTCCAGGCAGGGTTGCGGATCGCGTCATATCCGGCACATAAGCAACAGGTTCATTTTGCGGATTCATGAGACACTCCGTGTAAAATCGCGGTAATGAGTTTCCAATTGGCTCCGATCAGATCATGAAATACCCGCAGTCGATCGATCGGAAGCATATCTCCAGGCAGGGTTAATTCCACCTGCGCGGCCCCAAAAACACGTTCATTAAAACTGCCGGAATCATGAAGAAATTCGCGTTCGGTGGCGAGAAATTTGCCATCCGGCATTACAAAAAAATCATCCACATATATATGCGATTCGGTATCAAATGCCCCACGATGGAATTTATACTCCATGCCGCAAATGGGCTGTTTTTGAATCACCCAGGTCATGGGTGTTGAGCGGTCCAGAACCCACCCGTTACCGGGATAGCAATTGGGCGGATAGTGGCCGGAAAGATTGCGGGTATCGGAACAATCAATCACCATCAGGGTGGCCTGCTCGCCGGTTTTGGTATTGACGAAACTGCGGCACAGGTCCACATTGGGCTGCAACAAATGGACCGCGGATTGCGGCAGCGGCACGTCCCGCCCATGCCAGGAACCAAACACTTTCGGCATCCGTTCCGCCAGCGCCTGGACATGGGCGAGATAATGTCCAGCCTGGGGCGGCGGCTTTTCAAAATAAGCGCGTCCTGCAATCGCCGCCAGCAAAACCACGCAGACGCAAGCGGGCGCCCAAGCAAGCAGGTGGAAGCGATGTGATGAGGTTGGGTAATATTTCGGCATAAATTTAACCAATGCAACGGTTGCGCCGTGGTGAAAGACGGCGTTGCGGCACGTTGAGATTGTTGGGCACGTCTTATTGCACGTACAGGCGTACTTTCGGCCGCAACCGCGGCGACTTTTACCTCACTGATAAGCCAAGCCAAATGGGGCGACTGGCACCGACGCCCAGCGTAAGAGCCGCAGCACCGCCCAGAATAGCAGGAATGCAACCGGCAGCATCAGCCAGCCGGCAATATTATGAAAGGTTTCCGCGGTAGCGTGGGGATACCGGCCAAAGACCCATACCGTCGGCACGAGACGAATAATATTACATAACAGAGCCACGGCCGGGCTTAAAATCAGAAAAATAGATCTGGCCCAACGATTCATAGGCGTACTGAAGGCGAAGGTTGCCACAAGCACCATCAACGCAATGGCCATGCGCATGCCATCGCAGGCCTCCGCAATTTCCACTTTGACGCCATTGACAATCAGCACACTACCAGCGCGGGAAACGGATACTCCGATGATTTCCAGGACCTGCTGGCTGAGTAAAGCGCTGAAATGTTCCAGCGGTACCGTAATGGCCTGGCGCACGGTGGCTGGCACTGGCACCAGAAAAAGCAGCATCAGCAATGCAGGGAAAAACTTCCGGACGATATCCACGCCCAGAACGGCGATAACCGCGCCAAAGGCCATCAACAACGACCCAAAGTGCCAGAATACCGCCATACCATGATCCACGCCAAAATTACTGGTGGCGGCACCAAGCAGCAGAATCACCGGTCCCAGCCAACGGCCAATCAGGTGGCATTCACGCCAGCGCAGGCGGCGTAAAAATACCAGCCAGGCAGCCAGAAACGGCACCAGGAGAATATGGCTGGAATCCTGATCGTCGATGGCGATGGAAAAAATATCATGCCAAGCCCGGTGCTGAACCAGCATGGTCAGCAGTACGAGCACCGCTGCCGCCAGGAGATAGCCTGACTTAATACGGTCTCGCGGCGCGACGCGGTCCGGTTTTGTTGATGATGGGTAGATTGCCATTATATTTTTCCAAAGCTCCGCTATTGTCGCTTGCGCTAAATTTTAGCGTACAAGGATCAAGGGAACGTTATTCCCCGAGGTTGCGGCGTAATTTACACACTGGGTCGGTTTTATTACGCCGCCCTAATTCCGCCTTTGCTTTTCTCCACCGCCGGAACATCATCCAGGATGACCAGCAGATCCGTATCGACCTCCACACTGATGGCCTGACCAAGGATATCAACCTGCAAAATCAGGCGATCACATTTCAGGCGACTTTCCACGACACCACGGACGCCCTGCAACGGACCGGATTTGACCTCAACGCGTACCCCCGCCACAAGCTGCGGATGGCGATCAAACGGTTGATCCGTCCGCAAAGCCCGCATCAGGCTGCGCAATTCCTCTTCAATCCTGGCCTGGTCAAAGACCGGAATAATTCGCACGAGCCGATTGGTACGATCCGCAGCATACGCATCCTGCGCCGAACCACGGATAAAAACATAGCCAGGAAACAAGGGCAATTCTGATTTTATTTTACGCTTACCATAGTACGTTGTTTTGGATACAAGTGGCAGAAGATGTTCAACATTGTGTTGTCGATAAAAATCGGCAACAACCTTCTCCTGTCGGCTTTTCGTATGCAGAACGAACCATTTACGTAGATCGGTGGGTGGCATTACATTCCGCGGTGCAGCCACATTGGCAGTTTCAGTTGGCGCCGGCGTATCATCGGCGTATTGCAAACACGAGACCAAATCCGGACGTTCCGTCGGCAAAGCGGGAACTTTAATTAATTCATCCATCCTATTCGGCCCTGTCACCACTTCGCGTCCCTTTCCGTCTTCCTTATTTTCGATTTGTCGGCAGGACATAACTTCCTCTGCTAATGGACTTCGTTGAAGTATTCGGACATTCACGCCGCGTGCCTTTAACTTTATCGGTTCAAGTACCAAATAAACATCACGAATTTCGGACTTTGGCGGTAAAGCTGCCGTGCCGTGGCCGACCACTTGCGGGTCTACTAGAAAGTTCCGACCATGCCACAACTTCAGCCCGGCTGATTCTTGATCGGCACGCGGCATACCACTCGCTAAAAAAATAATGAAGATAACACCTATCCAAAAATTCTTGCCTCTGGGATTTCCACTCATCAAAAGCCCGGCCAGTAGCCGTGCAGTCTTACCAGTAAAATTATAGCCGCATCACAGTTTGAAACACAATTGGACGAGGAAGGATACCCCTGGCCCGATGAAAATCTTTAGGTTTCGCGCATTTTTCATAGGCTATTGGGATACACAATCTGCTACGCAACGGCAGCGAGAGGTTCTACCGCTACCTACTATGGCGGGCAGGATGACCGCCCCCCCACTGCCATCGGTATTGCGTTTTCATCAGGCCAGGATGGCTCGACAGGCATACCGGCACGCGTAGGCTCGCTTTTGACGGGTAAAACGCCTATACTACCGGCCTGTTTTTTACTTGGACTCTGGAGCGTATAAAATGAAAGCGGAGGAACGCCACGAACTGCAACAGAATGATCTGGTGGGAGGGGTGGCTGGATTATATTTATTTATTCGTAAATATGGAATTTACGTCCTGCTTGGCATTGCAATAATTATCCTAATTATTGAATTGATCCAACTGCACAAAGCAAATCAGCAGCGTCAGGTGGAAGAGGCGGCGATTGCATTGCAGCAGGCGCAAACGCCGCGGCAAATCCAGAATACCGTTCTTAACAATTACCACATGCCAGCAATTGCGGCGCAAGCGTATATCCGGATCGGGGATTTTTATCTGAATCTTATTACGTTGGGAAATCCCGCCAAAGGCATTGCCAATGTCAAGGCGACCAAAGCCCAATCGATTACTGCGGCGGAACAGGCGTTCCAAGCGGTCATTACCAAGTTTCCCAAGCAGACGCTATCCGTCGCCCGGGCAAAACTGGGCTTGGCTCTGGCGTACGAAGATGCGGGCCAATGGGCCAAGGCCGCCATTATTTACCGTGAATTTACAAAGGCAAACGCCGGTACCTTGGCTAAGTCGTTGGCACCCTTGGCACAGTATCGACTGGATCATCTAAAACAGTGGGCGCAACCCGTACTGGTTGGGCCAGCGCAGAAACAGGTAGCAAAACAAGCGGCACCGGCCGCAGCCGCAAAACCGCAAAAAGTGAAATGATGTATCTGGAATTTATCACTATTTATGGCTACATTACCAAGGTACTGGCGGAGTAGCTTCCGTCGGCGGCGGCGGAGGCTTACTTGACGACCAGCTATCGGCTTTTAAGTGTTTTAATGCCCATTTACAATGAATCGCGCACGCTGCGCACCATTGTGGGGCGTGTGCTTTCCGCGCCCTGTCCGCTGGCCATTGAGTTAATCTGCGTGGATGATTGCAGCGGCGATAGTTCTTGGGACATTTTGCGGGAAATCGCCGCCGCCGATCCACGCGTGCGGATTTTTCGGCATGATAAAAACTCCGGCAAGGCGGCGGCCATTCGCACCGCCATCTCCCATGTCACAGGTGATATTGTGCTGATTCAGGATGCGGATTTGGAATATGATCCGCGCGATTTTGCGGCACTGCTGGCGCCAATTGTGGAGGGTAAGGCTGATGCGGTTTTTGGGTCGCGGTTCGCTTTTTCCGGCCAACGGCGTGTGCTGCTGTTTTGGCATGCCGTAGCCAATAGAATTCTTACGCTGCTGACCAACATGTTTTTGGATTTGAACCTCACGGACATGGAGACATGTTATAAGGCGGTGCGGGCGGATATTTTGCGGCAGACACCTTTGCGGGCACAGCGTTTTGGCATTGAGCCGGAGATCACCGCCCGTCTGGCCCAGTGGGGCATACGTATTTATGAAGTTCCCATCAGTTACCACGGGCGTACCGCCGCCGAGGGGAAAAAAATCGGCTTTCAGGACGCGGTTGAAGCGTTGACCACGCTGCTGAAGTGCTGCTTTCTGGACACCCGTTTCACCACCAATGATGAGTATTTTCTGTTGCAGACTTTTCGCCGCACGCCCAAAGTCAACCGGTGGAATTTTGAGAAATTCCGTTGCTTTCTTGGATCCCGCGTACTGGAAACGGGTTGCGGTATCGGCAATTTTGCGGAACTGCTGCTGGATCGACCGCGACTGATCTGCACCGATGCCAACGATTTTTTTGTGGAAATGACCAGACGTCGGTTTGGCCACCTTGAGAACATTCGGGTACTACAGGCGAACATCGCCGATCCAACTGTGGAATTGGATCTCCGTAATGAACATATTGATACCGTGGTATGTCTGAACATGTTGGAGCATATTGCGGATGACACGCTGGCCTTACGGAGATTTCATGAGCTTCTTGAGCCTGGCGGAAGAATCATTGTGCTGGTACCGGCCAATCCGAACCTGATGAGTCCCTGCGATCAGGCCCTGGGGCACCGGCGGCGTTACACGCAGGAATTGTTGTGTTCTAAAATGACCGCGGCAGGATTCATCATTCGCCACAGCACCCAGTACAACACGCTGGGCGCCTGGGCGTGGCGCTGCAACATGTGGCGCGGCCGCAACACGTTAAGCGCCCGGCAGATCAAGATTTTTCAATGGCTGCTGCCGCTGGCCAAGGCGCTGGACGCGTTACCTATTGGAGGCGGATTAAGCATTCTGGCGGTGGGGGAAAAGGACCAAACCGGTAAGACGTAAACCTTGCAGACGCGGTGGGTGTCCATGCCGGTAAGTTGTACCGGGGTACGGTATGCTCTAACATGTAATCGGATGTTTTAACGGAAAGGATGTGATCCATGCCGGAAACGGAAATTGCGCAGGTTGGTTTAATTGGTCTGGCGGTTATGGGGAAAAATCTGGCCCTTAATATTGCCGATCATGGCTTTAATATTGCGGTGTTTAATCGCACTACCATGGTGACGCAGGAATTTATCACCGAGAATCCCAATACGCCGGGAAAAATTATTGGATGTGCCACGCTGCGCGATTTTGTGCGCGCTATTAAATCACCACGCGTAATTATTATTCTGATAAAAGCCGGAGCGGCGGTGGATGCGGTAACGCAGCAACTCATTGATGCCGGCGTGGATAAAAATGATCTGGTCGTGGATGCCGGGAACAGCCTATGGACTGATACTATCCGACGTGAGAGGCAGTACGCGGAAAAACTTAAATTTTTCGGCTCCGGCGTCTCGGGCGGTGAGCTGGGGGCGCGGTTTGGGCCGTCGCTTATGCCCGGAGGCGATCCGGATTCCTGGCGGCATCTACAACCAATCTGGGAAGCAATCGCGGCGAAGGTTGATCCGGCCACCGGTAAGCCGATTCCCGGCGCGGAGCCGGGCAAGCCGGTGGTAAGCGGCGTACCGTGTACCGCTTATATCGGGCCGAATGGAGCGGGGCATTATGTCAAAATGGTTCACAACGGTATTGAATATGTAGACATGCAACTGATCAGCGAAGCTTATTTTCTGCTCCGGCAACTGCTGCACCTCACGCCGCCGGAAATTGCGGACATTTTTCGGCAATGGAATAAAACGGAACTGGATTCCTACCTTATTGAAATCACCGCGGATATATTACAACAGCGGGATCCATCCCGCCCACGCAAATACCTTGTCGACAGCATTCTGGATGCCGCCGGCCAGAAGGGCACCGGCAAATGGACCGCGTCGAGCGCTCTGGACCTGGGTGTTCCGGCCAATTCAATTGCCGAAGCGGTCTTCGCCCGTTGTATGAGCGCCTTAAAGGAACAGCGTGTAGCGGCAGCGAAAAAACTTCCTGGTCCGAAGGTGGCGCGGCAAAAGCATGGGAAAAAAATTATTGAGTCGATTCGGCAAGCACTTTACTGCTCCAAAATCGGGGCATACGCGCAAGGCTTTCAGCTGATGTCTGAAGCACAACGGGAGTATCAATGGAAACTTGAATTTGGCACCATCGCCAGCATCTGGCGCGGCGGTTGCATTATCCGCGCAGGTTTTCTGCAGAAGATCACCGAAGCCTATCAACGCGATGGGGAACTGGTCAATCTGCTGATGGATCCCTATTTCCGCAAACAACTTCAAAAGGGGCAGGAACAGTGGCGAACTATTGTGGCAATGGCAGCCCAGCATGGAATTGCCGCCCCCGCGTTTATGTCGGCTCTGGCCTACTATGATGGGTATCGCACGGCAGTGTTACCCGCCAGCCTGATCCAGGCGCAAAGAGATTATTTTGGGGCCCATACTTACGAGCGTGTGGATCAACCGCGTGGCAAATTTTTTCATCTTGATTGGCCCGATAGTCAACGACCGCAGGTGGAGGCATAAAGCGTTACCGGCGGGAGGACAGCACAATAACCACCTGGCGAATCTGCTGAATGTCCGTGCGCGGCACAATTTTCAGACTCCAGCGTAGACTGGTACGCGCGGATTGGTGCACCGATTTAATCACGCCAATGACCGCACCGGCCACCGCCTGCGGCCATTCGCCGTCATTTAGCAGCACCAAGTCGCCCGGCTTGGGAGCCATGGCATGGATGGATTGATCGAGTTCACAACGCATTCGCTCCGGCCCGGCGCCTTCAATCAGGGCCTGCGGAGCGATGCTGATCAAACCGGCCCGCACCGGACGGCTGATGGCGGCGATCTCTCTCATGCGTGGATCGGTCATCAGACGCACGGTGCAGGTTTCCGGTCCCACTTGAACCACCCGCCCGACCACCGCCCGGTTCGCAAGCACCGCATCACCCGGACGGATGCGGTGGTCATCACGCCAGCCCTGATCCAACACACATTCATCACCATTGCCGGACGAAAAACCATCAATGCTCGCGGCACGAAGACGCTGCACCGAAAGAGCAGGGAAATTCTGATGGATCACCCTGGTTTCACGTAGCAGTTTTTCCAGATAGCTGATACGTGTGACCAGCATGGCAATTTCGTTTTGATAACGGGTGCGCTGGGCGTTAACACGACCGCTGGAATTCTCATGCGGGTGTAAAAATTCGTTGACTCCGGTTTGCAGGCCGGTGAAGATCGAGGAAAAAGGCGCAACCAAGGTTTTTACCGCTTCCGAAGCGGCCCCGCGCGGACGGTTGACCACCCGCGGATGCCGCGCGCCAACAGCCACGGCGCCCAAAGCCACAAAGTTAAGAATCCAGAACCATTTTCGCGGCGTCATTTTCATCATGCCTTCTTCCGGAAAGCATACTGGAACACAAGCCGCTTGACGCAATGATCCCAGTTGGTTTGGTCACACCGCAAACGGGACCCGCGGCCTATCACACTTCATCGGTGTCTGATTCCAAGGCTTCCTTGAGATCTTCAAGATTTTCCAGCAGCACATTGGTGCCGCGCGCCACGCACGTCAGCGGGTCATCCGCCAGCCGGACAGGCAAGCCGGTAGCCTGCGAAATGACTTTGTCAATGCCCCGTAGCAGGCTGCCGCCGCCGGCCATGACAATACCGCTCTCCACGAGATCGGCGGCCAATTCCGGTTCGGCGCGTTCCAGCGTATGGGTGACCGCATCGATAATTTTTCCGATAGGTTCCAGCAGCGCCTCACGAATTTCTTCGCTGGTAATAATACATTTACGGGGCAGCCCGCTGATCATATCACGTCCGCGAACTTCCATGGTGGTTTCCGGCCCCACCGCACTGGCCGAACCAAGCTCAATTTTAATACGCTCGGAAAATTGTTCCCCAATCATCAGGTTGTAGGTTTTTTTCATGTGGTTGACGATAGCTTCATCAAAATTATCGCCGGCAGTACGGATGGATTCCGATACCGCCAGGTCGCCGAGACTTATGATGGCCACTTCCGTGGTACCGCCGCCGACGTCTACAATCATGCTGGCGAGGGGTTCACGGATAGGTAGACCGGCCCCAATGGCGGACGCCATCGGCTCGCTGACCAGATAAACGCGTCGGGCCTCGGCCTGAAGGGCGGAATGAAACACCGCTTGTTTTTCCACTGCGGTAATGCCAGAGGGAATCGCTATGACCACACGCGGACGGACAAATCGCCGACGGCCATGGACGCGGCGGATAAAGTAGGTAAGCATGGCTTCGGTTATTTCAAAATCACTGATGACGCCATCTTTCAGCGGGCGCACGGCCGTAATATTTCCCGGAGTTTTACCGAGCATCTCCTTGGCGACAAGGCCAACGGCATTACCGTTGTGCAGAACGATATTCGTACCCTTTTTAACGGCAACGACGGACGGCTCGTTGAGGACTATACCCTGGCCACGCACGCAGACCAGCGTATTGCATGTACCGAGGTCAATGCCCATGTCGAGAGAAAACCAACCCAACATTGAATCAAAAAACACGCCAAACCGCTCCGCGCCAGAACCCTGAACAGGCCGCCTACAGCAAAGACTTTAAAGTTGCACGTTGCCGAAGCCAAGCCCTCCATCCCCGCCCTTGAAAACTTGACCATAGCATACCATACTATTGGCGTTATCGGTATGCACGGACATTATAAGCGCAATTCGATGGCAACCATATTCGTCCCGAAGGCCATATTCCGATGATGATTCGCCGTCGCACCCATGTCCAGCCTGTCGCCGTGACCGCATCGGATCAGAACCCAATCATCGTTTTATATTCAATAGCCATGTATATCAACGAGCTTAAGGTCGCAAAAAAAGCGATAATCGCCAACGCCGTATAGACATTGGGTTGCGGCCGTACCGTTATCCGGGCGGGTGGGTTTACGCGTGACATGACAACTCCCGACAAATCATAAAATCAATTTTGGCACCACCGGACTTCCGATCCAAGGGCGGAAAGGCCGTGGCGGGACAGACCGTGAATAGTCCTTAGACTCCGGGTCCACTCATGACCATCTCGTTCGGAGCAATCGTAGTTCCCGGGGCCTGCAACGACACCACACCGACGGATTCAGTCGCATCGGACTTCTGGACAACCACATCACCGATATAGCGACCATTGGAATAGATAGTCAGCCGAGTTCCCTTCACCACACCATCCCGCGTGCCCAGCGAGGCACTAACATACGTATGGCCATTATATGTGGCAACCTTCATAACCATACCATTGACTTGAACGGAAGTGGGCACCCCCGCTATAACCGTGGACAGGGTGTTAGAAAGCGGACTGGCGGTTCGGGCGGCAACCTGCACTTGGGCCATCTTACGATGTAAGGAAGCGATGCTTTCCTGCAAGACCTCAATGGTTTTGCGTGCGACATTGCGCTCGTTGGTCAACTCGGTAATACGTCGCCCGAGGCTGGCGTTGTGATTAACGTAGGTCAGCAGTTTCGGACGCAAGGCGGTGAGAACCGCATTCTGGTCTGCTACCTGCTTATTGAGCGAGCTGACCGTGTTGGTCAGATCGGTGATGCTGGCCTGCAACTGACTCTTGGTAACGCGCAACTGCGCAATGGTGGTCTGTTCATCCGCCAGTTTGGATTGCAGGCCCAGAATCGTATTGTTCAACTGTCCAGCCTTTTGTGTCGCCGCCTGCAATGCCGTAGTCAGTTGCGTCTGCAGGCTACTGTTGGCCTGTTGCAACTGACTGGTCATGGCTTGCGCGGCGATCTGCGATTTCTGCGAGACCGCCACCTCGGCTCGGTAATTCTGCTGCTTGTCGGCAAACAGGATTACCAATACTGCCAGCACCAGTGCCAGTATCAGTTGTAACAACACAAACGTTTTTGTAAGAGTATTCAAGAGCGCCTCCTGAGAGTAAAGAAATCCAATTCAGACCACGCCAATATTCTGCCCATGCCAGAATTTTACCATGACTTTCTCCCGCCGCAATACCAGAATTTTAATAGTCGGCGGCAACCTGTCAAGGAACATGTCATTAATCTAATTGTGGAAGGAGAACGAGAATAAAGAATTAAGCGGGCGAAAGAAACCAAATGGCCAGCGTCACAACAAGCCAACTGCGCAGCAAAACGAGCGTTGGGGGCCATCATCAGTGTCCAAAGAAGTCGATACTACGGGCTACTGCGGACCTTAGTTCGCGGCGCGGTACAATACGGTCAATGAAGCCCTTAGCCAAAAGGAACTCGGCCCGCTGGAACCCTTCGGGAAGTTCCATGCGAATGGTGTTGGCGATGGTGCGCGGTCCAGCAAAACCGATCATAGCCTTAGGTTCGGCGAAAATAAGATCACCAAGCATCGCAAAGCTGGCGGTCACGCCACCCGTAGTCGGATCGGCCAGAACGCTGATAAACAACCCGCCCTGATGGTGGTGCCGAGCCAGCGCGGCGGAGGTTTTCGACATCTGCATGAGGCTGATGGTACTTTCCTGCATGCGTGCACCGCCGGAGCAGGATACAATTAATAAAGGCAAGCGTTCGGCCGTGGCCCGTTCCATCGCGCGGGTAATTTTTTCGCCTACCACCGCCCCCATGGACCCCGCGAGGAACGTAAAATCCATGGCGGCCAGAATAACCGGACGACCTTTAATAAAAGCGCGCCCGGTTAACACCCCATCCTTGGAGCCGGTAAGTTTCTGTGCTTCCGCCAATTGCTGGCGGTAGGCTTTCTTAGCAGAGAATCCGAGCTGATCCGTCGCGGATAAATTAGCATCCATCTCTTCAAAGGTATTGGTATCGACCAGCAGCATGATCCGCTGCCGGGCGGAAATCCGAAAATGATGGCCACAATTCGGACAGGCATGGAAATTTTCTTCCATCTCCGGGCGATATAGCATTTGATTGCAACCGGGACAGGCTAACCAAAGCCCTTCCGGAACATTGACATGTTTGCGCGCCCGCGTAAAAGTCGATGGAGTCGTGGTTCGCAACGCTGTGGGTTCCGCGATAATCATCGGTGTCATATATTTATCCTTATGCCATCCATAGAATAACCATCAGAACATCAGACATTCCGCAGTCTAGACCGTTGCCAAGGCCCTATAACCGCCTCCCCTCTTCGCGTGTCATCCAGATAGTATGATAAGACTGCGCTAAGATTAAGGCAAGACGTTTTTACAATTTATTCACATTCCACTTTCAAGATACAATTACATATTGATATTAGCATACACTTTATATGTCAATTAAGCGAAATATAAATTCATATTATAGAATTTTCAAATCTTCGCTTTTCTGACATCATTTTGATGAAATACGCGGGCTGTACACCAATCGATAATGTCCGGGACCAACATGCACGATCAATGCGCCGTTGCCACCCACATCGCTCTGCACGGCCAATACACCACTGGTACCGGAGGCAAGAGGCTTACCATTACATTGCACGATCTCATGACCGACACCGCTTAGCGTGATAAATGCCGAACTCGCGGGCGGAATGGTAATATTCAAAGCCAGTTTTTTGCCATGCCAGCGCCACGCACTTTTAATAAGTCCATATTGGCTGTCATGCTCGCAGCGTACCCAAGGCAACGCTTTAACGGGATGCGGCTTAATGAGAATGGTTCGAAATCCGGGAGATTGCCAATCCGGCCTGATTCCCGCCAGATCGTTGTACATCCAACCTAGAATATCACCAAACATGATGTGGTTTAACGAAGCGGCGTCGGCCGGCGTCCAGCCCCAGCCTTCCCACAAAGTCGTGGCACCACGTAGTATCCATTGGCCATAACTTGGATAGGTCGTCTGCGTGGCGATCCGGTAGGCCAGTGCAGTATGGCCGTAGGTGCTTAACACACGGAACAGGCACTTGTCACCCAATATTCCAACGTCTAGATGGTCCTGATGCGCATGGACATCCTGCACCAGGCGTTGCAGAACCAGTGGTCGCATTTTGGCGGTCGCAATTCCATAATACAGCGGCATGTCTTCCGCAGTTTGGCCGCCGTTATTGTAAACCCCATGGCCCTTATAAAACCGTTTATTAAAAGCCTTGCGTATGGCCGCGGCATCCATGGTGAATGTTGCGGCATCCTTGGGTCGCCGCAGGATGGTGGCAATGTGTGATAAAAGCACCGCATCATGATACAGAATACATGTGGAGGTGAAGGAAACCGGGGGCATGTGTTTCGCTGACGTGGCCCAATCACCAATTCCGGCCTGATCGGGCAAAATATCATGCGATGTGTAGGTCATCACAAATTCAAAATAACGCTTCAGGCCATGGTAATGCTCACGTAATACCCGCCCATCGCCATCATAAAGATATTGATTCCAACAGATGAATTCATAAGCGCTTTCCCAATCCGGATCGGGGTATCTTCCCCCGTCCCAGTCCCAACCAGCGGGATTGGCCATGACCACCCGAAGGGCACCATTGGCATATTGGGTGTCATGAATGTCGTTAAGCCATTTGGCATAGCCCAACGGATTGCTGTACGTCATCATGCCCTGAATGGAACCCAGCCACGCATCGCCGGTCCATCCGTTTTTCTCACGGGTGGGGCAATCGGTGGGGTATCCCATGAAGTTGGAGCAATACGCCCGACTGGTGGCATCAACAATGGCATCTTCCAGCGGGTTGGCACACCAGAACTTACCCGACCGATGAAACGCCGTATGAATAAACTCCGCCTGAATTTTCAGAATATCTTTTTTGGAGGCCAGCCCGTCAATTTGAACATACTGAAATCCGTTGTATGCAAAATTCGGATGGTAGGTGAATGGCTTGTCATTGGCGGGAATAATCGTGTCCGTTTGGAATGTGCCGGTGTAGGAATAGCAGGATATTGTTTTCCGGTTTACCAATCCATTGGCAAACAGCCGCTCTCCATAGCGCAGCACGACCGGTACGCCGACTTTGCCCTTGGCGGTCAATGTTACCCATCCCGACATATTCTGCGGAAACTTAACTACAAATACGTGCGGTTGAACTTCTGTAATGGATGTCGGGGCCAGGCGTTGTACCACTTCACATGGCGGCATAATTTGCGCCGTGAGTCGGCCCATTGGTGGAGCCACTACATGAGCATTGGCCGCCTTGGCCATGGCGCGTTTGGGATTGTTCCACCCATGGATTTTAAGCGCCGCATCATAAACCTCACCATTATAAAGTCCATCGGCCAGGCGCGGTCCGGGGGCCGCCTGCCAGGTGGAATTGGTGACAATCCAAGTGGATTTTCCGCCGGATGTGCGCATTAATACATTCATCCGGGTTCGGGGCCAGGCTCTCCATGCGGCCTTTTGCCAATTCCATACATCCCGCTCCATGATGTTGTACCAGCCATTACCCAAGGCGATGGTAATGACATTTCGGTGCCCCTTGCGCAACAGTTTGGTGATGTCAAAGGTTTGAAATGGTACCGTCCTGGAGTAGTCGCACAGCGTGGAATACAGGACGCCGGGACCGACCTTATGGCCATTGACCAGCACCTTCCAATATCCTAATCCGGCCATATACATATAGGCATGGCGTAGGTTTTCCGGAGCCTGAAACACTTTGCGAAAAATTGGACACGGTTGTTTTTGCATCCAACTTTTATGAAAAATTTTCTTCGGAAGCGGCAGCCCATAATAGGCATTGTGCGGCATTTGATAAAATGGATTGCTGATATGGGGCCGGTAACTGATCCAGTTGCCGCGCCAATCCCCGGTATTTAACGGACCGGTCATCCAGGTGGCAATCGGACTCCAACGCGATTTCCAACCAGAGTGGCTCCAAATCCGTACCCGCCAGTAATAATGCGTGAAGGGCTGGAACGCCGGCCCGGCATATTGGGGGAGAAAATGCGGATTATTTGCCACTTTTCCGGAATCCCAGATGAGCGCATGACCATGGCGAATATCGGATGGTGATGTCGCCACTTGAATCTGATAACTGGCTTGATCATGCAATGTATCCCGCTGCGGCGGCACCCAGGTCAGACGCGGATGCCGTTGCTGGATACCCACGGGATTGCGCGTCCAGTCGCAGCGCAGCCTGAACGGAGCGTCTTTCGACGCATGGGCAAAGCGATTGGGAAGCACCGGCTGAATTTGATCCGGTACGGGAATCCGGGCGGTGATATTTCGCGCAACGGACGGGAGCGATGGTGCCGCACCTGCGTGGTGCGATGCGACTGCGGAGATGCATACGCCAATTAAAACGCTCCATGCCTGCGGGGAGCAAACTCGAAAATTCATTTTATTTCCTTTTTATTCGCCAATGATGTAACGCGCGATGATAGCTTCAGCTAATTTCTGTTGCAACCGCAACTGCCAAATCTGAGCCGACATTCCGGCACCCCAGTGACATTTACTTGTCGCATTATCGTTGACTGATCCGCGTTGTTATAATATGAACAGAAAATTAATAGGAGTTGAACTATGGGTATGATACAGGCATTTAAGAGGGCGATTGGCGGTCATCAGCCGACTATTATGGACTATCAGGCGTGGGGGGCGTTAAAAAATAACCAAACCGAGACCGGCAATCCGGATGTGCTCACACGCGTCGGTCCGACCATGCCGGAGCCGAATAACTATAAACTACAGCAAAGTTATGATTCGCTCCTGGAAACAGTGCAGGAATTGCGAGGCTTACTGGATGGACAAGTGCGGCGGCAAGAGGAGCTTTTGCACCGGCTTAACGCGATGCCGCATGCGGTCGAGGCGCTCCCGCAAACCAGCCGGATGCAGACGGAAATGCTGGACGTCATAACGGATCGTCTGGCGATGCACGCGCAACAACAGAAAAAGATCAATGAAACCCTCAGCAGTATCTCGGGTGGCAAAGATCCGGGGGAATCGTTGCGCCGCTTGCGTGAACAAATTGAAACCGGTAATGAAATTGACCGGCAATTGGTGGAATCTTTTAATCGCTTTTCCATGATGATTGATCGGCTACAGGTCGCCAATAATCATGCGGTGGATTGTCTGGATCAGGTGCGGAGCTGCTACGCCTCCTCGGCCATGCAGGTGCAAGAATGGATTGAAAAATCACGTAGCCGCAATACCTGGATGGTCAATAGTGCGTTTGTCATGGCGCTAGTGGCGCTCATTACCATGCTGGTACTTTTGGTGTATCACAAGTAAACTTCTGCGCGTATGAAAATAGTCATTATGTATTTTCGAGATTACCGGTGTGGTCAACATACCACGCCGGGAGAAAGAGAAAATCGTGGCTGGCGGCGGGCTTGGTCGCGCATACGGTTTGAGAAAGGAAATTAGATTCATGGCCCCATGTCTACTCTATGACCTAAGTAAGCTGGATTTGAAAAAACAGGAGTTTTCCCTGGACGACATTAGAAAAATTAATCCGCAACGCTTTGAGATGGAACAGCTTTCAGCCATTATTCATATTGATTATCCCGCCGCCACGGTCGTTGGCGTCAAACATGTCGATGAAAAGGAATTTTGGGCGCGCGGCCACATTCCGGGGCGCCCTTTAATGCCGGGCGTGATGATGGTGGAGGCCGCGGCGCAATTATGCGCTTTTATGGCCCGTAAAGTTGTTCCAGAAATTCACTTTATGGGGTTTACCAAAGCGGATAATGTGCGTTTTCGCGGAACCGTGGTACCCCCGGCTTCACTATATCTCATTGCGCAGGCGGTGGATATTTCGCGCCGGCGCATCATCGCCAATTGCCAGGGCATTTGCAATGGCGCCCTGGTGTTTGAAGCGATGATTACGGGTATGCCGGTATGACGTGACCATCTACCAGCCTTTGCGAGCGTGTCCATGACCGATGTGATGGAACAAATCACGGCACTGCTGCCGAATTGTGCTGCGGTTACCGCGTTAGTGAAAAGCATGTCCACGAACCATACCGCAACATTTGTGGTGGATGAGAAAGGCCAATCCACGGAGACCACCAGTCAAACGTTCATGGACTCGAATTCATGCCATGATCCTTTTGCTGCCATTCCCGCCAAACCAGCGGTTTACGCCTGTTTTGCCGTTGACGGCCGCCCGATTATTACCGCCACGACCGCCAATTTACGCCGTGCCCTGCAAAATCGTCTGGCGGGGCCGCCTGCGGTTAGCGTCCGCATTAATTACGCGGAAATTACGGATACTATTCGTTATCGTCGTGTGGGCAGCGCCTTTGCCGCAAGCTGGTGGTATTATCAAATAGTACGCGTCTTGTTTCCGGATTGTTATCCCACCATGTTGGCTTGGAAACCAGCCTGGTTTCTCACGGTGACTCCGGAAATGGACTTTCCACGCTGGAAAATTTCGAAAGCTCTGGCTCCCGCATCAGCTATCACGATCGGTCCACTGCTGACATACCGTAAGGCCAGCGAACTGGTTGCCGCCATCGAAGAATTATTTGATTTGTGCCGCTATTATGCAATTCTTCGGAAGGCTCCGCGGGGGCAGGCTTGTGCCTATAAAGAGTTAGGGCAATGTCCGGCACCATGTGACGGTAGTATTTCGATGGCCGATTATCGGCGGCTGATTTCCAGTGCGGCTGATTTTTTAGCCGATGCGATCGGCGCTCGGAAACAATGGATGCACCATCAGAAATGCACCATGCGTGCCGCCGCCGCCGCTATGGATTTTCGCGGTGCGGCGCGGCACAAAAGCAAGCTGGATCAGGCGGAGCGGTTGTGCCACGATGAACTAATGGCTGTCCATAATATGGATAAATGGAAATACCTTATTCTGCAACGCGGAAAGACAAGACGTTGGGTGGCCCCGTTTGTTGCCGGGCCAGGCGGGATGGCGGCTTTGCCGGAAGTCAAGGATTGTACCGCCGTTGCTGCCCTAGACGCATGGCGGACGGTAGGCAATGCGGAAATGTTGGCATCTTCCCACATTGCGAAAGCCCCTCTGGAAGAAATTGCGGCGCTGGTGGCTTATCATCAACACCGCTCCCATGATGCGGGTTTATATATTCCCATGGATGGCGATATGGAAGCGGATACGATACGTCAAAGTGTGCAAACCTGGCTCGCGGCCAACGCGGATTATGATATGCCGGAAATAAATTCTTCCGACTTGGCGGGCGCCGGATCAACAGCCGAGGATCAGCCATTAAGCTCCGGGGACGATGCACCGTAGTACTACAGCGCGACTTCCTAATCGCTCCCTGCGTTAATCGCGGACAAGCAGAATTCGGAAGGGCGTTTTTGGCCCTCAAAAGCCGAAGTCGCGCTGTAGTAGTAGGGGTTGTGTTAATTTGAAACATTCTACAACTTCGGCGGCAGTACCCCGGGTTCGACTTGTGTCCACCGCCGGTGTCCCATAAAAATCCGAAGTTGTTTTTGCGCTGCTGCATAGCAGGCAAATGACATGGGATGCTAAAAGTGTGTTTCATATTTTATTCAGACAAATTCACTTGTTTTTTTCTGGGAGCCGGGTATACTCTAAATTAAGGTGTGGTTTATGGTGAATATGGCCGCCCGAGGGGCCGGAAACGGTTACCATCATTAAGTATCGTTCTAATGGTAATGGAGGTTCAGATGACTGGTACGCAATATTTTTCATGGAATAACAACGTTGGTGGTACCTTGTGCACGTTAGCGCCCACATGGAGGCGGTATATGGCGCTGGCAACATCCGCTGTGACGCTGGCGATAGTGGGTTCCGCAGTGCAAGCTTCCACGATCAGCGGGATTGGTTTATCGGGCCTGCCGGCGGGGCTTAATGGTGCGGGAGTCAATGTGGCGCAGGTTGAGGCCAGCTTAGGCTCGTCATCCACTGCGCAAAGCACCGCGGGCGGTATAGCGGTTACAACCATTACCAATAATGATGAGTTTGAGGCGAATATCACCAATAGTAGTATCAATAATAGCGCTGTTGCAATCAACTACATCGACTCGAATGGACAAACCCACTCCACGATAGGCGGAAGTTCCAGCGTTAGTACGTATTACACCAGCAACGGTACTGTGACCACCAATAGTGCTGATGCCGCTTATGAGATTATCTCCAATGATTCGGATATGGAATCTACCCATGCTGATGCAGTCGGGGGAAATTTTTATGGTGTTGACGGTGTAGCCTCGGGCGTCACCAATGTGGATAATTATGATGCGGGTTATTTTCAGAATAATGTGATTGCGGCTTCCTCTTATAACCCGGCGACCCAGCAGACCTCCGTCACTCTTTCACCCTCGGCAATACTCAACAGCGCCAAGATCGTCAATCAAAGTTTCATCAATAGGTTTCCTTCCACAGCCACAAGCACAGAGGTTATGGATGCACAAGCGCAGATTGATACCGAGTATGATTATTACACCAATACCTATGATACTATTTTTGTTTCCGGCATTGGCGATGGAACCGCGAATACCGAGGTTGCCACCGGCAGCGAAATAAATCCGCCGGCCACGGCTTACAACTCTATTTCCGTTGGTGCCTATCCCTACAGCACTTCAACTACCGGCATTGGCCCCACGTCGGATGGACGCGATGCGCCGGATATTGTGGCACCCGCGTCCGCAACCAGCTATTCCACTCCAATGGTTTCCGGAGCGGCTGCCATTATGGTGCAGGCTGGCACGGAAGCCGATGGCTATACAACTACCGATGGCTTTACCAAGAGTGCCTATACAACAGATGCCACGGATGAACGCACGATCAAAGCACTGTTGCTCAACGGTGCGGTGAAGCCGAATGATTGGACTAATTCCTACACCGTCAACAGCGGAACATATACGTATAATCCAGTGAGTAACACTACCACCACACCGCTGGATCCACGGTATGGCGCCGGGATTTTGAATGTCGACAATGCGTACACCAATCTAGCGGCGGGTCGCGTGGCGGCATCTATGGTGAATAACACTACCACAGCACTGACCTCTCCGACCATCAGCCAGAATGAGGGTTGGGATTATTCCACCATCAGCCACGGTACCCGCGCCACCCAAAATGTAGCCCATTATGTTTTTAGTTTAAGCAGCGCCAAATCGGCGTACACGTTGACCAGCACATTAGTATGGAACGCCCAAACTAATGCAGCATCATTTAGCGAAACTATCAATAACCTGGATCTGAACCTTTATAATTCCGGCGACGCATTGGTCGCCTCCAGTGCCAGCTCCTATGATAATTTTCAGCAGCTTTATACTACGGACCTGGCTCCGGGAACTTATGATTTGCAGGTCGTGGACCTGGGAGGTGCCGCTACTTGGGCCAGCAAGACCGACACCTATGCTTTAGCTTTTAATTTTCAGCCGGTTCCCGAACCGGCGGCATTGTTTCTTTTGCTTTCCGGCCTGATGGGCTTGGCACTGCGGCGGCACTGTCGGGCGTAATACGGATTCGGCGACCATACTTTTACGATATACGGAAATGTGGTGATGTAACGGTAAGGAAGGATTTTCCCGGCATGGATTTTGATGCAAAAAAATTACTGGACCATAAAGCATTGAAAGAAAAAAGTCTGGGCTTCCATCAGGAATTTAAAAAATTCCTGTTCCAAGGCAATGCACTTTCCCTGGCTATCGGCGTTATTATCGGCGGCGCGTTCGGGGGTTTTGTCAGCAAGGTGAATGCCGACCTGATTATGCCCATCATTAACCTGTTTCTGCCCAATGGTTCCTGGCGAACCGCCGGTATTACTATTGGCCATGTTCCTAAATTAAGTCCCACCACCTTTAAACCCATCCTCGATCCCAAAACCCATCAGGTGATGATGGAACCGGTAAAGCTGCTCATTGGGGATCTGGCCAACACGTTTCTGACGTTAATCATCACCGGATTAGTCTGTTTTCTGATTATCAAAATACTGGTTAAACCTCCCCCTCCGCCTCCGCCTCTCCCCCCACCACCACCGACAAAAACATGTGCCTTCTGTCTGGACACCATTCCCGCAGCCGCCACCAAATGCCGCAGTTGCGGCAGTCAGCAGCCCGCTGCGGGAGCCTGATGTCTACAATAGCCCCAGTTGTAACAGCGCGGCGTCCGACATGCGATCTTTGCTCCAGGCCGGTTCCCAAACCAAGTTAACTTTCGCGGTTTTGACGTCCTCCACGCTTTCCACCGCCTGCTGCACGGCGGGCGGCATGGATCCGGCCACGGGACATCCCGGTGCAGTTAGAGTCATATCCACCGTGACCTCTTTCTGCGCGGATATGTCAATACGATAAATCAACCCCAGATCATAAATATTGACGGGAATTTCCGGATCAAAAATAGTCCGTAATTTTTCAACAATTGCAGCTTCCAAAGTTTTGTTCGCCAGCGCATCGGTGATGATAGTACTGGTGGGCCCATCACCACCTGCGGTGGACGCTGTACCGGCGGTATCGGTTCCGGCCCCCCCGGTATTAACCGGAAGTTTTACCGCATGCGGATTTTTGAACACAAAACCGCGTCCCGCCGCATCGTCGCGAAAATCGATTTCCGTTCCGTCCAGACTGGGAAAACTCACCGGATCAACCATGATCGGAATATTATGCGACTGCCCGACAATATCATTTTCATGCCGCACTTCCGTTAAATCGAGCAGATAATTAAACCCCTGCGCGTTGCGGCCCTTGATGCCTACGCGTAACACAGCCTTTTCGCCCATTCCCTGATCTTTGAGAATTTTCTTAATTTCAGCGGCGGCAATTTCAGATAACGTTATAGACATACGGTTTTCTCAACGAACAATGAACAACCCAACACGCGCGAAGGCCGATTCATTTGGTACTGATTTTATTCTATCGGCAATGCCACGTAATAAATATCAAATCTTTCAGGCTGCAGGTTCTAATTCCTTTTTTATCCCGTCCCAACAGCACCTGGTTATTACCACAGCGCTATCCCAAACTTTCAACTTTCAACTCTTGCCTTCCAATCTCTAACTTCCCACCTACTGCGTTGAAACGGGATGGTGCTCATTTTTCAGTGCAGCCTGCAGCGTGTGCCAAGGCAGAGTGGCACATTTGACACGTACGGGAAATTCCCGCACGCCCGAAAACACCGCTAATTTATCCAACTGCGCAAAAGAGGTTTCCTGATCCATGGGGCTGGTCAACATGGAATGAAACTGGTCAAATAACCGCTGCCCTTGCGCCACCGTTTTGCCTTTCAGCGCTTCGGTCATCATGGAGGAGGAGGCGGTACAAATGGCGCATCCACTGCCGGTAAAACTGATATCTTCAATGACCCCATTTTTAACTTTCAGATACAGCGTAATTTTGTCGCCGCAAAGTGGATTATGACCATCCGCGCTGGCGGTGGCGTCGGGCATCTCATGCCGGTTCCGCGGTTTGCGGGTGTGATCCAGGATGGTCTGCTGGTATAAATCGCGTAAATCGGACATCAGTGAAACACCTCTTTAACCTTGGTAATGGCCGCAACCAGCCGGTCGATATCCGCACGGGTGTTGTAAAACGCCAATGAAGCGCGCGCGGTGGCCGGAATATGAAAGTGGTCCATCACCGGCTGACAGCAATGGTGCCCGGTGCGGATCGCCACGCCTTCGCCATCCATAATCGTGCCTATGTCATGGGGATGTATATCATCCATAACAAACGAGATCACGGCCGCTTTGCGCGGGGCCGTGCCGATGATGCGCACGCCGGGCATCAGTGAAAGTTTTTTCGTGGCGTAGATCAGCAATTCATCTTCATAGCGTGTGATAACATCCATGCCAATGGCGCAAAGATAGTCAACCGCCACGCCCAGTCCTATAGCCCCGGCAATATGCGGCGTACCCGCCTCAAATTTATGCGGCACTTCATTCCAGGTGGAACCGGCGAAGGATACAGTACTGATCATATCGCCCCCACCTTGATAAGGCGGCATTTTTTCCAGAAGTTCGCCTTTGGCCCAGAGTACCCCAATGCCGGTCGGGCCGCACATTTTGTGCCCGGAAATTACAAAAAAATCGCAGCCGATTGTTTGCACATCAGTGGCCAGATGCGAAATGGATTGAGCGCCGTCGATCAGCACTGGAATCCCGCGGGCATGGGCGGCGGTAACGATGCGTTCAATTGGGTTGATGGTCCCCATGACATTGGAAACATACGTAACGGCCACCAGCCGGGTGCGATCGGACAGTAACTTTTGATATTGATCCATTAATAATTCCCCGGCATCGGAAATGGGAATCACTTTGATTACCGCGCCGGTACGCTGCGCCAGCAATTGCCATGGAACGATATTTGAATGATGCTCCATTTCAGAAAGGATAATTTCATCGCCGGAACGAATATTTTCCACGCCCCAAGTTGCGGCCACTAAGTTAATGGCTTCGGTAGCGCCACGCACAAAAACAATTTCTCTGGCGGATGGCGCATTGATAAACCGGGCGATTTTTTCCCGGGCGCCTTCATACGCCGCGGTGGCATCCTCACTTAATTTGTACACGCCACGATGGATATTGGCGTTGCCATCGGTGTAGTACCGCGTCATGGCCGCGATCACCGCCTGCGGCTTCTGACTGGTGGCGGCATTGTCCAGGTACACCAGCGGTTGGCCGCGGCATTGTGTTTGCAACAAAGGAAAATCCGCGCGAATGGCGGCAATGTCCAAGTCCGCGGGTTGGATGGGTTTGGCGGGGGCAGGTTGTATACCCGTGATCGTCATGATTTTGTCTGATCCAGATGCAGCCGATGCAATTCACCACTGATAACTTCTTCCAAATATTCTCTCATGCCGGTATGCCATATCCGTAAGAGTACATCCCGCGCAAAGGCGTATGTCAACAAGGCCCCGGCCTCCACGGCGGGCACGCCGCGCGACTGCAGATAAAACAATTGCTCATCATCCAGCGGGCCGGTCGTGGAGCCGTGGGTGCATTTTACATCATCAGCGTAAATTTCCAGTTGTGGCTGGGAATTCATCACCGCATCATCCGAAAGCAGGATGGTTTTGCTGGTCTGCTTGGAATCGGTTTTCTGAGCATTCGGACGCACCAGAATTTTCCCGCGAAAAACCCCGCCGGCCTTGCCACCCAGCAGGTATTTGTACAATTCATGGCTGGGACAGTTTTCACGGAGATGATCCAGCAGGGTATGGTTGTCGATATGCTGGTCGCCGCTAGCCAATGTCAAACCGTTCAGAATGGCTTCGGCAAACGGTTCGGAAAGCCGCACTGTTAAATTATTTCGCACTAACTGTCCGCCGGTATTAATCACCAGGGATTGCACGGTAGCGCGTTCGTGCAGGTCAATGGCATCATTGGCGATATGAAAAGCGTGGTTATTTTCCCGCTGCCATGTTATCAGTTCCACCCGGGCACCCTTGCCGACAACCATTTCCAGCGCGGTGTTGCACAATGTGGGCGACGTTGAAAAAGAGGCATAACTTTGCACAATTGTCGCATGGGTGTTGGCCCCGATGAGCAACAGATTGCGAGGCTGCACAACCACCGGATGATCATGACCGCTGGTCACCCACAGCAAATGCACCAATCCCGCGTTGCCCTGTTCGGCGGGGAGATATATAAACGCGCCATCCGCAAACCCGGCGAGATTCATAGCGGAAAAGCCATTGCTCTCCGGTGGCAATTCGCGGCCTAAAAATAACTGCACCTGATCGGCGTGCTTTCCCAAGGCATTCCGGAGCGTCAGCACTTCCACTTTGCCGGCCAGGTGGGAAAGCTCCGGCGCGAAGTTACCATTGACAAACACCATCTCCTGTGCGCCCAATGCCTTCATGGATAGACTAGCAAGTTGCGCCGGGGTTGGCCTGTTACCGTGGTCGGGGCGACGGAAGTTGACGTTGTGCAGCGCCGCGACATTGGTGAGCCGCCAGTCTTCATGCGTAACGGCGGGAAATCCGATCTTGTGGAATGTCTCCGCAGCCTGGCGGCGCTGTTGGCGCAGCCAATCAGAGCCGTAATTTGGTCCCATGTCGGAAGCCGCCTCGGCGGGAGCGGGAATAGCAGTCGTTGCGATCATAATAACTCCGTGGCAATATTCATGTGCCATGCCAAATCAGGCGGCGGCACCGGCGGTATCCAACCAGCCATAACCGCGTTTTTCCAGTTCCAAGGCCAGTGTTTTATCACCGGATTTGACGATTTTGCCGTCCCGCAGCACATGCACAAAATCGGGAACGATGTAATTCAGCAGCCGCTGGTAGTGCGTAACCACCAGAATGGCCCGATCCGGGCCACGCAAAGCATTGACCCCGTTGGCCACAATTTTCAAAGCGTCAATATCCAGCCCCGAATCCGTTTCATCCAGGATGGCAAACTTCGGATTCAGTACCGCCATTTGAAAAATCTCGTTGCGTTTTTTCTCGCCACCGGAAAAACCTTCGTTTACCGAGCGATTGAGAAACGTTTTATCCATTTCCAGCAAGGCCATTTTTTCTTTCACCATTTTGAGAAAATCCATGGCATCGAGTTCTTCCATACCGTGATGTTTTCGGATGGCGTTGACCGCGGCCTTGAGAAAATAACTGGTCGTAACGCCAGGAATTTCAACCGGGTATTGAAAGGCCATAAAAAGTCCCTCACACGCCCGCTCTTCCGGTGATAACTCCAGTAAATTTTTGCCGTCAAAAGTCACGCTGCCGCCTGTAACCATGTAAGTTTCCCGCCCCGCCAATACGGATGATAGTGTGCTTTTTCCAGAGCCATTAGGCCCCATGATCGCGTGCACTTGACCGGAATTAATCGTTAGATCAATGCCCTTAAGTATTGGTTTGCCATTTACGGCCGCCTGTAAATTTTTAATGTCAATCAACGCCATGCAATTTCATTCCTTTAAAGATCCAATCGTCACATTCCGATCCGGCCTCTACCGGTCGTCCCATGCTCAAAGTCAGCCTACACTGCCTTCCAAACTTACGCCAAGTAATTTTTGGGCTTCCACGGCAAATTCCATTGGCAACTCTCGAAATACTTCCTTACAGAAGCCGTTGATGATCATATTCACCGCATCTTCCAGGGAAATGCCACGCTGCTTGCAGTAAAAAAGTTGATCTTCACCGATTTTGGAAGTTGAGGCTTCATGTTCCGCCTTGGAACTGGTGTTTCGCACTTCAATATATGGAAACGTATGGGCACCGCACTTATCGCCCAACAACAGCGAATCACACTGCGTGTAATTGCGGGCATTCGTGGCGTTTTTCAGTATCTTCACCAGACCGCGATAGGTGTTCTGTCCCTTACCCGCGGAAATACCTTTGGACACCACCGTGCTGCGGGTGTTTTTGCCGATGTGAATCATTTTGGATCCGGTATCCGCTTGCTGCATGTTGTTGGTCAAGGCCACGGAATAAAATTCACCGATGGCGTTCTCTCCCTGCAAAATCACGCTGGGATATTTCCAGGTGATGGCCGAGCCGGTTTCCACCTGCGTCCAGGAAATGCGGGCGTTGTCCATACATTTTCCGCGCTTGGTGACAAAATTGTAAATTCCGCCCTTGCCTTCTTTATCGCCGGGATACCAATTTTGCACGGTGGAATATTTAATCTGGGCGCCTTTTAAGGCCACCAATTCCACCACCGCCGCGTGCAGTTGATTTTCATCGCGCATCGGTGCGGTACAGCCTTCCAGATAACTGACATAAGCCCCTTCATCGGCAATAATCAAAGTGCGCTCAAACTGCCCGGTATCCTTGGCATTGATGCGAAAATACGTGGACAATTCCATGGGACAACGCACGCCCTTGGGAACGTAACAGAAGGACCCGTCGCTGAATACCGCGGAATTCAGAGTGGCATAAAAATTATCCGAGTACGGCACCACTGACCCCAGATACTGGCGAATCAACTCCGGGTGTTTTTGCACGGCTTCGGAAAATGAGCAGAAAATCACACCCATTTCGCCGAGTTTTTCTTTGAAGGTCGTGGCCACGGATACCGAGTCAAATACCGCATCGACCGCCACGCCGGCAAATATTTTCTGCTCTTCCAGCGGTACGCCGAGTTTTTGATAAGTACGCAGCAATTCCGGATCGACTTCATCAAGACTTTTAAGTTGCTTTTTGGGCTTGGGGGCCGAATAATAAATAATGCCCTGAAAATCAATTTCCGGATACTTCACATGCGGCCACTTGGGTTCGGTCATGGTCAGCCAATGCCGAAAGGCTTTCAGCCGCCACTGCGTCATAAATTCGGGTTCATTTTTCCGTTTGGAAATCGCCCGGACTATATCTTCGTTGAGACCCTTGGGTAGGGAATCAGCGTCAATATCAGTAACGAAACCCCATTTATATTCCTGATTGGCCAGTGTTTCTATAGTGCCTTCATCTGTCGGCATAGTTATATCCCTTAAAACAAGCCACCCAATCCAGTTAGCCCGCTTGCACACGCCCGTCAACAACTTTAATCATAGCGTATTAGAATGTTGATGTCAATTGAGACTTATTCTCAACTTCAAGCGGCATGGCGATTATTATTGCCAAGAGACTTAACCAAAATATTTCATCAATTTGCTGTACCGTACAACGGTTCCCGCCATACATTGTTGAAATTTCCAACCGGACATAGAATATATAAATGCGGTGATGATAGTTCTCATTTTTGATGGGTTCCATGATGTGTTTGAATAAAATAAAGTTGATTCCATTTTTGGCGGCGATCGGATTTCTAACGGGCTGCTCGCCGACTACTCCGGTTACGCAAGTGGGCCGTGAATATATGTCCCATCGGTGCAGCGGAGCCATTAGGGAATTTAAGGCAGCCGGACCCAATATGAGTAAGTGGATCAGCGCAGCTTATGCCTATGCCGTATTTCCATCTATCGGAGCGGGCGCCCTGGGTATCGGCGGGGCGGCGGGGCGCGGCGAAGTAATCCGCGGTGGCCAGCGGCTGGGGTATTGCAAGATGACGCAGATTAATATCGGGGCGCAAATTGGCGGGCAGAGCTTCGCTGAACTTATTCTTTTCCAAAATCAATACACCCTAAGCCAATTTGAATCCGGTCAGACCACATTTGATGCGCGTGCCACGGCGGTGGCCGCGGCCAGCGGTGCGGGAACCGTCGCCAACTATCAGCATGGGGTAATGGTATTCACGCTGCCCCTTGACGGTCTGATGGCACAAGCGGCCGTAGGCGGACAGCACTTTACTTATGCGCCGGCGGGAAAATAAAAGGAGAAAAGCATGGTTGCGGCTGGCGCGCAAAATGGCCTGCATTTGTTCCCCGGAGCACGCAATCCCGCCGCCGTGCGGGCGTTAATGCAAAAAATATCGATTCTGCCGCGCGAAGCGTTTACCACCGAGCTTCCGCGACTGGAACATCTTGTACCCATGGGAAAAATTAAGTTGGCCACCGTGCATCACAGTGGTCTTCCGGAACCGTGGCTGGAAGATGACTTTGCCGCCACAGCGCGGCATTTGGAGGAAATACGGTGCTTACATTGTGATCCCGCCGGGCGTAATTGGGCGGATATCGCTTACCATTACGCGGTGGATCGGATGGGGCGTGTGTGGCAACTGCGTGATCTACGTTTTCAAGGTGCGCATGTCAAAAACCACAACAGCAATAATATGGGGGTGGTCGTACTGGGCAATTTTGATATACAGGAACCGCCGCCGCCGCAGGCGGCCACGCTGTTTTTACTTTTACAATTTATCGTGCGCGGCTACGATTTGGGCGGAATATGCACGCATCAGCAAATAGCCGATACACCGACATCCTGTCCCGGCAAGCATTTGCGGCGGCTTCTGGACCGGCATTCCGGTGATTTTAAGAAGGGGTGATCATGCCGGCCCCGGAGAAAATAAAGACGGACCCCGCTACGGAAATGGCCGCGGAACGCACCATGCTGGCGTGGATTCGTACCGGATTGGCGCTGATGGGCTTTGGCTTTGTGGTGGCCAAGTTCGGGTTGTTTCTCCAGAAGCTCGCGGAGATAAAAGATATTCACATCAAGGTGCCGGCGAACCAATCCGCATCCGTGTGGATTGGCATCGCCCTGGTGCTGCTGGGCGTGGGGGTAAATATCGCCGCCGCAGTCCGCTTTTCCGCCCTGATCCGGCGTTTACACACCGGCCAATCTTCCCGGCCCATGCGTTGGGAATTGGCCACCACGGTGGCGGTCATCATGGCGCTGATCGGCCTGGGCATCGCCGGTTATTTGTTGCGGCTGAAATAAAGGGCCACGGTTCATATCGGTGCTCAGAAGAATCGGTGTGTTCCAGAGGATGGGCCTCTTGCCGATAGCATATTGCTTAGCCGTGGCCGCCAAACTCGGAAATTATAGTTGCACTGCCGTTAAGCCGCCCCATCATTGTTTTCGGGATGGAACAACCAGCGAGGCTCCGACCGCGAGCAGTAAAAGCGTAAGAATGACCCACAAGGATATCGTGGTACTGATTCGGGCCGTGGGCCAATAAGCAGCGAGGAGGGGCAGAAGCATTTTTCCGCCAATAAACAGTAAAATCAACGCCAGCCCGGTTTCGAGAAACCGCAACCGATCCATCAAGGGAGCAATGAGAAAATAAAGCCGGTTCAGCGCCAGCACGGCAAACACATTGCTGCTGGTGATAATCAGCGGATCATTGGTAATGCCAAACACCGCGGGGATGGAATCAAATGCGAACAGCACATCCACCAGACCCACCAGCACAATCGCCAGCAGCAAAGGCGTGATACACCGCCGGCCCTTGAACATTATCAGCAGCCGCCGCCCCGACGGCGCGGGACTGATTGGCAGCAAATGGCTGAATATGTCAATGAACCGTGCTTCTGTCTGGCGCTGTCCAGGACGCCGGAAAAACATCAGTAGGCCCGCCAGCAACAGAAATCCACCCATGCAATAAAACAGGATGTGAAAGCGGGCCAGCAAGGCCAAGCCGGTAAGAATCAACACCGCCCGCGCTATCAACGCCAGCAAAACCGCCCAGAACATTACCAGCCCATGATCCGCGGCGGGAATTTTTAACGCCCGCAACAGGACCACAAACATCATCACATTATCCGCGCTTAAACTCAGTTCCAGCAGGTAGCCGGTGTTGAACGTCAACAGTGGATGGAAGCCGACGGTGGATGATGGTGCGAAAATGGGAGTATAAGCAAAGTGCAAATAGAAGCCATAAACGAAGGCCAGCACAAGGGGCGGCAAACACAAACCGGCCGCGCGTATAAGTGAACTACATCCCGCGGTGGGTTGTGGAATCAGCCCATCGATGGCCAAGACCATGGCCGCAAGAAATAGAAATATCAACCAGGCGGTTATCATGGCGAATGGCCCTGAGACAACGTAGCGGTGGCAGGATAGTTTTTAGGCTCAACCGGCGGCCAGGATTGCACGAGGTGGTCAACAAATGCCACGTAGCGGCGTTTCAAGCCGGGGTGATTGCGGAAAAAATGCTGGAGATAAATTTCCCCGGCAATGTGATTCCAGCGCAGGGTAAGGCGGTCTTCCTCTTGCGCCGTAAGCCCGGTTCCCGCCAGCAACCCGTTAAGTCGGCCCTGGCGGGCCATGGATAATAGTTGCAGCAGAGCGGGTTTATACCGGCTGTGTTCAAGAAAGAGCATAAACGACCAGACTTCCGCATAATATGATTGTACATAGATAGGTTTGTGCATCACCACATTTCCGGCTTGCGTGCCGGCCAGTGTCCGTAACGGCAATAATTGCCGATATGTCACCGCCTGCCGGAGCATCTCCCAACGAGGGACATTAAGCCAGGGGGTAAAGGCGGGATATCCATGATGCCATTGCATGGCTTCGCATTGGGTAGCCAGCCCTTCATCAAGCCACGCCGGCAGATGATCCTTAAGGGCAAGAAAACTGAACTGATGCCAGGCCTCATGTGCGACGACCGATAGAATCTCGGCAACATTGGAACGGTAGGCCGCAAATACACCGTTGCATTCATATCCGCCGGCTTCAATATGCAGATAAATACCGGCCTGCGGCCCCATCACTTTATGGGTGTAGCGTGCCCACTGCCTCCGATTGCGAAACACATAACCAACCATGGGCAACTGCGGTGCGGCATTCGGAACCAGCCGGAGGAAACGGGCATAATCCGCCTCCAGCACGCGGGCGATAAGACGCTGCTGCAGGGGGTTATCAATAGTGGTATAAACACGATAATGTGCGGTTTGGATGATGCGCCCCTTGGCCGGCCCGGCCGGCCATGGCTTGGCCGCCGGTGGCAAGGCACGCAGTTGGCGGCGCTGCGTCGCGGTTAATCCCGGAGGCCAGTAGTGCCTGTTGGTGCATCCGCATACATTCACCGCCAGAGCCGCAACAAGACAACATCCTATGATTTTTGCGTCTAAATCCATGCACGGAATAGTACCCGCGTCTGTCTATGACCCGCAAGTTGGCGAGACATCCGGCCCAGTCATTGGTGCGGTGGGGCAGTGTTGGACTGTTTATCAGGCCAAGCCTTGCCTCCATGCCCACAAAAGAGTATCTTTATTTTCAATGTGTGAAATGCTTTTTATCCGTTCGGATCAGGCTGTCGAAACACGATGGGCAGTGGCGGTCGGCGTCAAATGGAAAGAGCGAAGATGATTATCGACTGTCATACGAGCATCTGGCAAAGCCCGGAACAGCTTGGTCGGGACGCTATTGACCGTATTGCGCAACCGATCCGCTTTGGCCGCGAGCAGGTTCGGTTGCTGCCCAAAGCAGATACCGCCTCGCACTGGCTGGCGTGCGCACCGGTCGACGTGAGCTTGGTGCTGGGCTTCAAAAGCCGGTATCTCGGAGCGCATATTCCCAATGAACTTCTGACGGATTATTGCAGTGAACACGCCAGCCGGGTGATCGGATTTGCCGGGGTGGATCCTACCGAATCCAATGCCATAGCACAGCTAACAGATATCAGCCGAAACCCGTTCCTCAAAGGGCTGGTGATTTGCCCGGCCGCCCAGGATTGTCATCCTTGCGATACGCAAGCCATGCGCATTTATGAAGCTGCCGCAGCGTTGAAATTGCCGGTGTTTTTCTCCAGCGGACCGTATCTCGCCGCCCGCACCCGTTTGGAATATGCCCGGCCCCTGCTGTTGGATGAAGTGGCACGCAGCTTTCCGGAATTAAAGTTGATTATCAGCCATTTCGGCTACCCTTGGGTGGATGAAACCCTGACTCTTTTGGCAAAGCATACCAACGTATTTTCGTGTATTGCCGGACTATTGCGTCGGCCGTGGCTCGCGTGGGACGCTTTGCTTCGTGCGTATCAATTGCAGGTTACAGGCCAAGTGCTTTTCGGCAGTGATTTTCCATTTTCCACGGCCGCCGACTGTATTGAAACACTCTTCCATATCAATGAGTACGCCATGGGTTCGCAATTACCGGTGATTCCACGGGAAACATTGCGCCATATTGTTCAAAACGATGCGCTGGTGGCATTGGGAATCCACTCACCTCCTGACCGGACACTTCCGGCGCCAGCGTCCATTCGTCGTTCTCGGAGCCTGTCCAAGTAAGCGATGGGCGCGACCGTTATGATCCCTGACGCAGGGGCAATGACAACGGATTGTGACAGGGCGATGCGATAGTACGTTCGGAATATCAAGTATATGTATATTATCTATATGGGTGCAAATTCAAGAGAAAATGGCCTCTGCCATCCGCTATAAACCATGACACAGCAATAACTGCGGACATAACCCAGATGACGGGCGGCGACGGTTGCGTCCGCCGCGGGTACCGGGCGGAAACCCGCTGGAATGATGACCGTGGTGGGAGTTTCTCTACTACTCTGCCAGGCCACATTTTGGTCGTTGCACTGCTTCATGGCAACACTCCTTTCGCGCCAAGTGTCCTTTTAAGTTTTCAACCGCCATGGCAATAATCTTGCCCGTCCAGATCAGCCAGGCTATAATCTGGATATTCTTATCCAATTATAGCCTTGCCTTCGTATCAAATCAAAAGAGTTTTCATTCCGGCGATGAAAGTTCATCAGCGTCGGCCAGGTCCCTGGGCTGGCCGACGCAGTTCTTGTTTTGAATGAGTAGTTCGCGGCTGATAAAGTTGACCGTATTTAACGCGGGCGGCGTTTAATAACGCGACAAACTCGCGCAAGTCTTTGGAAAGTTTCATCGTTGCTCGGTTGGGTGTTGATCAGGTCCAGCAGAATATCCATCCGTTGTACCGGAGAAAGAGACCTGTAATAGGCCCGATCCGCCGCGCGATGAGAGTCAAATTTCCGACCGATCTTCTCCATATCCGTATTATACCACAACATCAGAACAGGATTATTTCTTTGAATAGGCGGGTTTAAGCCCCGCGAGCATCGGATAATGTTTCGTATTAAGTGTGCCAAGCTCAGTATTCTCAATCTGGATTGTTGCGGCAATGATCGCATCCGCCAAGCCCACCCCATGCGACTTGCCGAAGGTCTGCTTCAACAATCCGCCAATCTTGGCACTTTCCACCGTAACCGGAATTATCCGGAATAGAGCAATAACGGCGTCCAGGAGTTCTTGTTCTGCCTCGCCCTGAACCCCTGCGTACAATTCCGCCACGGTAATGGAGGACAATACAATGTGATCCGCGTGTCTTTTCAGAAACGACACGGCTTTTTCATTTCCGCGCAGATAATCGATCATCACATCTGTATCGACCAATATCGACTTGGGCATGTTCATCCCCTATCCCATTGGGCACGCAAAGTCCGGAAATCAGGAAGATCTTTGCGGTCCGCCCATATCCCCGCCGCGCGATTCAGCACATGTTCTCTTTGTTTATCACTGAATTGTTCGATAAGCCGGTCAACAGATTCCCTGATCAAGTCGCTTTGACTTCGCCCTGTTGTTTGGCATAGGGCGTTGAGTCCCTTGTGTTCATCGTCCGTCAGATAAAGTTGCGTTCGGAACATAACAATTCATCTCCAACTTATACATTAGCGGTATACAGTAAAATCCACTTCCTGTCAATTTTATGTGGGTAGGCTACGCCTGAAAGGGTGCGTGACACTATACGCGCGTATGGTTGCATTACCCACAAAACATGATGCCCCCGGAGCACCGTCATGATAATGCGGTGCCGCTGGTACGCGCGGGAGCCACCGGCCACGGGTTTCCACCCGTAGCTGCGTGGATAATATGTCGGTTTCCGCCACCCGCATAAAGTGTCACGCACCTCGCCTGAAACCGATGGTTTATCCACCTCCGCCGGAGCCTGATGGCACTGCGCTAATGGGATTCGTGCTGCTTAGGAACCGGGCCGGAATAACTTCCCCGATTCAGATAGGCCGGAACCCCGATGCGTGGAAAACGGAATGCTATATTTCACATAGCCGCCGACTTGCCGGTGGTGGTATATCCCTCGGAATGGACGATTCGATTGCAGTGCAAATCGGGAAGTAATTACGGTACAATTCCGTATGTCATGTGGCGGGGAGAATATGGACCGCCAGCCACGCCGCCACCGTGGCGGCATTCTGATCCGGCGGAAAAACCGGATAAAAAACGTGCTCCACTGTACCATCCTTGATCACCATCGTGAGACGTTTAAGCAACGTCATTCCTCCGGTTTCAAACGTCGGCAGACGCATGGCACTAGCCAAGATTAGATTGGCATCCGAAAGAATTGGAAATGGTAGATGCAATCGCTCCGCGACTTCGCGCTGATAATCCGGGCTTTGTGTGGAAAGGCCAAACAAATGACGGATACCTAAGGTTTTCAACCACGCAAAATGATCTCGGAAAGCGCAGGATTGCGGCGTGCATCCGCGTGCGCCGGGAATCAAATCCCACCCGTCCGGATTTGCGATGCCGGGCTTTCCCGTCCGGGGATACGTATAGACCACAACCCTGCCCGGTAGTGTGGACAGGTTCACCGTCGTGCCGTCGGTTGCGGCTAGCGCGATGGCCGGAATGCGCATTCCGACCAGATGTCGGGCCGCGCCGTCATCCACCGGTGCCGGAATTGTTGACCAATCAAGTGCTTCGATGGTGCGGTTCGTCCTGGCCTCTATTCTCGGTTTTAGCCGTTTTTCATCTGCGGTAATTTTGCGCTTGGGGTTTTTCATTGCATTCATTTCCGCATCGGCCAATAAGGGCAATCTCATGGGCCCCAGCCCGGTGTCATATCTACGCAGCACGCAGAAATTCCCGTAATGCCAATGCGCCGTTGTGTTCTTGATCGTGCGCGGCGTATACAAAGGTAACATCGCCCTTCTTGATATGTTGCCGCAAGGCTTCAACGGCGGACGGATTCTGCCGCAGTTCGTCCCAATACCGTTTTTTGAACTGCACCCATTTGGCCGGATCGTGGCCAAACCACTTTCGCAGCTCCGTACTGGGGGCCACATCTTTGAGCCACAGGTCTATCGCGGCCTTTTCCCTGGTCAATCCCCGCGGCCACAGCCGCTCCACGAGAATCCGCAATCCGTCAGCGGTAGATGGTTCATCATAAACACGTTTGATTTGAATCTTAGTCATGCTGTATTACTCCCGAATCATGGTCAACTTTTAACCCCGCGTTCTGCGCAAGCTTCACATTGGGAAACCTGCGTCAAAATAAGTGCCTTGGTTAAATATTGGCCGGAATTATTTTCAGTCCGCACCTCGTAGCCCCGTTCCGCAGCGCGTGGTCAAATGTTGCCAGAGGTGCTTGCGCCCGCGCCGCTAATTCCAGATAGGCGGCGTCGTAAGCCGTAAGCTGATGCGTATCCGTTCACGGCGGTACCGCTCCCTTACGGTCGCGGCTCGGCTACCACCGCGTGCGTACACTGGCAGCGGCGGCACAATGGGGCCTTGATCGCCGCCCATGGTAGGTACGCAAAAAATATGGTGCTTGAACGGTTACGATTAAAGTTTACGCCCTCATGGCCTGGAAAAGCCGTAAGCGCTGGGAAAATATGGCTTTTACGAATTTCAAGTCCTAAACACGTAAATACTTGAAATCAAATGCCTTACGTATTTCAAAGCATGTTACATTGGACAGGCTGGCCCTCTCAACTGGTGGTGGCGACGGCGGCGATTTCCGCCACTGATTCCACGGACACTTTGCGGTTAGGAGCGAAATGCACCCGGCCGGGAGCCAATGCGAATAAGCTGTCGTCCCGCGCCAAGCCAACATTTTTGCCGGCGCGATATCGGGTGCCACGCTGCCGGACAATAATTGAACCAGTGGTAACCACTTCTCCGGCATAAGCCTTTACGCCCAGATACTGTGGATTACTGTCCCGCCCATTTTGAGTAGAACCTTGACCTTTTTTATGCGCCATAACACATCTCCAACGCTCGAAAGCGGCGATACAGCTTCGTCCGCAACTTTCATAAGTCACTAAGTATACGCATCCGGGTTTTTATTGCAAGTATGACAGATGTGTGCGGCCATGTTTGTTTTAGCCAATGGTGCGAATTGCGGTAACGCGGCAGTGCCCATCGTCCTGGAGCTGGCATGGATGCGGGTGCGCTTCAGTATTTTTGCCCAATAATATTATTCCCCCCCCCGCCACCGCTGGATTGACTGTATGCGGTGTAGTGCCTGCGGGTCCGGTATAATGGCAGTGATGATTTATCTGGACAATAATGCGACTACCCGGATAGCGCCTGAAGTTCTGGCATCTATGCGGCCCTTTCTGGAAGACAGTTATGGCAATCCTTCCAGTGTACATCAGGCCGGGCAGGAAGCCCGGCATGCGGTTGAGGAAGCCCGCTATCAGGCGGCGGAATTCATCGGTTGCCGTCCGGCGGAAGTGATATTTACCAGCGGCGGCACCGAAGCGGATAACGCGGCGGTATTGGGGGTAATGCCGGGACGGACAAAAAAAACAATCATCACCTCAACCGTGGAACATAGTGCAATTCGTGCGCCGACGGATTATCTGGCCAAGCATGGATATCGCGTTGTAACCATAGGGGTTGATGCGCTGGGACGGCTGGATATGGAGGCGCTACATGCCGCACTGGCCGATCCCGATGCGGCGTTGCTGACCTTGATCTGGGTCAATAACGAAACCGGTGTGATTTTCGATGTGGATACAATTGGCGCTGCCGCCCGCACCCATGGTGTGCCGTTCCACGTGGATGCGGTGCAGGCGGCGGGAAAACTTCCGTTACGATTTTCCAGTCGGCCCATTGATCTATTGTCCGTCAGCGCACATAAATTTCACGGTCCCAAAGGCGTGGGGGCCTTGGTCGTGCGGCGCGGTTTGGCCTATCAGCCGCTGATCCGCGGTGGTCCGCAGGAACGGGATCGCCGGGGCGGCACGGAAAATGTCGCGGGGATCGTCGGGTTAGGAGCGGCGGCGGCGCGGGCCACTGCCATGTTGGCGGAGTCTGGCTATATACAGCGCATAGCCACAATGCGGAATAAACTTGAGACGGGAATTTTGAATTCGGTTCCGGATTGTTATAGCATCGGGGATCCGGAAAACCGCGTGGCCAATACTACGAATATCGGTTTTGCAGCGTTGGAAGCCGAGGCGATCCTGCTGCTGCTGAACCAGAACGATATTTGCGCCAGCGCCGGGGCGGCGTGTTCCAGTGGATCTCTTGAACCATCCCATGTGCTCAAAGCCATGGGCATAGCGGAAAAAATTGCGCATGGTGCGGTGCGATTTTCATTATCTGAATTTACCACGGATGCGGACATAGAGCAGACGCTCCAAGTCATACCCCAGATCATCACCCGCCTGCGGCACGTCTTACCGGTGGGCTAATACTCAAACCCGTTGACAGAGTGAGAAAGAAGACTTCCTTGATCCACATTCCGCAAGCACCGCAACGCCTTGCGGTGCCGGTCGTTGGATCATGGTTCGGGGTTCACACGGGAAGCACTGCTCCATATTGATAGATGTAACCGTTCACGGCCTTTCGGCCTTCCAAACTCGATATGCGTTCACGGCGGTACCACTCCCTTACGGTGCGGCTCGGCCTGCCGTTATGCGTGGTAGGTACGCCCAAAACATCGTGCGTGAACGGTTACTGATAGATCAACCACCGCATTGCGAACTGGATACAATTGTCATTTCTTCGCATTTTGATAAATTTCCGCAACTTTGGTCCAGTTTACGACTTCCCACCAGTTTGCAATGTATTCGGGCCGTCGATTCTGATACTTGAGGTAATAAGCGTGTTCCCAGACATCCAACCCCAAAACAGGCGTGCCGGAAAGTCCGCAGACCGTCTGCCCCATCAACGGATTATCCTGATTGGCCGTGGAACCTATGGTTAGCTTGCCGTCTTGGAGTACCAGCCAAGCCCAGCCGGAGCCAAACCGTTTGGCTGCGGCGTCGCTGAACCGTGTTTTGAATTCCGCAAAGGAACCGAACGTGGAGTTAATCGCCGCCGCCAAATCGCCCGTCGGTTCTCCACCGCCGCCCTTGCCCTTGGCGGCCATGATCTGCCAGAACATGGTATGGTTGGCGTTGCCGCCGCCATTATTCCGCACGGTAGTGCGGATATCCTCCGGGACTGCCGCCAAATTGCCAATTAAAGCCGCAAGAGATTTCGTCTCCAACGCGGGCTTTCCAGCAATCGCATTATTGAGATTGGTGACATAACCGCCATGATGCTTGCCGTGGTGAATCTGCATGGTTTGCGTATCGATAATAGGTTCCAGCGCGCCAAAATCATACGGTAATGCAGGAAGTTGAAAAGCCATCTGAATACTCCTTAAAATATGAATAATCTCTTTTGTGTTAACTCATTATGTCACTGTTGAATAGTAGCACCGTCATGCGTTAATTGTCAAGGCGACATGATCGTTCCACGTTCTGACCACTGGCTGAAAGGGGCATTATGCGTGTAAAGTGGGGCGTATGGCGATTCGCTTCAAATCCGGTGCTACGCCCAAGTCGCGTGATGCGCTGCTGTGGATTATCGTCGGCGTGCTGGTAATTTGGGGCGCCTGGCAGACCATCAAGGTAAGGCGGCAAGTACTCAAAGCGTTGCACACGCGTCGCGCTCCGTACGTCCAGGCCACGGCAGCCCCAACCGCCACCGCTTCTGGCCGCACCACGCCATCTCGTCCTTTTTCCGTAGCGCACAGATCCGGCCAAACCTTCGGGGCCAATACCGCGGCGCCATTGCGTCCCGCACCGACGATTGTTCATGTTCTGACGCCGGGCCTGCTAACGCAAGTCCACCACCAAATAGCCCAAGCCCGCCTGGCCTTAAAACATGGTCATCTTTTGACCGCCCGGCACACACTGCAAACGGCCTTGCGGCATATTTCCGGCTTTGGCGAACATGAAGCCGATACCATCCGAGCGGTGTTAATGCAGATCAACGCGCGCAGTGTTTTGAGTTCCGCCATTGTTCCGGGTGATCCACTGGTAAGACTGGTGCGTGTACAACCGGGAGATACCCTGGATTATCTGGCCGGCTTGTATCGTATTACGCCGCGTATGATTCTACAGATTAATCCCGGCCTGCAGCCGCGATCACTGATCGCCGGTACAAGTGTTAAAGTAATTCTTGGTCCGATCGATGCCTATATCCTGATCCATGCCGCGCGAATTGATGTCATGATTCGGCAACACTTTATTGCGGACTTTCCGATGCGCGTGGTCATACCCATTGCGCCCCGACTGGGGCGTTATCGCGTCAAAAACTATCTGCCCGGACCGCTGAGACTTGATGAATGGATTTTGCAAGCCGTCTCCGACCGATCCCGCCTGATTTTGGCCGGGGGTGATATTCCTGATGCGGATATTCGATTATCTCCGCAGTCTATCACGGCCCTGCACCGGATGATTAATACGCATTTTTCTCGCATTACCATCGAACCATGATAAAATATATAAATTGGTTGGCGGAACGCCGCGGCGCCTCGAACTTGTGCCCAATGGAATGGATCACGTATGGCCATCGTTGTTCAATGTTATCATTGCCACAGCCGGTTGGAACTCGATGACGGATTCCGCGGCGGAATATGTCGCTGCAGTAAGTGCGGATCCCTGCTAAAAGTTCCAGCCACCGCAGCTGCCGATGATAGCGCACGCACCCGCCCCGCCGATCCCGGTACGCGTTCTGTCGGCAACCGTCCATCTGTTCCAAATGAAGATCCCGGATTTTCCTCCAGCGGCTTTCGCAGCCAATCCGGCCAGCGCCCGGCAGTGCCGCCATCCTCCGGCAGCGGGGCTTTTTCGAGTTCATCGTCCACCCACTCCGCGACGCCGCGACAGCCAGAGACGTTAGCCGATGGCCAGTCCGGCTTTCCACAATCTCCAGTGGTCACACAAAAAATACCGCCCGCGCACCAACACCCATCTGCGGCACCGGTTGAGCCTGCAAAAAAGAAGCAACTGCCGCGCCGGGGGCTGATCGGATTCATTATTCTCTTTGCCGCGGCGACCCTGATTATCGCTATTATCATCTTGGCGCATCAGTATACGGCTTCATCGGTCACGCCGCCCGGCAGTAACGGGGAAAGCCCCGCGCTGGATACGGGATTTCTTGGGATTCCACTGGTCGGAAAAAGTATTATCTTCAGCCTTGATGGATCTTCGGCTAATCTTGACAGCTTTAATCTGGTGGCCGCGTATGTGAAACAAGCGGTTAAAAAACTCAGGCCGGATCAACGGATAAAATTTGCGATCTGGGGGCCCAATGGACTTAACATTATGCCCAAGAAGGGTTGGATGAAGCCGCGGCAGGCGGGCAGCGCGGAAAAGACGCTATTAAATTATTCGCCTTACGGCAGCACCACCGCCGCCGCGGCTATGAAAGAAACGCTCAAACTCGGCGGCGATCAGATCATCTTTGTGACGGCTAAAGTATTTATCTCCAATCCCAATCTGGCGGCCGATGTGCTGCGGGTCAAAAAAGCAACGCAACGAATTGATGTAATATCCGTTAATGGCGAACGCAAAGAACTGCAAACATTAGCGCAACGATCCGGTGGAGAATTCCGCCGGGTCGCCGTAAGTGAGCTGCAAAATTCGCTCGGAGAGTAGAACCTGCAATCCCCATGGCTGGGCTGGTGAAAATCCGAGGAGCCGGTCCGAGACTTTAGCGAATGTTGCATAGGGCGGCGAACGGTACCGGTACAATCCATTGCGTAATAGCGGGAGCATTCTCCCGCGCACCGGCATCGCAATGCGGTGCGCAGCAGGGGCATCATGGACATAGCCACGCCACTGCCGGACAACGCGCACCGATCCGGTTGGCATAACGGCTTGCGGCGGTACAATACCCATCATGGGTGAGTCACTTAACAAACAGAATATCGCGGCGATTGATCCGGCGGAACTTACGCCGGCCATGCGCCAATATCAAACCTACAAAGCCCAATATCCCGATGCGATTCTTTTCTTTCGCATCGGAGATTTTTACGAAACGTTTTATGAAGATGCCCGCACGGTATCCCGGGCGCTGGGAGTGGCCTTAACCAGCCGCAGCAAAGGGGAAAATGCCGTTCCCATGGCCGGTGTGCCCTATCATGCTGTGGACGGCTATCTGCAACGGATGATTGCGGCGGGTTATCGCGTTGCGATCTGCGAACAGATGGAAGACCCCAAACAGGCCAAAGGGGTTATTGACAGGCAAGTCACACGATTGATTACCCCCGGCACGTTGACGGAAGATAGCATGCTGGATGGCAGAGAGGAAAATTTTCTCGCCGCCATGGTGCTGCTTTCCGCTAAGGACTCCGCAGATACACATTCGGATCCGTTGGCCTCTCCGGAAGCTGCCGCTGAAGCATCAGCGCGCCGGGCCGGAATCGCCTGGTGCGAATTATCCACGGGAAAATTCTTCACACTGGTGGATTCACTGGCCGCCTGTCAGGAGGAGCTGGCCCGCATCAGTCCGCGTGAGTTAATTTATCCCGAAGCTCCGGACCATCAGGTTCCGCAATGGGTAGAGCATATATCCGAAATCATCAAACTGACTCTGACCGCCCGCCCGGTTTGGCAGTTGGATCAACACCATGCGATGGAAACCATCCGCAAACATTATGGCGTTTTGAACTTCGCCGGCTTTGGCTATGACCATGACCACGACCCGGCCCTGCGCCCCGCCGGCGGTTTACTGGCGTATCTGCATGAAACCCAAAAAGCGGCGCTGGAGCATCTGCAACCGCCGCTGGGCTTTGAGCGCCGTCGTCATCTGGTTATTGACCCCACGTCCCTGCGCTCATTGGAAATCAATCGGTCCCTGCGGCACAACTCCGCGGAGGGTTCACTGGTGCGGGCCTTGGACAACACGAAAACGCCCATGGGGTCGCGGATGCTGCGGAACTGGCTGTTATTTCCACTGCGTGATCCCGCGCCTATTGTGCAGCGCTACACCATGGTGGCGCGGATGCTGGAGCTGGAAAACCGTCTGGATGAACTGCGCCTGGTCATTACCGATTGCACGGATATTGAACGCATCACCGCCCGCATTTGTTGTCGCCGCTGTACACCGCGTGATCTGGTAGCGTTGGCCCAATCCCTGGAAACGCTGCCGATACTGGCGACGCTCGCGGGGCCAACCGGTTTTTTTCAAGATGCGGCTGATGATTTGTCGCCTTTGGCGCAAGGTGCGGCCGAGCTAGCCGCGAAAATTCGCGCCACTATCGCGGATGAACCGCCGGCCCATCTCCGGGAGGGCGGTGTGATTCGTGACGGCAGTGATCCGGAACTCGACCGCCTGCGCACATTGGCCACCAACAGCCGAGCATGGCTGGCAAATTATCAATCGCAACTCGTGGCGCAGACCGGTATTAATTCCCTCAAAGTTGGTTACAACAAAGTCTTTGGCTTCTACATTGAAATAACCCATACCCACGCCCAGAAAATTCCGCCGGAATTCACCCGCCGACAAACCGTAAAAAATGCCGAGCGCTACATCACCCCGGAACTCAAAACCTTTGAAAGCGATTTACTCACAGCGCAGGAACGCTCCAAGGCTCTGGAAGTGAATTTGTATGAACAATTGCGGGAATTTCTGGCCACGCAGGCGGACGTGCTGCGGACAATCGCCGCGCGGATAGCCCATCTGGACGTCATTGCCTCCATCGCTTATCTGGCCCGGTCGCGCCGGTATTGTCGTCCGGAAATTACCACACGGCGCGAGCTGCAAATCACGGACGCCCGCCATCCGGTCGTGGAACAGGTGCTGGGGGAAAACTTTGTCCCCAATGATATCAATCTCCCCGCCGACGGCCCCACGCTGCAGCTGATCACCGGCCCTAATATGGCCGGTAAATCAACCTACATTCGGCAGACCGCCCTGCTGGTGCTCATGGCGCAGGCCGGTTTTTATCTGCCCGCAAAACAGGCCACCATCGGCCTGGTAGATCGCATTTTCACCCGTGTGGGTGCCGCCGATGATCTGGCCGCCGGGCAAAGCACCTTCATGGTGGAAATGACGGAAACAGCCAACATTCTTTTGCATGCTTCCGAAAATTCTCTGGTGATTCTTGATGAGGTTGGTCGCGGCACCAGCACACTTGATGGCTTGGCGCTGGCCTGGGCGATTGCGGAATTCCTCGCGGGGACCACGCGCTGCCGAACGCTGTTTGCGACGCACTATCATGAACTTACGGAATTGGCACAAACCAGTAACGCGGTGGTGAATTACAACGTGCTGGTGCGGGAGTGGGAAGACCAGATCCTGTTCATGCACCGCATCGTGCCGGGCAGCGCGGACCGATCATACGGCGTACAGGTGGCGCGGCTGGCGGGTATTCCGCGCAGTGTGATTCAACGCGCGCGGCAGCTCATGGAACAATTGGTGGTGCACGTTGGCCGCGGTAAACCACGAGCCGCCGCCACGGCGGTATCACCACAGGCTGCTTTATTTGATCCACTGGAGTCGCAGGTCGTCAGCCAACTACAAGCCTTGGACTTGGAACGCATGTCCCCCATGCAGGCCTGGGAGGCCGTTAAAATGCTGCAAGGGTTGTTGGCCGAAGAAAAGAAAAAACGCAACACCGGTGTGCGGTAAATGGGAAATGCGTTCTATTCCGCGCTTACTGGGGTGCATCCCCGAAACGGTCCGCCCCAATTGTTTCAATGGCCATTGCCTGCCACGACGTACCAGCAGGATATGCGGAACATCGGCTATATTCCCTCGGACATCGTTCGTATGGTCTCACTGCGGCTGACGGTGGGACCAACAGACTGCGCCACCAATAGCTCTCCACGGTGCAGTTTACTGCTTTCCCGGCCAGCTTCTTTGAAGTGGTACATGGCTTGATCCGCATTTTTCAATAGCGATACAAAGTCCGTACCATCGTCGGGATATATACTCGTACCGATGCTGCACGTTACCTGCAAAGAATGTTCATCCACGTAAATGGGGGCCACGACCGCCTCAACGGCGCGCTGGGCTATAATTCCGGCGGCTTGCGTGTCCTTCACTTCCGGTAAAATCAGTACAAATTCATCGCCTCCAATCCGGGCTACGGTATCCGAATCCCGTACGGTGGTTGCCAACCGCCGGGCCACCACCTGCAGCACTTTATCGCCAATATGATGCCCTAATTGATCGTTAATGGGTTTGAAATGATCCAAATCCAGAAGGGCAATAACGACCTTGTCCTTTTGCCGCCTTGCCCGTGCCATGGCCGCTTTGGCACGATCTTCCAGCAAAGCTCGGTTGGCCAAACCAGTTAATGGATCATGCAAGGCCTGATGCTGAACTTCCCGTTCCGCGAGCTTTTTGTCAGTAATATCCCGTGTGGTAACCGCCACGCCGTCGCCCAATTTCACAATCTGGTGGGAAAGCCACTGCCCCTTTACTGCGCTATCGTGGACTTCAAATTCCTCGGACATAGTCTGCCCAGTGGCAACCACGCGCTTATAATGCTCTACAAATCCCTTGGCATAACTGGCTGGAAATAGTTCGGTTACCAGTTTTCCTTTGAATTCCGCCGCGGAATAACGGGTCAGATTCTGCGCATTGGCGCTGGCAAAACTAAACCGGAAATCCCGCACCTGCCCGGCGGAATCCCGCACGCTTTCCAGAATGAAAAAGGAGTCGAGACTGCCATTGACGGCGGCGATAAAACGGGCTTCGTTTTCCTGCGCCATTTTCCGTGAATGCGCGAGTGTTTGCAGCAATGGTTTGAGATATTGGCGCAAGGCCAATAAACCCAAAAGGGTTAATCCCACCATCACCGGCAACATATAGACAATTTGTTGCCGAATCGGCGCATAGACTTCTGATAAATTCATCTTCAAAGCCAAGCCCAAACCGGTATGCCCGATGGAGCCATACGCCGCCAGCACCTCCTGGCCCCACAAATCGCGCGTGGTTACAATTCCTTCACCTCCACCGCGCAAGGCCAGAACCGCGGGGAGCCGCGTGTCTCGTAAGCGGTCCGGGATGGTGAAGGGCACGGGTTGATTGCGAACCGGAAAAACATGCAGTACATCATCAACTTTGGCACAGACCACCATGGTGCCGGTTTTTCCCCATTTGGCCATGTTATCATAGACACGGTCCAAGACCGGCAACGGCTGTTCGGCCGTGACATATCCCCAGGTTTTCCCATGCCGTATGACGCGTATGCGGGTGCGAAGAACATATCCATTTGCCCACAGCAACCAGGCGGTGTAAGACCCCGCCAGGGGAACTTGGAGCGCCGGGCGCACGGTAAGCCGTCCCAGTAGCGGGTAGTTTTTTGTGCCGACGGTGTATACCACCGCGGAAAATCCCAGTTGGCGCAAGGGTGCCATCGAATCTTGTAATTGTCGCACCGTGGCCAAATAGGTCGTCTCATTTTTCCGCAATCGGATCGTGGTTATTGCGCTGACTATATGTGCCAGAACTGCCGCATGCGCCATACGATCCCGAATGACCTGGGCAAAAAATTCTTGTCGATCCCGGGCCATGCGCGCCAGATTACGTTCCACAATTATTTTTATCCGATATTGCATCAACCCAAGGCTCACGATCCCCGCAAGCAGCATGGCTAACACCAGAACTCCCGCGGAAAGCTGATAAATGCGCTCCACCTCCACACCCTCGGTATCATATTGATTCCAAGACTGATTCCGCCACAGTTGCCATAATCCGATTCCCAGCACCATCATGCCGATGGCGGTATTCAAAGTCAGATCGACTATGTTGGCCCGGTTGTACAGATTCTCCAAACCCATCCAATAGCCGATACAACTTAGTAATCCGAGAAAAAACAAACTGAAAGTGGAAGCGCGAACCAACGCCGCCAGATTGGGTCCCTTTACTCGCCGGTATAAAACCAACGCCAAACCAAAACACACAAACGCCACCGCCGTATTGGGTGCCATTTGGTCGGGACGTAAATACGTGACGGCATGAATCTTTTGCAGTGCCGTCATATCCAGGGGCGATAAAAAGCCAAAAACATTTTCAATTATCGCCCATCCTGCCAGCAGCAGAATGGCCACGCCTGAAAATGCGGGAATGACCGATGGTTTGCGCCCACTGTCGAAGGTGGAAAAAATCAGTGCCAGTCCGGCGAATACAAAGCCAATGGCCGTGGTGATCACCATGGGAGTTTCACCACCGCTAACCCATACCAGCATCGGAATATGAAACGCCAAGCCGATCAGTACCGGGCCGCCAAGTATCACGGCCACCGCGCCGCAGACACCGACGGCCATTCGGGAACCACGCCAGCCTTGGGGATTAGTCTGTTGTTGTAAATTTTCCGTGGCCATGGAATTGGAAGGTAGTGTATCCATATAGGTTCATTATCGGTCAAAAACGCGGAAAGTGTTTATAAGAACTCGGTACCAGGAACATACGATGATGTTTCAAGTGTTAGCCGCAGCAAACCGATACCAATGTTTTGCCGATAAACATCATTTTTATCGGACATTGAATGCCAACCTGGGAACCGTTCACAACACCCCGGAAAGTACCCTTGAATTTTTACCTTCTGCTTTTGCACACGGTTGGCCGCGGGCAAACTTCGGCTTAATTGACCTTGTGGCCCTCAATAGCTATAAAACGGTGATAAATACTGTTGCAAGGCGGAAAAAAATGACTCCCCATCATCTACCCCCAACAATGATTACCAACCAAAGCGAAGATGGCGGCGTATCGGCACCGCACACACCGCAAAATACTCCACTCACGCCATCGCGCCGTGATTTAATCAAATTTGGGGCACTGGCCATGATCGCGACTGGTGCTTTGACCGGATGCAGCGACGCCCGCACGAACGCGGCGGGTAATGCCGGATTGACGGGCCAAACGGGAAACTCGACCACCGCGCGAGTCGATATGTGTATTGATCAGGCATGGAAATTTCTTAAGCAGGGTTTTCCTGGTGCGCAATGCCCCGATATGAACGATACCGCTTGGACCACGGTGGAATTACCACATACCTACAATGGTTTAGATGGGCAAACCGGGGCACCGTACTACCGCGGACCGGCTTGGTATCGCAAAGAACTCGAGCTGCCAAGCGCTGCCAAAGAGCGGGATAAACAGGTTTTTCTTTATTTTGAAGGCGCGGGCATCACAACCGAAGTGTACTGCAATGGCCATCGAGCTGGTGGACACATTGGCCTGTTTGCAGGCTTTTGCGTGGATATCACCCCGTTTATTCAACACACAGGACGCAATGTCATCGCGGTACGCGTGGACAACGCCTACAACAATCACATTGCTCCATTGAACGGCGACTTTAATCTGGATGGCGGCCTGTATCGCCATGTCCGATTGCTGGTGCTGAACGCATTAAGCATCAGTCCCTTGGACGACGGCGGCCCCGGCGTATATATCAAACAGGTGAAAGTCACGCCGGAAAAAGCGGAACTGGAAGTCACCACCTTGGTGCGTAATGCCTCATCTCAAGAAAAAACAGCGGGTGTTGGATACAGCATCTCCGATCACGCCGGAAATGTCATATTGACTGCTTCGGCGGCCCAGATTGTGCCTGCGGGTCAAACATCCACATGTGTGCACAATATCGTATTGCCCAAGCCGCATTTGTGGAATGGTCGGGAAGACCCTTATCTGTATCAGATGACTGTGGAAATCTTTGACAACGAGCAACGCACCGATAGTGTTACACAGCCACTGGGGCTTCGCTTTTACCATATCAACCCGGATCAGGGATTTTTTCTCAATGGCAAATCTTATCCGCTGCGGGGTGTTTGCACCCATCAGGACCGACCGAATAAAGGGCGAGCCGTAAGTGATGCGGATTATCGCCAGGATTTGGACATCATTTATGAAATTGGTGCCACCTGCGTGCGCATGGCCCATTATCAGCACGCGCAGGCCTCGTATGATGCAGCGGACAAACTTGGCATCGTGGTCTGGGCGGAAGACGGCCTGGTCAACGGTGTGGCGCATAATGAGGAATTTGATGCCAATCAGATACAACAGGTGCGTGAACTTATTAAACAGAATTTTAATCACCCGTCTATATGCTTCTGGAGCATGTATAACGAACTGGGAAATAACGGCCAGAACAACCTCGGCTATCGCCTGGTACAAAAAATTAATGCCGAAGCCAGACGGCTGGATCCCACCCGCCTGACCACTGCCGCCGACGATCAATCCCAGTACAACCATATCGGATATATCACGGATATTATCGCCTTTAACCGCTATCCGGGTTGGTACGGCGGCAAGATGACAGACTTCCCCACCATCTTGGATGGCATTCGGAAAGTAGTGGAGGCTAAGGCTCCAGGCCGATGTATCGGCCTGAGTGAATATGGCGCTGGAGCCAGCATTTTCCAGCACGAATCGCATGTTACTCAACCCAACCCTGGTGCGTATTGGCATCCTGAAGAATATCAGGCACTGCTGCATGAACACGCCTGGGCCGCAATTAAAGATCGCCCGTGGCTTTGGGGTACGTTTCTCTGGGTAATGTTTGACTTTGCCTCGGCATTTCGCCATGAGGGAGATCATCCCGGAAAAAATGATAAGGGACTTGTGACGCGCGACCGTAAAACCCGCAAGGATGCGTTTTACTTTTACAAAGCTCAGTGGACTAAAGAACCGTTTGTGTACATCACGGATCGGCGATTTAATTGCCGGCCGGATCAACATGCCATCTTAAAGGTCTATGCCAATTGCGCCAGCGTGGAACTGATGCTCAACGGCCAATCATTGGGCAGGCAACAGGGGGTAAACGGTGTATTTGTCTGGCCGATGACGACGCTTAAAGAAGGCCAAAATCACATTCGCGCCATCGGCCAACATAATGCCGGACAGGTGGAAGACGCGTGTGCAATTGTCTACGATCCGCGCGCGCCACATCGCGCAACGTATCGCTAAGTGTCCGAGTCATTAAGCTCATCCATGCGGCTGACCGGCAAATTCATACTGCGGCGCAATTGTTTATCCGAATGTGGCCCTGACTGTCGACACGCCGGACATTGACGACTGTGGATGAATGCTTCCCGCATTTTATAATACTCTTCATCCATCCGTTGACGCTCATAATCATACCCGCCTTTTTTATTAAAAAAAAATACGAAGTTGTTTTTTGCACTGCTGCTTACCGATGGTGGAAACGCACCGGGCCGCCGCAGACAAACAACTCGCCAAATCGTTCAATAACCCGCACTTTGTCGGCGGCGCACAGGCGATCCAATACGCCGCGAAAATCCAATCCGGAAACCTGCCGTGCGGCTACTTCCAGTTCCTGGAGCCGCAGAGGATGGCGTGAGACGATGTTGCAAATTTGATCTTCCAGCGCGTCCGTGCGGCTTAAGCTGAGAACCAACTCGGATTTGGAGGTCAGACGCGCCATCGGCCCCAGAATCGCCTGTACTCTTACCAGACTTTCCACGTCGGGTGGGTGAACAAACTTTTCCGCGGGGCACCGTGTGGGCAGCGTTAAATGCACTTCATCCGGCCCGATCGTGGCCAGCACTGCGGCCAGTTCGCGTAAGGCTGATTCAGTATCGTTAAGTCCCGCGACCAGCATGACTTCAATCCACAATTTCGCGTGTCGTTGCATGTGGGCGAAAGCCGTTAACCCCGCCACATGCCGGGCGAATGTAAACTGTGGATGCGGACGATTAATCCGGCGGAAAAGCTCGGATGAACCCGCATCCAGCGTGGGCAGTACGGCGTCGGCGGCAGCGAGTTGTGCCCGTATCGCAGGCTGATCCAACATGGATCCATTGGTAATTACCGCGACGGGAAAAGGACTTAACGCTTTAACCGCCTGAACCATTTCGCCAATCCGGTGGTGCAACGTGCCCTCGCCGGAGGCTACGAAAGTAACCCAGTCAATGTCCGGCGGCGGCACGGACTGCAACGCTTTTTGCACTTCGTCAAGAATTTCGTTTGTGGGCAGGTATTCACGCCTGGCACTTACCACCGGCATGCTGCGTCCCAGTTGGCAGTACACACAGTTCCAATTACAGGTTTTTAATGGCACCGTATCAATACCCAGAGATCGGCCCAGGCGGCGCGACGGCACAGGCCCAAAAACATATTTCATGGTTTATGATCCGCCTGTAACATCAATAATATCCCATAACGTCCGATCCGCAGGCATCTGATTCGTTGATACTTCATCATGACCAATGCCCCGCATTGCCGCATTTCCGCCCGCCTCCAGCGGGTTTTAGTAGTCTAACACTATCCCATCGCATCCAAACACAATTCATTCTACACGCAATTTATCAGCCACTGTCCGCCAAATCCGGCGCACATCCTCACCGGCCTCCGTGAAGCGCATTTCCACCACAGCCTGGCGTTGTCGCTGCGCTGCGTTGAACACCGAATCCACACGCACACGCCCGGCCGGTGTAACGTTATTTTGTCTGGCGCTATTTTCAATATCCATTGTTTGTGCCGGATTAAGATCCCAACGATTCACGCATAGCATGACCGGAATGTTAAAGTGTCTGGTAAGAGCTGTAACCCGTTGCATATCATGCCAGCCGCTTGGCGTAGGTTCTGTGACAATCAATACGAGACTGGCGCGGGCCACTGTGGCAATCACCGGACAGCCGATGCCGGGAGGACCATCGACAATTAGTAGCGTGGCCGCAGTGGCCGCGGCTATGGAATGCGCTTTTTGCCGAACCTGGCTGACCAGTTTTCCGGAATTTTCACCACCAGGTCCCAATTGGGCGTGAACCAGCGGTCCAAACCGGGTGGTGGAAACAAACCATTGGCCCGCGAGAACCGGCTCCAAGGTAATGGCGTTGTTGGGACAAACCTGCAAACACGCTCCACAGCCTTCACAAGACATTGGAAGGACGCGGCACGGCGCGTTGTCATCGGTGCCGCGCGCTATAGCCTCAAATCGGCAGACGTTCTGGCAGGCCCCGCAACCATCACACCGGTGGTAATCAATTTTGGCGTGATGCCCTTGAAAAAAATCGTGGCGTTCTTGTACCGTTGGATTGAGAATAATTGGCAGATCAGAGGCATCGACATCGCAATCCGCCAGCACGGCGGTGCCGGCCAGTGCCGCAAATGACGCCACCAGCGAAGTTTTTCCTGTTCCGCCTTTACCACTGATAACTACCAATTCTCTCATGACGTTTCTCCCTTTACCCATGCCAGCAGTTCCGTGAAAAGGCTTTCCATGGCCACCCGGAATTCCGGAACGCCATGAATTGGCATTTCTCCACGGGCATAAGCCTCGGCCACACGGCGGTCCGCGGATACCTGCGCTAAAATCGGAATATCATGGACTTGACACCAGTTGACCATCTCCCGTGTGGGGCCGTCCACGCGGTTGAGCACTGCGGCCGCACGCATACCGAGCATTCGTACCATTTCCACGGCCAATGTGAAATCATGAAATCCAAAAGGAGTGGCCTCGCCCACGAGTAAAACAGCATCGCTGCCGCGTGCTGTTTCCACAGTGGGGCAGGAAGTTCCCGGCGGCGCATCTTTCAGAATAATTTCCGCAGGCGGGGCCGCGGCCTTGACCTGCCGCACAATGGGTGTCGCCATGACCTGTCCGACATCCAACCGGCCTTGCACAAAACCAAGCAACCCCGCATGGCCACGTTCCACCACACCGCTTCGATGCGGAACCTCTTTGATGGCGTGGGCCGGGCAGGCCAGCATACAGGCCCCGCAGCCATGGCAAAGATCAGCGTTCACCATCACAAAATGACCTAGGCAAATAATGGCGCTGAAATGACAGGCCTGGCCGCAGCGCCCGCATACACCAGCCGCGCGACACACTTTTTCATCCACCTCCGGAACGGCGATATTCACAATTTCCTGTCCGGTGATTACTGGATGTAAAAACAAGTGACCATTGGGTTCTTCCACATCACAGTCAAGATAGGCAACGGATAGTCCGCGTTGTACGCCAATAGCCGCAAGGCTTGTCGCAATGGTGGTTTTTCCCGCGCCGCCTTTGCCGCTGGCTATCGCAATTTTCATGTACCGGGTTCCTATTTCGGCGTGGACGCCGGCGGAGATTCCTGTAGTTTCCGCGCCATATTCTGTACCGTTTCGGTCAACTGTTGCACTTGTTGTTTGAGGTCCGCGATATCCGCACCGGTGGCCGACGAAGACGACAATGACGGCGGGTTGGACCGTGCCGGCTCTGTTGCCAGTTGGCCCATGGCGTTCCATATACGACGACGTCCACCACCCATACACGAATTGGTATTCCCGGTTTGACGACATCGGCCCATTCCGCGTCCGTTATGCGGTCCGAGTCCGTTGGGCCCTGTTGCATCCATTTGTGGCATAAACTGTTACTCCTTATTTTTTGCAGTCGATGAGCGACCTTATTTTGCTACTGTTTCTTCTTGGCATACCCGATGCTCATATAACAATCGGGCGGCGGTGCTTACGCACTGCACACACGACATAGCACGATGAGTTCGGATATCCCGGCACTTCGTGAAACCACCCGAAGCCGCCGCAAAAGCTGCCTCTATTTGGGCGGCACGTTCCGGCCCGGCGATTAACTTGGCCGCATAAAGTGCGCCACAAGTGCCATCCGGAGCACGGCCATGGCCGCAGGCGTGCAGATGTTCATACTCTTCACAGTTGGCGGACATTTTCTCACACCAGGAATGCGCCACCGATTGCGCACAATTACCCTGCCTGGCGCGAAAGAATGATACAGCTCGTTCAACCATAATTAGCTATCCTTTTATTTTATTGGCATTGTATTTGCAAGCGGAACTCATCGTAGAGGATTCAGCCGCCCCTGCTTAAACTGCTCAACCGCCTGTTGCACCGTGCTGCCGCCGGCAACCTGAAGCACGTGAATCCCCGCCGCTTGCAGCGCAGCAAGCGCCTTCGGGCCAACATTACCAGTAATAACCGTTGTGGCTCCGGAATCAACAACCGTCTTGACGGTTTGAATACCGGCACCTTGCGCTGCGGATTGATTGCCTGCGTTATCACTGGTACTGACCGCTCCGTTGTCTAAGTCAACAATCACAAAACAACTCGCCCGTCCAAAACGAAGATCAACGCCGGATTGCAATCCCGGTCCGCTGGCGCTAATGGCAATTTTCACAACCAATTCCTTCCATGTTCATATCGCCATACATTACCCGCCATTAACTACCGGGTAACCATTCACAGCCTTTCGGCCAGTCAAACTCGCCACGAGTTTGGCTTATAAATAAATTGTATTCCGCCCCTAACGGAAATCAAATTTCTTCCAATAACAACTTAAACAAAAGTTTTGAATTTTGCGCTATCCATCTGATAAAGGAATTATGATCAAAGGACTACTCAAAACGGCATGGATATACAGAACAAGCCTATCAGCAGCGTAACGCTGAGCTGAATTTACAGAACACGACCTTGGAATCGCGTGTCACCGATTTCACACGGCAACTCGTCCAGCATGATGCCGTGATTGGTAAACTGGGCGCACAATTGGCCAGCGCAATACGGGTGTAACACACCCGCGACACGTCCTTGCGTTTAATCCATCTTGGGTTATGTTCAACGTATGTTGGTATCTGGTGCGGGACGGGGTTATGGCGGTACAGTTTGTCATTGGCCGGGCGGGGACGGGAAAAACGCAATTTTGCGTCGATGCACTGGTCGCGGAATCACGCGGCGATCCACTGGGACCGCCCCTATTTTGGCTCATGCCGGAACAGGCAACGTTTATGTCCGAGCAGCGGCTGCTGGCGACGCCGGAGATGGCTGGAAGTTTTCGCATCAGGGTGCTGGGGTTTCGGCGTCTATGCCGCTTTCTGACAGCGGAATTGAACCTGCCGTTGGGACTGGAAATTTCCCCCACAGGCCGGCAACTGCTGCTGGCCCGCGCCGTGTTGGCATGCCGAGATCAATTGACGGTCTATCGGCCCGTAGCGGAATTGCCCGGGTTTCTGGCCTGCCTGGATCAGACACTGCGGGAATTTATGCAGGGCCGACAAAACGCGGAACAGTTGCGGGCAGCGGCCGCGCAACTTTATGCCCAGACACAACGCCGGGGCACACCTGCAGAGCCTGGGGAATCCGTACTGGCGGATAAACTCCATGATCTGGCGTTATTACTGGAGAGCTGGGAGCAGGTGAAACCCGTTGGCAGTTGGGACGGCGAAACACTCCCGATGATTCTGGAAAATGGCTTGGCAGACCAACAGCATCTGCATGGCGTATCCATTTATGTGGATGCCTTCAGTTCCATGAGCGCAATGGAAATCCGTCTTTTAACGCTGCTGGCGAATAAAGTGGCCACCATGGTCATCACTCTGCTGGCTGATCCGACCAGTCCAGCGATAGTCCACCCCGGCATGGCACCGGCCACGCTGGGCGTATTTCATCGCACGGAACAGTTGTATCAACGGTTGCTGCGGCATCTGCAAGCTTCCGGAGCAACCATTGAAAAAACGCGATTTCTGCACACCTTCCACCGCGGCGCGCGATCCCCGGCACTGGGCCATATAGAATCGCAGCTTTTCAGCAGCGCGCCGCCTCCGTCCACCAACGTGGCGGCCACGGGCGCGGTGGAATTATTGTCCTGTCCATCACCGGAAGAAGAGGTGCTGTGCGCCGGGCGACGAATTCGCGCTATGGCGGCGGCGGGGTTGCGCTACCGCGAGATCGGCGTGATCGTCAGTGATCTGACCCGCTATGCCCCATTGATCCGTCCCACATTTACGGCTTTGGAGATTCCCTTTTTTCTCGATCAGCGGCAAAGCCTGAAATTTCATCCGCTGGTGGAATTGCTGCACAGCGTCACCGCACTGGTGCACAACGGGTTTTCCCGGGCGGACCTGCAATCGCTGATCAAGACCTCTCTGACCGGTCTGTCGGATGCGGAGGCCTGCAGCCTGGAAAATTATTTTCTCGCCCATGGCATAACCGCGGATACATTACAATCTGATTGGACTTGGGATCAACTGCCTGCCGATGCACAAGCTGATCAACCCTCCGCCAGCGATCAGGCGCATTTGGCGAGCATAAACGCCGCGCGCCGACAATTGCGCGCGGCACTGGAACCGTGGATCACACGCGCCGCCGCCCCCGATCGGCCGCAGCCTATTGCCGCATTTTCCGCCTCGCTGGTGCAATTACTGGAGAATATGCGGACCGGCGCAGTCATGGAGCAATGGATCAACAAGGCCTTGGCGGATGGTTTACCGGAATTGGCGCAAATCCATGAACAGGCGTGGGCGCAATGCCGGGATATGCTCCAGGAAATGTCCACACTGCCCAGCAATCACACCATGACACTTTCGGAATTTTCCGAATTACTGCGGACGGTACTGGAGAATTTCACGCTGGGCCTGATCCCGCCCGCGGTGGATCAGGTCCTGATCAGTTCCGCCCAGCGCTCGCGGCATCCGGAATTAAAGGCAGTGCTGGTTCTTGGCGCGCTGGAAACGCTGATGCCCAAAGCCACAACGGAAGATGCCATGCTCAATGACGCCGACCGCCGCCGACTTAAAACAATCTTCGGCGATGCGCTGCATGCCGATACGGCGGATGACTTTATGGAAGCGTCATTTTTCGACTATGTAGCCTTTACGCGTGCCAGCAACACATTACTAATCAGTTATCCCGCCGCTGATGCGGACGGGCGGAAAACCGCACCGAGTATTTACATCAGTCGCATAAGGGGTTTGTTTTCCGATCTTACTGTACGCTCATTGGAATCCACGGATGTGCAGTGGACGGATTTTGCGGCTCTGGATGAATTAATCCGCTGGGTGTTGCTGACCGGGGAGACTGCCGCCGCCGGCGCTGCCGAAAACAGTTGTCCGACGCCGGCCCGCACGGCGGCGCAATGGTTGCGGTCCAATCGGGATTTAGCAGTCCGGCGGCGCTGGGAACAGGCCATTGCGGCACAAAGCCGCGTTGATATTGCAGAGTTGCCTGCCGAATTGGGCCGGTTCGGACTGGGTTCCGCGATTGTAAGTGTCAGCGAATTGGAAACTTTTGCCGCGTGCGCATTGCGGCATTTCTACAGCTATACGCTGCATCTGCGGGAGCGCCCTGAATGGCAAATGGATGCGCGTAATCTGGGCACTGTGTATCACCAGGCGCTGGACCTGTTCTATCACGCGGTAATCAGCGGCCAACTGCCATGGCCCGATTGCCAGGAAAACCAATTGCAGCAGACGCTGACAGATGCTATTAAAGAAAGCACACGGAGCCTTGCGGCGGACGCTATCGCTGCGGCCACGGAATTGCAGGCTGTTATCCAACCCATGCGGCGGCATCTGGGTATTATTCTTGAAGCACAGCGCCGCGCCGCAGAGATTAATAAACTTCGGCCTGTCGCAACGGAATTAAGGTTTGGCAGATTTCCGCATACCGAATCAGGAACGCCAATCTTACCGCCCATTTCGCTGGCTGTACGCGGGAGCACGCCGCTGGAACTGCGCGGCAAAATTGATCGCGTGGATATGGATGGGGCCGGAAACGTCATGCTCATTGATTACAAATCCAGCGCTAAGAATTTCAAACTCGGCTTATTTGTACATGGACTGGATTTGCAGTTGGTTGCCTATATGCTGGCCGTGCGCGGGCAGATATTCAAAGGTAGCGGCCCGCTAAAACCGATTGGGGCATTTTACTACCCCTTGCGGCCAAAAATCATGGACGCGCCGGAAAACGCGGATGATCAACCACTGCATCCCAAAGACGCCGCCTATTTCAAAAACTGCAAACCGGATGGTCCATTTGATAATGACGCCATAACGATATTGGATTCCAAGGTGGATTCCGGCCAATCCAGTCCGTGGTTTAAAATTGCATTGGGGAAGGAGCGTAAACCGCACGGCAGTTGGAATGGCGGACTGGACCATGCCTTATTTTTTGCCATGCTGGATTATGGTTGGGAACACATGCGACAGCTCGCGGAATTGATACGAAGTGGAACTATTGCGCCAAATCCGTACAAAGTGAGAAATACTACTCCCTGCACCATTTGCGAGTTTAAGAGTATTTGTCCCTTTGATCGGCAGCGCGGCCGCTACCGTATCATTGATACCGGTAAGCAAAATGCCGCAGCCATGTTGCGGCAATCCCAATACGCCGAAACGGTGGAGGAAGCATGACCACACCCATGCGCCAATCTGTGGAACGCAACGCACCGTCCGAAACCGACGCGCAGAAAGCCGCCATTGCGCATCGGCGCGGAGAAATGGTGGTTTTGGCGGGTGCCGGTTCGGGAAAAACTGCGACGTTGGCCAGTCGTTGCGCGGCGTTAGTTACCGATCTGACTGATCCATCGGATGTGCGGGAGCTGCTGGTGCTGACGTTTACGCGTGAAGCCGCCGATGAAATGCGCAGTCGTATTGCCCGGGCCATTCGTCAGGCCGCCAATATGCCGCAACGCCGCGACGCAGCGCGTCTGCGGGAGCAGGCGGCGCTGGCGGATACCGCGCAGATCAGCACCTTCCACGCCTTCTGTCACTGGGTAGCCAAAACATGGTTTATGTTTTGCCATGTTGATCCGGGATTCGGTGTGCTTAATGAACATGAGGCCGCCATGCTCCAATCGGATGCCCTGCAGGAAACCGCCCGGCAATGGATGGTCGCTGAACATCCCCACCACTCCGACTTTGTGGGCCTATTTGATCTTTATGCCGGCGCTGCGTTACCAAAACTTGAATGGCTCATTGAGCCGGTATTGCGCACCGCGGAGACGGTGGTTGATCCTGACGCCTGGTATAAAGCCGCCGCCGCAACGGGCGATCCGGAAATCGAGAAGATTATAACGGCGTTGGTGCAACAGAAATGCCAGCGCTTGAAAGAGTTGGCCCTGATGCTTTCCGCGAATGCGGATGAAGCGCGGCTGTTTGTTGCGGATAAAAAGAAAGTTATGTACACCGACCTTATGCAGGTGGCCAAGGCGGCGCACGGGGCGGCGGAGATATTAAGGACACATGGTCCCGCCGGGTGGCGTGCCGCACGAGACATCATCGCAACGGAAACATTTGCCGCCAGACTGACTTTGCAGAAAGCGGAAGATGTGGAACAAGCCGAGCACTTCAAGAAGGGAACGTACCAGCCGCTGAAGGACGCTTTCAAAGACATGCGGGACGAACTGGCTCGCGTTGACATCGCGCAGTTTATAGAGCTGGAAACGATCAGCCGCCGCCGTATTGCCACCATTGTCGCCTTTGCCGCAGCGGTGCAGGCCAGCTATCGGCAAGCCAAACAAGCTCGGGGTCAGCTTGATTATTCCGATCTGGAACGCACCATCATTGCAGCACTTACAACACCGGACAATCCACTGCGGGGGATGTTGCGGCAGCGGTTTCGGCACATCCTGGTGGATGAATATCAGGATATTAACCCGGTGCAGCAGCGGCTCATTGAATTGTTGTATCGTGGTGACGGCTTAACGGATGAATTGAAACCCGGATCGTTTTTTGGTGTCGGTGACGTACTGCAAAGCATTTATGGATTCCGGGGCAGTGAGCCGCGTATTTTGCATAATAAGGTTACAACGCTGCAGCGCGCCGGTCGGGCGGATAAGGTTATCACCATGCGGGAAAATTTCCGTACGTTGCCGCCGTTGATCGCTGCACTTAACGCGGTTATTGATCCCATGCTGCGTATGGTTGATTACCATTCTTCACGGGAATCCATGCGGATGGCGGAATTCGCGGCACTTCGCCCCGGCCGCTTGGCGCCCGGGGATGGCGCCTATCCGGGCGTACCGGTAACGTTGCACGTTTTAACCAATTCGCACAGCGAATCTTCCACTGCGGCTGCTGCCGACCCTGCGGATACGGCATTGGAAGCGGTGGACGGCGCGGATGATGATCCGATTGCGGAGATGCAGGCCGACGAAAAGGAGGCCACAAAAATTGGGCAATTGATTTTGGAGATGCTCCACAGTAGGCGCAGCAGCAGTCCCCATGGGCGCCCTATTGAATTAAACGACATGGCCATTCTGTTACGCGCACCCAAACAGCGGGCGCCGCATTATGTGCGAACACTGTTGGCCATGGGTATCAACGCCAACGCCGCGCTTACCACCGGTTTTTTTGAATCGGGCGAAGTGCTGGAGGTTCTGGATATTCTGCGGGTACTGGATAATCCGGAACAGGATATTGCCCTGGCCGGTGTGCTGCTGGGGCCGGTGGGCGGCTGCACGATGGCGGATCTGGCACGGATACGGCAAGCTACCGCTTCCCATATTCCTTTTCATCAGGCGGTGCGGAAGTTGGTGGAACATACGCCCGCCAATGCGGCGATAGGCAAGTTGCTGGAGAAAATAAACACGGTAAACAAAACGCTGGAGCACTGGCGGGCCATGTTGCGGACGGAAACGCTGGCCAATGGCTTGGCCCGGATCTTACGGGAAGCCGGATTACTCAACCGTGCCGCAGCCATGAGTCAAGGGCGGCAGCGACTGGCAAATCTGCGACTTTTGCAGCAGCGGGCGCTGGAATTTTCCGGTTTCGATTTACAGAGTCTATCACGATTTCTTGTCTTCTTTGACCGCTTGCGCGAAGAACGTGATCTGGGGGAAGCAGCGCCACCCACCGGGAACGCGGTGCGGGTGATGTCCATTCATGGCTGCAAAGGCCTGGAATTCCCGGTGGTGTTTGTGGCGGCTTTGGGCACGCGATTTAATGAGCGTGATTTGCGGCAGCCGCTGTTGGTGGACCGGGAGAAAGGCCTTGGCCTTACCATTTTGGATAATACTGGCGTACTAAAGCGGAATTCGCCAGGGTGGATGGTGATTGCTCAAGATAAAACAAATCAATTATTGCAGGAGGAAGCGCGGTTGCTGTATGTTGCCATGACGCGGGCCCGGGATCAGTTGGTCCTGGTGGGACGCGCGGGCCAGTCCGCCGTTGATAAATGGAACCGAGCTGCAGTCCCCAGTCATTCAAGCGATGGCAATCGCCGGGCCGCATTAAAACCAGCCAAGTGTCCGCTGGACTGGCTAGGGCCGATTTTTACCCAATACCATTCCGCCGCGCACGCCGCACCATTGCTGGTACTTCATATTACTCAGGAAGATCAACTCGCAAATAACCTGACAACTGGGAGGGAAGTACCGCCAAGCGCCCCGGCAGGAGACCATGGCGCGGCGAGTTCGGCGGCGGCCACTTCCACCCGTACCGCTGATATGGCCGCCATCTGCAACCGCATGACACAGCCCTACTTATACGCACAATTTACCCATCTACCGGCGGTAACCACGGTAAGTCGGCTTAAATCGCCGCCCACCGATGATCCGGAATCTCCGGCCTTGGCCATGGATGCGGCCGTCGCATCAACGCCATTAAAACTGGTGGCGGAGAGTTCCGGCGCACGCACCGGTCTGGTGATGCACAGTGTTTTACAGCGTCTAGACTTGACGCGAAAAGTAACCATAGATTCGCTGATTGCGGCTTCGGCCGATATGGTCACCGGCGGCTTTTTGACCGCAGAGGAAAGGCGGCTGGTGGATCACGATGCTTTGCTCTGGTTTTTCGCCACACCCTTGGGGCAGCGGTTACAGGTTGCGGCGGTGAAAGCCACCAAGGAACATCAACTGCGGCGCGAATTAAGTTTTCTCTGGTCTATACCGGCGGCGCAAGCAGCACGCGCGATTGACCCGACGCAGCAAAGTGCGGAGTCAGCGGACTCGCTGTTCGCACCAGGCCGCCTTACGCAGGGGGCCACAACTGATCAAACGCTTATTCGCGGCACCATTGACGCCTTGTTGATTGAGCCTGATGGCGTGGAAGTTATTGATTATAAAACCGATGCCGCGGAATTTATTGAATTACGCCTGCCCGCGTATCAGCGGCAGGTTGGCTATTACGCCGGCGCCGCCAGTGCCATTCTGCACCGGCCCGTCCGGCAAACCGCGCTGATATTTTTCGCAGCCCGGCGGATAGAGCAATTCGCGCCTTGACGTTGCGGCTGGTTCCATCGACAAGCATTGCCAGCCGTTGCGGCGGTGTGGAATCAAGGCGAAATATTCCAGGAATGTTGGTATAATAAAGTTTTGAGCATGGATTGGGAAAGAATTTGCCTATGTCCGCACAACCGGCTGAAAGTAAACCCGCGATTAGCACGCCTACGCCCATGCCCTCTGGAAAAATCACAATTTCCATACTGCAAACCATGCGACAACACAATCAACCCATCGCCATGCTGACGTGCTATGATTTTCCTACCGCCAGGATATTGGCGCGCTGCGGTGTGCCAATATTGCTGGTGGGGGATTCCGTCGCCACTACGGTACTTGGTGAAGATTCCACCATTCATGCCACCATGGATTTTATGGTGCTGTTGACCCGTGCAGTGCGGCGCGGCGCACCGGAGGTGTGTCTGATGGCCGACATGCCCTTTGCCAGCTATGCAACTGCGGATTCCGCCGTAGCTAATGGCCGGCGCTTTATGACTGAAGGGGGTGCGGATTGTGTGAAATTGGAATGTGATCTCCGACATGAGGGTATGGTGCGGGCCATGGCGACGGCGGGAATCCCAGTCTGTGCGCATTTGGGACTTTTGCCGCAGCGGGCGGCGCAGGAAGGTGGCTATCGGTATCAGGGGCGCACGGAAGAACAGGCGGATGAGTTGGTTAGGGAGAGTTCGGCCATGGCCAATGCCGGCGCGGCAATGTTGTTGTTGGAGGCGGTCCCCGATCGCGTGAGCCGACGAATTGTGGAGGCAACGGGGTGTCTGGTACTGGGATGCGGAGCCGGGCCAAGTTGTCATGGCCATGTAGTGGTATTGCATGATATGCTGGGGTATACAGAAAAGCCGCCGCGGTTTGTGGAACGGTATGGCGATATTCCCACGGCGATAGCCACTGCGGCCAAGGCGTATGTGCAGGCGGTGGAAAAGAGGGAATATCCACAGCTACGGCATGGGTATGGGGTGCGGGATTTGGCAACGTAGCGTGGCTTAACCGGGAGAGGTGAAAGGCGTTGGGTGCGGCGCTATTTTTGGGCAATCCCCCAGCCAGTAACTATCGTACTCCAGTACCGTGCCAAGCCATTTTAGCCGCTGCGCCTTGGCGGGTGCGTCTGCGACGGAAATATCGCCTCTTGGTAAAATATAAACACACCCAAGGTGTGTTTCCTGGTACACGTGGGTGGCGTAAAAGGAGTTGTAACATAACTTCGCCGATATTTTTTATTTCCGCGGCTGAGCACAGCGGCGATGCTTTAGGGGCGGCCCTGATTGCGGCCCTGCGCGGTGAATTTCCAAAGGCGCGTTTTACCGGTATTGGGGGAGCAAAGATGGCCAAGGCGGGCTGCCGGGTACTGGCGGATCCCACCCGGCATTCGGCCATGCTGTTAGGTGCTGTAGCCCAAACGGGATATTGGTTCGAATTGCTGGCCAGGCTGAAAAAAGAATTGGCTTTGGATAAGCCGAATGTGATCATTCCCATAGATTCGCCCACCGTGAATCTCCGCATTGCGCGTTTGGGCCAACGGTTGCGAATCCCCGTGTGTTACTATGTGGCTCCGCAACTATGGGCGTGGGCGCCGTGGCGCATTAAAACTCTGCGCGCGTCGGTCAATACCTTATGTTGTGTGCTGCCTTTCGAGCAGGCTTATTTCGGCCAACAGGGCGTGCCCACGGTGTATGTGGGCCATCCCCTATTTGACCTTCCCGCCGACCAGCCGCAGACCGATCCTGACTTACTTAGGCCGCCGCTACCCAAAGCGGCGGTGCGGATTGCATTACTGCCTGGTTCGCGGCAGGCGGAAATAACCGCAAATTTTCCACCCATGCTGGAGACTTTTCTGGCGTTGCGTGGCAAGTTTCCCGGAATCGCGGCGGTGGCGGCAGCCGCAGATGAAGACCGAGCCTGGCAGATTCGCAATTTTCTACCGCGTTATGGCGCCAAAATTGAAGTCCGTACCGGCGCGACGGACGCTATTATCCGTTGGGCCGACCTGGTGCTGACTTGCAGTGGGACCGCCACCCTGCAAATTGCCCGGCATCATAAACCCATGCTGGTGTTGTACCGCCTGGCCTGGTGGAAATGGAATCTGGCGGGACGGTTTTTAGTGCAAAGCAAATTTCTCTGTCTGGTCAATATTTTGGCGGACCGCGAACTGGTACCGGAATTTATGCCGTTTTATGGCGCGGTGGAGCCCTTGGTGGCCACCGCAACCGATTTGCTGGCGCATCCGGAAAAGCGGCAAGCCGTAGCGCGGCAATTGGCCGAACTTACCGCCCCAATGGCCGCCTGGTCGGATGAAATGCCGGCCGCGCAACGCGTGGCCCTGGAAGTTGCACGCCTCATGGCGCTGCACTAACCGCCCGAGTGCGAAAATAGACGCCAAAACGATGTCTGTCCTATGAACCCTGTCTTCCATTGGTAAAAGGAAAAACGATGGCGATACAATGTATCGGTAAAGCATTCTATCCTCTGCGGAAGGGGTGGGAATCCTGCATTTTGGCCTTGGAGCTATAGCGGAGTTTCGCCAAGTTGGAACCCAGCGCGGCTGCCGCCGCAACCAAAATGTCACGCGGAGTCGCCCAGAACGCGGAGATACCAAAACGCGACCACGGAGCACAGATTTTTGGAAAACTGTGCCGAAAAACGCTACTAAAAAATCTTTGCACGCTGCGAAGAAATCGACGGGTTGTGGCACAGGATGATTTACATTGCCAGGATTGAGCCAATACCACGACATCAACTATTTATATCGCTGACACAATTTCTGATTCATTTTGCGCGTATCTCCAGTTTCTCAATGCAAGGGGCAGATTGGACCAGCTATCGGTGGTCAGGCTTAGCGTCGGATTTGACGGGATCCAGAATTCGATAGGCCAGGAGCTTCACGCGGTCACTGGCCAAGGCCCAAATTGCCGCGTATACCCAGACAAATCCCGCCCATTTCCAGCCCAGCGGTGGCATAAGAAAACCGTAGACCGCGATAAGTGTAGCGGTGATTTGCGCCCCCAGTATCGCCATCCATAAAATCCGCGCCGGCGGGATGGACCAGAACGGCCCACGCGTGCGCGTCAGGTAGATCGTCATAGTTCCGGCCACGGACAACAGCAGGTACATCATCGGCTGGAGTTGTTTGTGATTGAGGTGAAACACGCGATCACCTAAAAAGAACAAGCTAAACGCGGCAACAGGCCCCAGAACGCCCAGCACCGTAGCGATGCCCAGCACCAGTTTCATGTTCCAGGCTTCAGGCTTATTTTTGTAATGAACATTATCCCACGCAATCGATAAAATGGCCCCGTCGTTGAGCACGGCCAGCATGACAATCATGACCGCTGTCACTGGAAAAAAATTAAAAAACAGGATGGCCGCTGTGACAAACAGCAGCACACGCAGGGTCTCAGCGATACGGTAAATTGCATAGCTGTTCATCCGTTGAACAATTCTTCGGCTCTCCTTAATGGCATCAATAATTACTGACAGGCCCGGCGTCAGCAGCACGATGGAGGCCGCAGCGCGTGCCGCGTCAGTGGCACCGGAAACGGCAATGCCGCAATCCGCTTTCTTCAGCGCGGGGGCGTCGTTGACACCGTCCCCGGTCATACCGACGATGTGCCCGTGCTTTTGCAGCACATCGACAATATGAAACTTATGTTCGGGAAACACCTGAGCGAATCCGTCGGCCTGCGCTATGGAATCAGCGACTTGGGCATTTTCTTCTTTTTTTGAATCACCCAGGCCGGCGGCATCGAGGATATTGGTGCCCATTGCTAATTTCCTGGCGGTTTCCTTCGCAATAGCCAAAGCATCTCCAGTAACCATTTTGACCTTTACGCCCATAGACTCGGCCGTAGCGATCGTGGCCTTGGCGTCTTCGCGTGGCGGATCAAACAAAGGCAACACACCGACGAATTGCCATGCGCCGTCGCCTTCAGCCCGTGCTACGCCCAGGGAACGAAAGCCACGTGCCGCGAATTCATTAACTGCCTTTTCCACGGCGGTTTTCACCTGCCCGACGTTGGCCACCAATGCCAAAATTACCTGCGGGGCACCCTTGGTTACTTTGAAGGTCTTTCCATCCTTATCCTTGACGGTGGCCTCGGTGCGTTTGTGTACCGGGTCGAATGGCTGGAAATGCGTTACTTGATAATCTTTCAGGGAGTCTTTATTTTTCAGGCCACCAATGACAGCCAGATCAATGGTATCGTTGTTATCCGCGCGCGACGCCAATGCCCCATCAAGCACAACTTGCTGCGCAGCGATATTATCCACGCAAAAAGGATCGCCCAATGTAAGCTTGTTTTGCGTCAGCGTGCCGGTTTTGTCCGAGCACAGCGTGTCGACTCCGGCCAATTCCTCAATGGCCACCAACTTGCTTACAATCGCCTGTTTCTTCGCCAGCAGGCGGGCACCGATGGCCATGGTTACCGAAAGTACCGTTGGTAACGCCACGGGAATTGCGGCGACGGTCAGCACCAGGGCGAACTGTAACGTGGTGAGAATCGGATTGCCGCGGACCACCGAGACGATCACAATCGCCGTTACCATAACCACCGCAAGGATAATCAGATAGTTGCCGATCTTCAGAACCGCTTTTTGGAAATGGCTGACGGTCTTGGCTCCCTGCACCAGTTCTGCCGTTCTGCCAAAGTACGTTTTAGTCCCCGTGGCATAGACCAGCGCATCAATTTCCCCCTGCCGAATGATCGATCCGGAAAACACCGCTTCTCCGGATTTCCGTGTGGCGGGCAGCGATTCTCCTGTCAGCGCGGATTGGTCGACTGAAATCTCGTCTCCTTCAAGCAGTCGCGCATCCGCCGGCACAATATCCCCAAGGCGCAATCGGATATGGTCGCCGGGCACCAATTCCCTTGCCGCTGGAGTGCCCCATTTTCCATCACGCTTGACTCGCGCCTTGATCGCCAAGGTAGCTTTTAAAGCGTCGATGGCATTACCCGCGGTATGCTCTTCCCAGAAGCCAACCACCGCGTTGGCCAGTAGTAAAAAGAGGATAATGAAAAAATCTGGCCAGTGCTGCACCACGCCCGATAGGATCACCGCCACTTCGATCATCCAGGGTATAGGCCCCCACAAATAAGAAAGGAATTTCAGAATTGGATTGGTTTTCTTTTCTTCAATTTCATTGGGCCCATATTGGGTCAACCGCTTTTTTGCCTCGGCTTCACTTAGACCATCCGACGAAAACCCTAATTGTTTTTCCACTTCCGGCAACGGCAGCGTTTGTAAATCGGTCTTGGGTTCGGGTTTGGACCCGGACTTCGATCCCGGCTGGTTTACCGGAGGCTTTGTGGTGTCACCAGAATGGCCAGACTTGACATCAAGAGCGTGGGGATCTTTATTTGGATTCATGGCTGAAACTCCTTATACTTTTCTATTGTCTCAATGGATATTTTTGGATATTCTCGCCGCTATTACTTGTGCTTGAATTTTCCTGGGGTGCTTTTCGGCCGGCCGCAAGAAGCGAAGGCAAATCGTATTGCAGCAGGTCTCCGATGTGGGCAATGCTTATGTCCGCTGGCGGACACTCCGCCAATATATGAGGGTCGCGCGCATAATGCCCCTGACGCGGAAAAACGGTGGTTACGCCATCGCGCCAAATTTTCTTTACCGCTGTGAGTATACGCAACTTGTCATCCACCAGCACATAATGTTGGGCGGGAAATAGCTTTCTTACCTCACCGAGTGCTTGCTCTTTATGAATGTAGATGAGTACGCGCCCCGCAACAGCCTTCCACAGGCCGGATTGCTGAATCTTGTGGAGCTGGAGCACTGCGTCTCCATCAGAAATTATAACCGAAGGCCCCCACTTGCCGAGGTGCGCGATTACTTCCATGGCGTTGGGATATAGCCGACTGGAAAATGGATAGTCGAGTATGAAGTCACCGCTCGCCAGGCAACGCTGATCCAGCGGGTTATGGCGATGGTAATGCTGCAGCGCACCAAGATAATCGGCATAGCCCAGTTCAAGTCGAATCATCTCGAATGTCTTCCAGTATTGATCCGCCGCATCTATCCCCAACGTGTCGACAAGATGACGGTTTAAGTCCGCAATAAACCGATCACCGTCCTGCAGGGTATCGTCGACATCAATGAGAAATACAACTGGATACATTATCGCTTTCCGATATGAAACAATATCTTGACGGTAGCTTTACGCAACGTAAGCTTGCCGCCGTGCCGCAAATCTACACACGATTTACCGCGTAAGCATGTTGGTATTTATTTGGCACCCCACTTCCAGTTGCGAATTTCCGGCAGGTCCTGACCATGCTGGTCGATATACCGCTTATGCGCAATGAGTTTGTCGCGGACCATCTGTTTGATATAAGCCGCCTTGGCCCCCAACTTGGGCAGGCGATCCACCACATCCTGCACTAGATGAAAACGATCCATATCATTAAGTACCGTCATATCAAATGGAGTGGTGATGGTCCCCTTTTCCTTATACCCGCGGACGTGCAAATTGTGGTGATTATTGCGGCGATAAGTCAAACGGTGAATCAGCCAGGGGTAGCCGTGGAAGGCGAAAATAACGGGCTTATCCGTGGTAAATAGCGAATCAAAATCCGCATCACTGAGCCCATGGGGGTGTTCACTGCTGGGCTGAAGTTTCATTAAGTCCACAACGTTAATGACGCGAATTTTCACATCGGGTAATTCGTGCCGGAGAATGGAAACGGCGGCCAATATCTCCAACGTCGGAACGTCACCGGCGCAGGCCATGACCACATCAGGATCGGCTCCATTATCATTACTGGCCCATTTCCAGATACCGATACCTTCCTGGCAATGTATCGCCGCCGCTTCGATAGGTAGCCACTGCGGGGCCGGATGTTTTCCCGCGACAATCACATTAACGTATTGTCTGCTGCGCAGGCAATGATCCATAACGGACAGCAGACAATTGGCATCGGGCGGCAGATACACCCGCACCACATCAGCTTTTTTGTTAACCACCACATCCAGAAAGCCCGGATCCTGATGCGTAAAGCCGTTATGATCCTGCCGCCAGACATGCGATGAAAGCAGATAATTCAGCGAGGAAATATCCACCCGCCACGGCAGGTTATCCGTAACTTCCAGCCACTTGGCATGTTGATTAAACATAGAATCCACAACATGAATAAATGCTTCATAGCAGTTAAACACGCCGTGTCGCCCGGTCAGCAGATACCCCTCCAGCCAGCCTTCACACTGGTGCTCACTGAGCATGGAATCCAGCACCCCACCGGATGTCGCAAGAAATTCATCATTGGGCACCGTGCGCGCATCCCATTGACGATTGGTGAAATCAAATATGGCCCCCAGACCGTTGGAGAGCGTTTCATCCGGGCCGAATAGACGAAAATTCCGCGGGGCCGCATTGAGCTTGGCCACATCGCGCAAAAAAGGCCCCAGAACGCGCGTATCGCCGATGCCGCCGATGCCCGGTGCGGGAACCTGCACAGCATAGTCACGGAACTCCGGCATCCGCAAATCCCGCAGCAAGATGCCGCCGTTGGCATGGGGATTGGCTCCCATACGCCGCTGCCCTTTGGGGGCAAGATCAGCGATTTCCGGCTTCAATCTTCCCTGGTCATCAAAAAGTTCTTCCGGATGATAGCTTTTCATCCAGGCTTCAAGCATCTTGAGGTGCCCGGGATTTTTGGCTGGATCAGACAGCGGCACCTGATGGGCACGAAACGTTCCTTCCACAGGCAAACCGTCGATTACTTTCGGCCCCGTCCACCCCTTGGGAGACCGCAGCACAATCATGGGCCAGCGCGGGCGCATGGAGTTGCCCTGCGTGCGGGCCTCATGTTGAATGTGCCGGATGCGCTCTATGGCCGCATCCAGTGCCGCAGCCATCGCTTCATGCATCAGAGCCGGGTCATCGCCTTCAACAAAATACGGTGACCAGCCATAGCCGCGCAGCAACTGTTCCAATTCCTCAGGTTCAATTCGTGCCAGAACCGTGGGGTTGGAAATTTTGTATCCATTGAGGTGCAGAATCGGCAAAACCGCCCCATCGGTTTTGGCATTGAGAAACTTATTGGAATGCCAGCTTGTTGCCAGCGGACCGGTTTCCGCTTCACCATCTCCAACCACGCAGGCGGCAATAAGATCAGGATTATCAAACACTGCTCCAAAAGCATGGCTGATGGAATAGCCCAGTTCGCCCCCTTCATGGATGGACCCCGGTGTTTCGGGCGCGGCGTGGCTGGGAATTCCGCCGGGGAATGAAAATTGTTTGAAGAGTTTTTTCAGCCCCGCTTCATCTTGGCTGATATTGGGATAAACTTCGCTGTAGGTCCCCTCCAGATATACGTTACCCACCACGGCCGGACCGCCATGCCCAGGCCCGGACAAGTAGATCATGTCCAGATCATATTTGTTAATCACACGGTTAAGATGCGTGTAGATGAAATTTTGGCCCGGTGTGGTACCCCAGTGGCCCAGAAGCATGGGTTTGACGTGCTCGATGGCCAGCGGCTTTTTCAGCAGCGGATTATCATAAAGATATATCTGCCCAACCGAAATGTAATTACCCGCCCGCCAATAGGCATCCAATTTGGCGAGCATTTCCGGAGAAAGTGTCGTGGTGGTCATCATTATTTTCCTTTCATCTGAACTTTAAGTAAACGAACAACAGAACGTGCGATCATCAGGTCTTCATCAGTATGGATAACGCGAACAGATACTGCCGCATCAGGCGCGGAAATCAACGGGGCATTCTTCATGTTGCGCGAGCCATTAAGGCGAATGCCGAGAAAGGCCAGGTCCTGACAAATGCGCTGACGAATCACGGGGGAGTTTTCACCGATTCCGCCGGCGAATACCAGTGTGTCTACACCGCCCAGGGCGGCGGCAAAAGCGCCAATCCATTTTTTGGCTTGATAACAGAACATGTCCAGCGCCAAGGCGGCGCGTCGATCCGTTGCTTCTTTGGCCAGCAGATCGCGCACATCCGGACTGGTCCCTGACACCCCAAGCAAGCCGGAATCATGATTGATCATGTGCTCAAATTGAACCGTGGTGAGGTTTTCAATCCGCGCCAGGTAGGAGACGATTCCCGGATCTAAATCTCCCGAGCGGGTGCTCATCATCAATCCGGCAGCCGGCGTAAAGCCCATGCTGGTATCAATGCTTTGGCCATCCCGAATGGCGGCCAGGCTGGCTCCATTGCCAAGGTGTGCGAGAATGACCCGGCCTTTTTTGGCCGCCGGATCACCAAGTCGCACCAGTTCTTCCATCAGGAAGGCATAAGACAGGCCATGAAAGCCATAGCGTCGTATCCCTTTGGCCGCGTAGCGTCTGGGAATTGGCAGCAATTTTGCGATTGGCGGCATGGTGTGATGGAAGGCGGTGTCAAAGCAGGCGACCTGCGGAAGTTTTGGGTACTGTTGGCGAAAGGCCTGGATCAATTCGATTTCACGCGGCAAATGATCCGGATCATAAGGGGCCAGACGATGCAATTCGGCGAGTAACGCGGTAGATACCCGCTGCGGTTTGGAATGTTTCATGCCGTGAACCACGCGGTGTCCGACAGCCTTGATGGAGGAAAACACCGGTTGTACCGCCAAGTAATGCAAAAGATGGTTGGCCGCCGAACCATGAGTATCAGCCTGGATGCGATGACTGCATTGCGACTTGCCGTACGGATCATGCACGGCAAAAATAGTGCCACTAAGACCAATGCGATCAATTTTCCCATCCATCGTCCGTCGAAGTGACGAGCCTGTTTCGTACAGGGCAAATTTGATGCTTGATGAGCCGGCGTTAATGGTGAGAATCGTGGACAACTGGGGTATTACCCGGCGGGATAGGTCCCGTGTGGTAATTGAGTCCGCTGTCGATTTGACTGTTGTTGGATGTTGTGACATACAGGTAATTCACTTTTAACTCTGCGGCTCGTCTTGCAAGGTGGATAACAACCTTTACCTCTGCCAGACAATTTGATCAGCCTCCAACGGCACCGCGACGCCCACGAATTGCGGGATGATCCGGGGGGTGTAATCAGCAGCCGGACGTGTGGCCGGGACTTGGGCGCTGTACGCGTAACCGCCTGTTGCGCCGGTAAGTTTCCGTACAAAGATCATTTCCTGCCGCACCGGAGCACCGCCATCCAATCCATTGGCGAACAGTTCCAGCCGCACCATCCCGGGTTCCAATTCGTTAAGATACACCTGCGCGTCGAACGTATGAGCGGCATCGTTGGTACTAATCCGGATTTCACCAAACCGCACGGCCGCCCATTTTGCTTCCAGCGTTCGTTTCCACTTCACTATTTTCTGGCCGACGGCCCCGTTATCGGCGGCGCGCGCAAGATAATTGGTTGCGGCGGGAAGATAATACAACTGTGTATATTCCCGCACGGTGCGGTTGGTACAGAATTGTGGAGTCAGACGGGACATGCTCGCTCGCATGCGCTTGACCCAGGCGATGGGAATGCCGTTAGCATCGCGGGAATAAAATTCTGGAATCACCTCTTTTTCCAGCAGGTCATAGAGTTGATTTGCTTCATACGCGTCCCAACCGGGATCGTCACCATGCTCTTTACCGTCACCCAATGCCCAGCCTACGTCCGGCGCATACGCTTCCGCCCACCAGCCATCCAATTCTGAAAGATTCAGTCCGCCGTTCACCAACACCTTCATACCGCTGGTTCCGGAAGCCTCCCATGGCCGGCGGGGGGTGTTGATCCAGACATCCACTCCGCGTACCAGGCGCTGGGCCAGGCGCATGTCATAATCACCTAGGAAAACGACATGCGGACGAACTTCGGGGCGCTGAACGAAGCGAATCCATTGCTGAATCAACTGTTGTCCGGCCCCATCCGCCGGGTGCGCTTTACCGGCGATAATGAGTTGCACAGGGCGTTGTGGATTCGTCAGTAGGCGTATGAGTCTTTCCTGATCATGCAGCAGCAGATTGGGCCGTTTATAAGTGGCGAATCGGCGGGCAAAGCCCAGCGTCAGCACATTGGGGGCTAACAAATGTTTGGCGGCCTCCACCACTTCGCCGACGGTTCCGGCACCCGCCAGTTGGCGGGACAAACGAATACGGGTGTGCTCCACTAATCGCGTTCGGCTGGTAGTGCGCAGTTCCCAGAGCGTAGCATCGGGGATATTGTCAATTTTTTCAGCTAAGGTTTCCGTATTGCCCAACCAGCGGCCAGTTCCGCAGGTTCCTGCCCACACGGCGTCCGCCGCTGCCGATTCCCAGCTTGGCGCATGGACACCATTAGTCACGTAAGTCACCGGCACTTCAGCCACCGGCCAGCGTGGATACAGCATAGCAAAAAGGTCCCGGCTGACCTGCCCGTGCAGACGGCTGACCGCATTGACCGCACCACAACCGCGCATGGCCAGATACGCCATGTTGAATGGCTCGTTATTGTCCGCAGGATTGCGACGCCCCAACGCGAATAAATCGTGATGGGAAATACCGAGTTTTTCCTGCGCATAACGTCCAAGATATTGGCTGATTAGTGCCGGCGCGAAGCGGTCAAAGCCCGCCGCCACCGCCGTGTGCGTAGTAAAGAGATTACCGGCACGCGTCACCTCCAACGCCGCGTCAAATGGCAGGCCGGTCTTGTTCATAAAACTCCTGGCACGTTCTAAAACCGCGAAGGCCGCATGGCCTTCGTTAAGATGGCAGACTTCCGGATTAAGCCCCAACGCCTCCAATAACCGCCAGCCACCGATTCCCAACAGCAATTCCTGTTTGAGCCGCAATTCCGGGCCGCCGCCATACAACTCGCTGGTAATACCCCGATGGATGGGAAAATTGGCGGGATCATTGCTGTCCAGTAGATAAAGTTTTCGCCGCCCGATTTGTACTTGCCAGGTTCGCAGCCACATCGAATATCCGGGCAACGCAATTTCCAAACGCAACCACTCCCCGTCGGATTTGCGTAAAGGCGTAATCGGCAATTGTCCCGGATCATTGTACGGATACAGAGCCTCCTGATTGCCATAACGATCTATAATTTGTCGAAAATAGCCCTGTTGATAAAGCAATCCTACACCCACCACGGGCACCCCCAGATCACTGGCGGATTTGAGTTGGTCGCCGGCCACATTGCCCAGGCCTCCGGAATAAATGGGCAGCGCCTCACTTAACATGAATTCCATACTGAAATAGGCGACACAGCTAAGCGGTGCATTAGGATATTGTTGGGTGAACCACGCTGGCGCTTCGGCCATACTTTTCTGAGTTTGCAGCAACGCATTGACTTGCGTGCTGAATTCGGGATTGGCCAGCAGGGTCCGCAGCTTTTCCCGTGATACCGTCTGGAGCACCAGCCACGGACTGCGCGTTTCCCCCCACAGTTGCGGATTGAGTTGCCGCCAAACGGTATCGGCGGCACGGTTCCAACACCATCGTAAATTCAAGGCTAGTTCCGCCAACGTGCGAAACTCTTCGGTTTCCATGGAGGGCATATTATAAATAGGATTGCCGCTGAAGTTACGTTCCGTCATATTAAGCTCCTGCGTTTGTTATCCCAACACTTGCCCTGCAACTTATTAATCATCATAGCGCTGTCCTGCCGCCAGTCAATAATGCGTCACCATTAAGTCGTTGGGCGGTCGTTGGGCAGACGGACAATCGGAATAGGAAAGGGCCAGTCTTTATTTCCGATCAGCACAATGGAGGTAGAGACTTTTTTCAACAGTTGAAATTTCTGTTGGACGCGGGGCACAAATTCTTCAAAATGGCGGGGATCTTCCACCTTGTCACCAGTGACCAACTCCTTGCGATCGGGACCAAAAATAGAGACTAATGCGGATGCTCCGCCGCGTGCGACAGCCCATGGCGCAGTGTCATTTTGATGTGCCGAGTTTGTCCGTGTCGTAAAATCGTCAGTTCCACATCCTGCGGATTGGCCATGATATGACGATGAATCTCCCGAAAATTGATAACGGAGATGCCATCAATGGCGATAATGATATCACCTTTTTTAACCCCCGCCCGCGCCGCCGGTGAGTGCGGAAATGTGCCAATGACCCGCATGGCGGCTTTGTGGTCCAGACCGGTGATGTGTTTCCGCAACGGGTCCCGCAGTGGAATCATGGCATATTGGATGCCGAAACGCGGCGGCTGTAATAAACCGGTGAGGATAAAAGTTCTAAGCCCGTACCGGTTGTTATTAAGCGGAAAAAATCCATGGGCGATATTCAGCGCCGCCAGATGCCCGCGCAAATTAAACACAAACGCAGGTTGCGTCCCCATCACCCCGCCAAACCCGAATCGGCCATCTTGTCCCGGCCTACGGGGATGCGAATGCGGCCCACGGTGTGGGCCTAATGGCATAACCCAGTGGGCCGAGGAAGCTGTTACATCCACCGCAAAAAGCAGCGCGGCGGGGTGAATGCGATGGCGGGCCAAAGGCAGTCCATGAATTTTCGCATCGGGGTTCAGCGCCAAAACCGTCACACCCAGAGCAGTGTTAACGCCAAGAATGTGTCCCTGCAATTTTTTACCCCGCGCGTTGACCACCGTAATCGGACGCAAATCATCGGGTGGCGCGATCATTGAGGGAACCACAATACAACCACGTGGCCCAACTATCAGCCCGCGTACCGTGGCGGCGCCATGGTGCACATTGGAATTGATCCGGGCGTTGATGAGTTGTATCTCCGGCCAAAACTCCCGCGGCGGCAAGGGGTGGGTTTTAAAAAGAAAATGCCGTATCAGAAAAAGTTCCACCGGGGCACGCTGGTTGATCCTACGCAGGTGCTCTTTCTGGCGGCGATCGAGTACTGGAGTTTTAGTGAGTCCCTTCCCTGTTCTTAAATTCGGTTTAATGATGATCTGCGGCTCCGGTGGTTCGCCCCGTCGCGCGTTGAGATTATCGCGAAAATCATGTTGTACCACCCATTTTTTTTCCCAGACTAGAAATGAGTGTTGCAGTTTTTTCGGCAACATGTGCAGCGGATTGGGGTCCAGTTCAACAGTGACCAATGAATTCTCCAGCCCCTTGTAAAAGGCCTGTGAGGCATGGCTGATCTGTTCCAGAACCATCAGGTCGGAACCGGATGGGGCCGAGCGCAATGTGGAAGTTGGCTTGGGCAGTATCGTTTGTGCCGCCAGGCGATTACTAAACGCACAATATCCGGAAAGTGGAAGTCCCACTATCACTAGCGCGCTGCTTACCAATATACGCCGAATAACAGGGAAGATTTTAGACTGTGGTGCTTTCATTTTCTTATTCCAATTTATTACCCGCGCCCCACCGGCCCGTCACCGATACCGCTTAATGTGCATGAGGCGCTACGCAACTTGTCGACCACACACCATCCGAATCCATCAGGCACGCCGCAGCACGTTCGCACGCGGGTCGCCGCCTGCCATTAAAACACTCCCGTACTGGCCGCCGAGGCCACTTGCGGCGTAGCGGTGGACTGGCTGCTGACCGCCCGCTGGTCAGCCGTATAAGTCTGGGCAAACTCTTTAGCCTGCTGATAGGTGGCAAAAGTCTGCGACACTATCTGCCCGCTGGGCGTACTGATTTGGACAGTATAGCCAATAATCGAAGACGACGCGGGTACCGTCGCCCGCGGTGCTTCCGGAACGACAGAGCCGCGACCGGCCCAATAACTGCCCGCGGCGATCAACAGGCACGCCGCCGCGAGACCGACGCGTTTGCTCCACACATGCGCGGCGTTTGCTTCCATGATGCGGCCAATCGGTGAATATTGATTTTCGCGGCAGTATGCCAGAGCTTCTACCGCCAGACGATGCGCTTCGTCGGCATCCGGCATGTACGTTTGCAAGGCCTCCGCGCGCAACGCTCGCGCCTGTTGCAAGCGCGTCAACATTTGTGCCAACTGGGTGTCGGACCTTAGACATTGTTCCAAAGCATTTTTTTCCGCCGTCGGCAATTCGCCGTCAAGATACAACTCTAATGTAATGTAATCGGTTTCCCGCATAAAGCACCTCTGTGAAATCCGTAAATCCTTTCCATTTTCCAGACATACCCCGACAACCGCCGCCGCTTTATTGCTCCAGGTGTGACTTCAAGCCCTTGGCTAATTTAACTCTGCCGCGGTGCAGCCACGTTTTAACTTGGGACTCCGTCGCGCCCAGGATTTCGGATATTTCCCGGTATCCCATACCCTGTTGCTCACGCAGCACCAAGGCTTCGCGCCAGGCCACCGGAAGCTGTTGAATGTTCCGCCGGATCAGTTCCACCGTTTCTGCGGTCAGCGGTGCTTCCGCGGGGTCATTTTCTGTTCCTAAGCTGTCATATAAATCGTCATCCGCATCCAACGACCGGCCAATTTTTCTCCGGCGGCAACTGATAACATTACGGGCCACCGCTTTGGCCATCAACGACCACCCGCCATCATCCCAATTATAAGATTCGCAATGGCGGAATAGCTTCAGGAGGGCATCCTGAACAATATCCTCGGCCTGCTTGGCATCGCGTATTTGCACACCAAGCATAGACCGCGCTAAGGCAATCAGTCGGCCCATATTGGCATAAACAGCCGCCTCAAACTGTCTGCTTGCCGTCGTCTGAGCTGACATCCTGCTTCCTAGCATCATGAGTTATAACGCAATTGGATGGGCCAAGTTGCAGAATTTCTATAAGCCCATCCGGATACAATCGGGATGGCTGCAAAGCTATGGCTGCGTGCCGGGGGCTATTATATCGGACGCTGGCCAATTGTCAGTGCCAAAGCAGATAATGCCTTTTATACGGTCTATAATTATTAAGAAATATTGGAGGCTCTTTTGGCCGATAAGTGTGTTTATGCGACGGGCCATCGAATAATGATGCTTATGTCGTCTTTTATTTGCAAAGGAGTTTGAGCTAAGTGTATACTTCTTCCGGCTGAGTTGGTTGGAAGGGAGAAAGCCACCCTCCGGTTTATGGGAGTTCCAGTAGAAGTATTGGCTTGACAGTGAAATGTGTATGCTTCCAATAGCGGTTAGTTCATTTTCGCCCACTACGATACTCATGCCGTACATGCCGGTGTTTTACGTCTCGTTTCTGGTGACCGTGCTGCTGACACCGGTGATGCGCCAATTGGCCCTGCGTTATGGTGTGGTTGATGAGCCTGACGGGCGGCGTAAAATTCATACCCGTCCGATCGCCTATCTGGGTGGAGTGGCGACATTCATCGGTTGGATGTCAGGGGTGTTGGTTTCGGTGGTGGTTACACCCATTAACAGTGATCCATCTATGGTGGCTAAGGTTTGGGTGCCCCCCGGTATTATTCTCGGCGCCGGTACGGTGGTGCTCTGCGGACTTATTGATGATGTGTACAGCCTTACCCCGCGGCTGAAACTATTCGGGCAATTTCTGGGGGCGGTGCTGCTGTTTTTTTTGAGTCTGGACCGCGCCGGATTTCTGGGCATCCGAATTGACCTAGCCAATATGTTTATTTTCCCGTTGGAACGCCGCGGGTGGATTCCCGCCATCCAATTCATACACCCACAGATGTATATGCTTTTTGCCAGCGTGCTTAGCGCGGTATTGGCGATTCTTATTATCATGTCCGCCAGCAACGCCATGAACCTGCTTGATGGGTTGGATGGATTATGTTCAGGTGTTACCAGCATCATGGCGGTTGGTTATCTTGCGCTGGCACTGTACCTGGCTTGCAACGGTGTGCCCTCCGCTGGTGTTGCATCAATGAACCCCACACGGATCACGCTTAGTCTGGCACTGCTGGGGTCGGTGTTGGGATTCCTGCCTTATAATTTCAACCCGGCCAGTATTTTCATGGGCGACACCGGAAGTATGTTCCTGGGATATGTCTGCGGAGCCATGATTATTATGTTTGGCAACGATGGCATATTCCGGTGGTTCCTCGGTGCTCTGGTCATTTTCGGCCTGCCGATTCTGGACACATTTTTAGCCATCGTACGTCGGAAACTCAATAACCGCCCGGTATTTTCCCCGGATTCCGGCCATTTTCATCACTTCCTGCTCAAGCGCGGTTTATCGGTCAAACAGGCCGCATTGGCGAGCTATGGTCTTACCGCCATATTCGTAAGTTTTGCCCTGGTTATTGTGCTGATCCCCACCAGTTTGGCGTTGGGTATTTACATGGTATTGTTTGTCTGGCTGGTAATCATCGCGTTCAAAATGGGCATGGTGTACCAGCAGGGCGGTAATCCGGCGGCGATTTCCTCCATCATTCCGCAGCCACCCGGAATTACCCAATCTGCGGGTGGTTCGCCATTGGAGCCGCTTTCCACGCCCGCGGTGCCGCACGATAAAGCAAATATATTACACGGCATCTTGAGTAAGTAGTCAGGCCAATGCTTGCAATCAAAATAATTGACGTAGTTTCAGGCTGGGTCAAGGCGCTCAAGTTAGCGTCAAGATCCGCAAGATGTTTTTGGGCGGCTGTGGCGGCGGCTGCCGCCGAGAGCAGGTGAAAAGTAGAGAGTTGAACAGTAGAGCAAATAGGGCTGGAACAAAAGAGTTGCTGGCGCTTGCTGGAAGACCCACCTGCGGTCTACTTTCTATTTTCTACTTTCAGGCGAAGCCGCCAGCTGTTAGAAGTCCTTTTCACTGATCAAAGAACACTGATCACGGATCAATATGGCGACGGGCAACGAACAACGATCAACGTTCTTTGCGAATTTCAAGGTGTCCAAGATGCTCAAGTTCGGGGGCAAGGTGCTCAAGTTGAGCAAGTTGACGGGAGCGTTGATTCTAGAGGGTTTGGTTCAAGGTGCTCAAGATGCTCAAGATGTTTTGGCCCCCCAGGGGGGCCAGCATTTAGCATTGAGGAGTTGGGAGTCCTTTTGCAGTATTGGTCAGTATTATCAGTAATTGCAGTACTGCGCAATATTTGGCGTTTCGCTTCGACGGGTAACGAGATTGGTGTTGCAGTTGTGGCTGCGACGTGTGCTTGTTCCTGTTTAGGATTCTTTTCCGCGATCGCTGTGGCGGCATGTTATTGACTTTTCAAATCCCGGCCAGCCGGGATGCGGCGTCGGAACAATCATTTGTGGTTCCGGCGTCGTGCTGATGCTATAGGGGAAAGCGCGTGGCGATAACAATTTTCACGGATCATAATGGCAACGAACAACGGGCAACGAACAAGGTTCTTTTCGAATTTCAAGGTGGCCAAGAGGGCCAAGTTAGGGAGGCAAGGGGGCCAAGTTCGGCAAGTTGAGAAAAGGCTTGATGGCAGCGGATTTGGTTCAAGAGGGCCAAGAGGGCCAAGATGTTTTTTGCCCCCCAGGGGGGGCGGCATTTAGCATTGAGGAGTTAGGAGTCCTTTTCACTGATCAAAGAACACTGATCACGGATCAATGACGATGGTGAGAGACGATTAGCCACAGAGGGCACCGAGGGCACAGAGTTTACGGCACTACGGGGGACGGATTGAACCACGAGTAAATGAGGTAGGCGGAGGGGAAGCTACCAACGTGCGATGGGTGACGGGGGGCGCGGTTTTGGGTTACAGGTGACAGGTTACGGGCCAGTTTTTCAGTTTTCGGGGGAACGCGAAAAGGTGACATCCATCATTATCATCTTGTCCCCTGCTTTTTTGGTCTTCCAAACGGGTTCAGTGTGTGATCCAATCCCGTGCTTGCCGCCATTGTTGCCACCCAGTGCTCTTCTCCCAAGGGACGGGCGTGGTCGGCGTGGCGGCCCAGCTCCGGTCGGGGCTGCGCCCCTTCCTGCGCCTACGCCTGGCCGCCACGCCACTGGAGTATCGATACCAGGGCGACACTTCTACTTCGGCTAACAGGGTGACATTTCTACTTCTTGACAACAACGATGGATGTCACCTTTTCGTGTCCCCCTCTGGCAGATCATCGCCCGTGTGATCGATCAAGGCTCGCAGCTCTCGGCGGTACGTCTGGCTTCCACCGCCGCGCGCATCCAGGCCGTGGCGCTCAGAATGGGTTATCGTACGCTCAGCGATGGAGGCTCATTGGCCACACCAACACCCCAGTGCCGGTTCGGTTTTGGGCCGAGCATAAACTTAAGCGATCCGCCGTTTGCTATGGCCTTCTGGTTGAACCAGCATGCGCTATGACGTACTCGATCAATCCAGACGCTCTGAACGTACGTGTTGGCCGTGGTGGCATCCGGCGCCGTGATGGTGAATTCGCGTCCATGATAAGGGGGTCGCAGGTGGATGGTGACGTTTTTGAATACGGGGCTTGCCAGCACGAATGTCCCGCTCGCGGGGTCTACCGGATAAAAGCCCATCATTGCTAAAACCGCCCAGGACGACATTTCGCCACAGTCGTCATTGCCAGGGATGCCGTTAGGAGAAACCGTGTAGTATTTCCGCAAAAGCCGCCGGACAACCGACTGCGTTTTCCATGGCTCGCCAGAGAAGTTGAACTCGAAGGGAGCTTCCAGGTCCGGCTCGTTGTAGGGGTTATAACACCCTGGGGACCCCGCCTCCGCCGGCAGCTCTCCAACCATCTTATTCGACCCGCCATGTATGGCCGTTAGCTGGGTCATCTGCCCCTTAAAAAAAGCGTTGAGGCGGTGGTTGAATCGCTCCCGCCCGACCGCATTTACCAACCACGATAGATCGCACGGAGCGAGCCATTGGTATTGCAATGCTGATCCTTCCACAAACCCATGGCCTTGTAGAAGCGAGAACGGCTGTCTCCAGCCGCCGTTGGATAGTCGTGGCCGGAAAAACCCAACTGCCGGGTCAAACACGTTGCGATAATAGAGCGCTCGCTTGAATAGAATATTTGCATCGTGCGTTTTTCCTAACGCTTTTGCCAAGTAATAAAGCGATGCATACGCGATACAATCTTCCTGAATCTGAGATACTGAGCCATAACTTTCATAATTGTCCGGATCATAGTGTAATTTGTTGATCCAGTTGATATTGCTTTCACCGGCATAGGGACGCTCCTTGGTAACCAAGCACTCTTTACCCAACCCCGCCCAGGCAACACGCACATCCGCCGGTTTTATATGGCCAGAGAACGGTGCCCGCGTTGCGTCTTTGAACATGCCCCGCCAGGCCGCTTTGATATTGAAGCCATGCAGTCCATCCAAATAGGCTGTACACATTACGGTACTCAGCGGGCTGCCGCACATGACGTTGGTGTAATGGTTAATCTGCGGCCATCGCGGCACCCAACCACCCTGTTCGTAATCCAACACAATAGACTGACACATATCCTCCACGCGCCGCGGCGCGATTAATGCCAGCAGGGGCATTTCACTGCGGTAAATATCCCACCCGGAATAGTTGCAATAAAACTGATGCCCTGCCGCGACATGGTGTATCTTTCCATCAAAGCCCAGATACTGTCCATCGGCATCGCTGAAAAGACTGGGCATCAACAGGCTGTGGTATAGGGCCGTGTAAAAGACTTCGCGCTGCGGCATGGAACCGCCGGTAACGCGGATGACATCCAGCGCTTTATTCCAAGTTGCGTCGGCTGCATTTCGGACACAAGTGAAACTTTTATCGCCCACCTCCTGGTGCAGATTGTTTTCAGCGCCAGCCAAATTCACATAGGAAATGCCAACCTTCACCGTTATAGCCCGCGTATGAGCGGTTTTGGGCCAACTTGTATACGCACCAATCCACTGGCCCAATTTGGTTTGTTGCGCAGATCGTGACTTCGCGTCAACCTTGCCAATGCCGTTCTTACCGTTCCAGATTCCACTGGATTCGAATGGCTCGCTGAACTTCATCACAAAATACACCGTGTAGGTCTGCCAGTTGCCGCAGAAGCAGTGGTTCGTCACCTGGCCTGTTATCACATGGTTGTTGACCAGTTGAATCTTCGCACCAACGGTTTCGTTGAGAGTGTGGCTAATCGGTACCAACACATTGGCCCGCTTGCCCGCTGGAAACACGAAGCGCGCCAAGCCGCAGCGATCCGTTGACGTAAGATTGACCTGAATTCCCCACCGCTGGAGAATCACCTGATAATATCCCGGCGAGGCTGACTCGAGCTTATGGGAATACGACGATTGAAAATTCTTAATCTGAGTGTGTACCGCCCCGGTTGTGGCTGTGAAGAATACCTCCCCGGAACTCGGTGCGCCAGAGCCACTCATGTGCGTCATACTGAAGCCCTGAATATCCGGCTGATAGTAGTGGTAGCCCACCCCGTTCGATTCCGTATCCGGGCTTAATTGCACCATGCCGAATGGCATTGATGCACCCGGAAAGCAATTGATGCTGCCGCCGGGGCCTGTGCCAGTTCCGATGAATGGATCGACATATCCTATCGGGTACTCGTCGTGGTCTTTCGTGACAGGCTTCACATCGCCCTTTATTTCCAACACAACCACGCTGGCCACCGGATCCGGTGCGGCGGCTGGTAGATACACCAGTTGGCCGTCGATCCCGGATGCCGCTTGCAACTTGAGGTATGGATTAGCCAGCAAATAGGCTTTGGTAATCACATTGCGCATGGGCACGACCAAGGTGCGATTCTTTGGCCACTTGGTCACTTCTAAAAACAGCTTTCCGGGCTTTTGGGTGGCGTAGCCATACGGCAGCGCTTTGGCAAACGGTGTGCGATGCGAGCCATAAATGGCTTCACCATTCACCTTCAGCCATTTTCCTATCGCCAACAGGCGATCTACTTCAGGCTTCGGTATAACACCTTTGGCGGTGGGACCGACATTGAGCAGGAAATTGCCGCCGCCGCTGGCACAATGGATCAAATGATGAATCAGCGTGGCAGAAGATTTCCAATCATGATCCCATGAAACATATCCCCATGTATTGTTGATGGTCATGCACGTCTCCCATGGGCCGGGTAGCCCCCGCACCGGAATATTCTGCTCCGGGGTCATGTAATCCCCATAACCAAAACCGATGCGCGCGTTGAGAATTACTGTGGGATCAATCCGGCGGATGTGAAAATAGAGCGCCTTGGCGTCCGCCCGGCTCCATCCATGCATCCATTCGCCGTCAAACCAGATGAGGTTGGTGTGATATTGCTTGATCAACTCACTGGTTTGCCGCTCCACATAATGCAGATAATCCAAATTTTTACCCGGTTTGAACTGTGTGGGATTATAAATATGCCGAGCTGGATTGGCACCCGCCTGGTCCGGGCTGTGCCAGTCCATAATGGAATAATAGGTGCAGAATCGGATGCCCTGCTTCCGGCAAGCCTTGGATAACAGCGCCATCGGATCGGTATGCCATGGAGTACCATCCACCACATTGTAATCGGTGGCCTTGGTATTAAACATACAAAATCCGTCATGATGCTTGGTCGTAATAACGATGTATTTCATGCCAGCGCGGCGGGCGATTTTAATCCATTGACTGGCGTTAAAATCAACCGGATTAAACCGCTTTGCCAAAATCGCGTACCGCCTCCGGCTAATCCGCGCGTTGTTCATAATCCACTCCCCGCCTCCCGGGACTTTTTTGCCATCCCAGACGCCGCCCGGAATCGAGTAGAGTCCCCAATGGATGAACATGCCAAAGCGGGCTTTTCTCCACCATTTCATATCGGCGGTGTGCAACTTATCCTTGGCGGGTGGCATTTTTCTCTTGGCTTCCCACCACGGTGTAGGGGTCGCTCCAGCAGCAGTATTTGCCGATGCGGCATGCGTGGGGCGAGCAGATACTATACACGCCAAAATCACCCATGCGGACACTAACGCTAAAAAAACCGCTTTCCCTGGCGTCATCATTGCTCCGTTATACCGTTAGAACACGATCCATTCGTAACACTTACACTAATTCCCAACCGGGCCGCAATCGATATACCCGATGTAGCATTCCTGCCCGATCTTCCCCTCATTGATAAACCCCAACCACGTGAGAATGTTGAACTCCGTGGCCGCGGGGATTTGAATCTGCCTGGATGCCAACTCTTTGCCCGCTAGGCTCAAAGTTATCTGGTATTCCCGACATGAAGTCTCCGCCCTGTAGTCATACTGAATCAGAACGTCCATCCATTTGTCCAACGGTGTCGTCCCGACCGAAATACCATTGGCGACAACGCTCCCGTCCGCCCCAAATATGACGCTAGGCCCCGTAATATACGGGTTGTTTTGCCAATCCCTTAGCTCTGCGCGAAGCGTTGTCCCGTTATGTTCCGGAATCAAAATTGAAAACTTCAGGAGGAGATCACACCGTCGTATCCACGGCTGATAATAGGTGTAGGTAACCGCTTGAGGGCCAAAGCGAAGCGACGTCTGCCCCGTAATTTCAGTAGGCGCTGCGATGCTGTTGCCGTCGCCCCAAGAGGTCGCCCCATAGGGATAATCTCCGAACTTCTCACGCTGAAATGTCGCGTGCACCGCCTGCCCGTTTGGCATCGGGCAGGGTGTGCGGTCCGCGATCGGCAATGGTTCAACCGCCGCGGGCAATACTCGCCAGGCGGCAGGGCCGTACAATCCAATATTATTGGTTTGGATGGGGCGGAATCCAATCTGATTCGCAGGGGATCCCGCCTCCGCCCAAATAGAGCCGTTGGCTATATGCAACCCCGGCGCGGCGGCAAACGAGTTAGCATCTTGCCCACCGGCCTGCCATTGCTTAAAACTATTGCCATGAATCGTCGGGGCTGTTCCCCGGAAACTCCAATATACGTTGTGGTTGAATCGCCACCCCGCGTTGCTGTATTTCGGCAGTACATTTTCGCCATTCACCACGACCACGTTATGCTCAAATATCAAGCTCAACGAAATGCGCCTTCCGAATGTGTCGGTATCCCGCTCAATCTGCAACCCATAGGTATCGTCCAAAAGATTATTTAATACCTGATTTTTTGACCCGTAGTTAAGCAGCAGCCCCATCCCGTCGACTCTCTGAACGATGTTATCCTCTAAAAGAATGTGTGAACTTCCCTCGTCGAGGTATAGGCCGTTGAACATTCGTTGGGAATTATACGGTACCAAACCGGATAGCCAATTGTTCCTTAACACCGTCCCGGGAGAAACCCCCAGCGTATAAATGCCGCCACCATCGCTTAGGACGCCATTGCCTAAACTATATATGCGATTAAATTCCACGATGTTTCGCACGGCTGGACTTGGAGTCGTGGCCCAGTTCCAACCGACGCTGACGCCTGTATAATATAAATTCATAATAACATTGTGGCTGATGCGATTATCGCTGGCGTGACCAATCCAAACGCCACATGCTTGTGGAAACAGCTTGCCATTGTCATGGATAAAATTATTGTCAATCAGGCATGCAGCGGTAAATCGTGCAGCGGTAGGCAGTTTGTAATAATCCGAAATGGGACAATCCAAACCAAGATACACCCCTCCGCCGCCCATATCATGAATATGGCATTGCTGGATGGCTATACCCTCACTGGCCCCCATAAACCGAATTCCGTGCTCGCCGCAGTGGCATAAGTCACAATCCAGAATTCTTATATTTCTAGCGCCATGTCCGAAAATGGCCGCCTCCCAACCATGTGTTGCGGATTGATTGTCGTTTGCCAAGCGATCTCGGGACACCGTACAAGCCGAGTGCTGCAAAGACAAGCCCTTGACTGTAACGTGTTGAACGTAAGCGTTGCGTTCCGGGGAACCCCGAAACTCGATGAGGTGTCTAAGCACGGGAATAACCACGCTAAATTTAGCCAGGCGGTCACCAGTATCCGGCTTATATAGGATTTTTCCGGCAGGCCGGTCAAAGTACCACTGTCCCGGTTCTTTCAGTGCTTCGCGCACGTTGTCAATGTAAAAGCGTTGCCTTATCTCAAAAGTTCCAAACTCATGCCCACTGTTCTGAAGATACACGGTGTCGGTCTTCGTATCAACCGACTGCACCCACTGACGCTCAGTGGTCCAGCTTTCAAAGGAGACTACCTCCACGTCTCTTAGCGCGTGCCAATCTGGGCCAATCTGCCCTTTCTCAACATGGAAGGCCCTGTTGCGTAATTCCTGTTGTGCAACCAAGCCCGCCATGAAATACCAGTTTTTGCCCGGCAGTCGCGGGCGGTCTTTGCGTTGCCCCCCCACAAAGAGTTGGTTGATTGTCACAGTATCCATCGCTTCGGGGGCAGCTGCCTCCCATAATCCATCGGTGCGGGCTTTCCAGTTCTTGATCGTTATCCCGCCGGAAATGATCGGCTTTTCGCCGGGATAGGCGGTGATGATCAAGGGGGCTTCCGCAGTTCCGCAATCACCGGGGAAGAGTACAATGGTTTTTTTCAGCCCGTAAACGCCTCCACGTAGAACGATGCGGGTGGTTGATTTGAACTTGGCGGTGCGGTCCCGACTACGCACAATTTCTAGTGCCCGATGTATGCTGGCCACCGGGCCGTCTGATTGTGCTCCGTCGGCGTTGGGAATTGTTCCGCTCCAAGCGTCGTTACCGGATGGGCTGACATATATGGTAAATCCTACGAGTCCGGCGTCCGCGATTCCCGTCCGTGGTGACTGGCAACCACACAGCAATCCGGCGACAGTGGCGACCACCGTCTGGTTCCAAGCCCTTCGATTGATTTTGGTCACGCGATCAAGCCTCATGCCATTATCCAGACGGTCTTTGGTCAGTACTGCCCGCAGCCGATTCACCGCCAGAACCGTCGGCGATCGGCGGGCAGGATACGGGCAGTTTCACTGCCCGCTCAGCGTTTGGGAGAAATTATCTTTCCCTTGCCGCAGAAGCCAAGTCTCGCGCCGCGAATCCGCCTGGGGTAAATGTGAATATCTTCACGTCGTCAACACTGCAATATGCGGTCTGGATTCTCCGCTGCGAGCCAATCCAGAATCCATCCCCTCCCGCCGCCGGCGACGGAGGGTTTGGGCCGCCCTGGAAACTGGCGTAGGATTTTCCGTTTACATAGAGCTTGACCTTTTTGCTGGTCACGACCAGTGCCAGGTTGACCCATTTACCGGGGACAATTCTTGCTCCTTTGATGAACGCCGTGCCGCCGAGAAGGCCGTCCCAGTGGCCATTTCGTTGTATGATGCCCCATCCATTTTTTGCAGGGTTGCCATTGTACACAACCATTCGATCGCTAGCGTCCCTCGCCTTAACCCAAAGCTGAAGTCCAAAATCGTGAATTAGTTTAATGCATGTCGCGCTAACCAGCGATTCGTACGCATCCCCGGTAAACTTTATGGCCACCGTGGAGCCAGGTGCGGCGTTTCCCGAGTAGATCGGCCCTTTTACGCCCACGCTATTCTGCAAATCAATTTTTGGACCCGTTCCCAGATCAGGCTGGCTATAATTGTGCCTACCCGGCGTGCCGTACCCACCCGGCGCATCGACCTGGCAACCAATCCTGTCCCCCTTGGCAGTATCCGTGGTCCCCATGTCCCAACGGTGTATCACATTCACCGCCGCTGTTGCGGGAATGGCTGGAAGGGTTAGGCTCAGCAGAGAAAAATATACTCCGAAAGCCACCCATTGAATACTGGCTCGTAGCGATAGACTCACTTTGCCGCTCCCGTCGTATGTTCGCACCAGGCCACTTGCGGAAATAAGAGCACCCGCAAATTACAACTTCAGATGGAACGTGAAAAAGTTGCCTGTGCGACTGGTATCGCGCAGGCAACTTGGGACACCTTTAGGCAACTCGCTTCCGTTGCAACAGCAGCAGGCCAACGACTCCCATTGCCAGCAGTGGCAGCGATGCCGGCTCTGGGACAGCCAAACCTGGCTCCGCCAAATCTGATGCCGAGAAAGCACCTGGTGCGAATGTGAACACTCGGACGTTGTCGACCGTGCTATAAGCTGTCTGGAGGCCTACATCTGATCCTACATAAAAGCCGAATCCGGAGCTATCCACAGTTGGGGCGACCGGCATGCTGTTAACGGTTGCGTACGCTAGTCCGTTGACGTAAAGCGTGGTCGCGTTCGATTGGCCATCGACGACCAAGGCCAGATTCGTCCAAGTGCCCGGATTAATGGTTGGTCCATTTACAAACGCAACGCCACCGAGCAACCCATCCAAGTGTCCGCCGTACTCCACCAAGCCCCACCCATTGGAGCCAGAACTTCCATCGTAGGCAATCATGCGGTTATTAGTGTCAGTTGGGTCGACCCACAGTTGGAACCCGAAATTTGACGTCAAATTAAAGGCACCTGCCGCCGTGAGAGATTGCCCGGCGTCGCCTGTAAATTGCACCGCAACCGAGTTTCCTGGTGCGGCATTACTGGTATAAATTGGCCCAGTATACAGGCCGCTTCCACCCAACTCATTGCTTAAATTCACTGCGTTGGCCCCGCCAACCAGATCGGTCTGACTGCCACCAACCGGCAACTGCTGCCCGATGACATTGCCATTTCCACCGGCAACTTCGGATGCCCCCATGTCCCATTGATGGATAACGACAATTGACGCCATTGCCGGTACCGCCGCCGACATAACGACGGCTAGGGCAGAACAACTCATTAGTGTATACCTACTCATAACTTGCTCCTAAAAAAGCATGAACAAAACTTAGCTTGCACAACATATGCAAACTTTACTGGGCATTCGGTCACTGCGGGCCGAGGTACTCCCGACACAGGTGCCGAACATAAAGGTCTCGCCTCACCAACCTCCGTTTCCACTCCAGAAGGGGGAAAGGTAATTGTTCCCTCCCGCCGGAATTTTTGCCGTGTCTATTGTTTCCGCGTGACCGTCAAAGAAAACAAAATTGGCTAATCCTGTGCCGTTGGTTCGGCCTAGCAAGCCATGCACCGGATCTGGCCAGTCTGGACCGCCCGGCCCGCCTCCGGGAGACAATACATTCCACGTAAAGAGACTAGGAGCCTGTCCGTGTAATGATTTTTGGGGCACCGAATAAATTTTTCATTATTTTCAGTTGCGGCTTAAAATATTTGGGCGGTCCTATTTTTTTCCATCAATGGTAAAAATAAGATTAAATATTGTATCGGTGGCCATTTTTATGAGGCCGACGGCTGTTTTCCCGCCCGTTGCGTCACGCACTGCTGATCTGCGAAGCCCGGAAGAGCTTCCGCAGGTTAAAGCTCAGACAGATCAACTGCCATTCGCCCCGCATCTTTCGCATTCCGCGCAGCAGGAATTGTCGGCATCCCATGGCCTGCTTGATCTGCCCGAACACCGGTTCGACTATCGCTTTGCGCCGGGCGTAGATGGCCTTACCCTCAAGCGTCCTTAGCTTCCGGGCCATACGCTCCTTTATGCTCAGGTGTTCCGAAACAGGTCCGCAGGGAGCCGATGGCAGTTGCTCTCCGTGCTTGAGCCGCCCGGTCGCCACATAGGCATCAATCCCCTGCCGCTCCAGCCATTGAACATTCTCTTCACTGGTAACCGTTCACGCACGATGTTTTTGGCGTACCCGCCACGCGTAACGGTACCCCGAGCCGCGACCGTAAGGGAGTGGTACCGCCGTGCACGCATACCGAGTTCGGAATGCCGAAAGGCCGTGAACGGCTACAGGTATAGAAACCTGCACCACCGGGGCGGTCACAACCGATCAATGGCCACCCCCAAGCTCAACGGCTGCTGACGTACGACGGGTGAGGACATATACACCACGGGGGCGGCCACAACCGATCAATGGCGGGCAGGATGCCCGCCCCCCAAGCTCACAATAGCCACCGGCTTTGCCGGTGGTGCAACGGACCATTGTTGCGGCCCGTTACACCATTACGCCGCCGGATCACACCGTCTTCCGGCGGTTCAGCAACAGCAAGCCCAATCCGCCAATCGCCACCAAGCCCAGCGTCGCCGGTTCGGGTACCACCACATTGGCCGCCTGGATACCAACATTACTGTAACTGTCGCTGCTGCTACTCATTCCAGTAATATTATTGGTATCGGTGAAGGTCAGCGTTTCTCCCACCGTGCCGCCGGTGATATTTAGTGACAGAATACCGTAACCGTGGCCAGTACCTGTGCCATCGGTATCACTGGCAGGGCTGTAGGGCAATACCACACTGTCGGCAGTAAAACTGCCGCCGTCAGGCAGCGTCGCGGATATATTGGATTTGCTGTCGAATGAAATCAGGTACAAGTTAAGCGTTTCCGATGGCGCAATGAGGTTTGTGGTAAAGTAAAAATTGTTGGTGGACGAGCCGCCAGATGGTGCC
>JBMFGW010000002.1:0-78811 GCA_049977145.1 Phycisphaerae bacterium
GCTCCGGTCGGGGCTGCGCCCCTCCCTGCGCCTACGCCGGGCCGCCACGCCACTGGAGTATCGATGTCAGGGTGACACTTCTACTTCGGCTAACAGGGTGACATTTCTACTTCTTGACAACAGCACTTAATTATTTTTGACACCTTGGTGCCCACATAATGTTCCTTCCGCCAGACCATTGGCCAGTGCTTGGATGAACTGCCAACCACGCATCGGGAAAGTTCCAAAACTCCGATGACGCCACATTTTCAGACATTTGAAGATGTCTCATTGCTGGCTGCGCTGGGTGTAAGTTCCAAGTGTATTATTGTAAAATTGGTCGCGCGGCACTGGAGTACATGACGATGAATATTGGTGCATTGATTTTTCCGGGTATTGATCAACTGGATTTCACCGGGCCGTTCAAGGTCTTGTCCCGACTGCCGGGAGCCGAAGTTCATATTTTGTGGAAAACACTGGAGCCTGTGCGCGATATCCATGGATTGATTCTCACGCCTACCCTGAGACTTGCGGACTGTCCGCCATTGGAGGCGCTGGTAATCCCCGGCGGGCCGGGCCAGGAAGAGATCATGGAAGATCAGGAGATAATTGATTTTATTAGAGATCGCGCCAAGCGGGTCAAGATTGTTCTCTCTGTCTGCACGGGCGCGTTACTTTGCGGCGCGGCTGGACTATTGGCCGGCAAGGCTGCAACGATGCACTGGGCGTCACTGAATTTGCTGCATTTTTTTGGCGCCAAGCCGCAGCAGGACCGCGTTGTCATCAGTGGCAACCTGATTACCTGCGCTGGCGTCACGTCCGGCATTGATGGAGCGTTAGCGGCGGCCGCAAAGTTAGTCGGGGAAAAGACGGCTAAACTTATTCAATTGGCAGTTGAATATGCGCCGGAGCCGCCCTTTGATTGCGGTGATATCCGCACAGCGCCACGATCCATCAGCGTACCGGTCCGTCAACAATTTGCACGGATTTCCGTGAAGCGGTTGCGAACTGCACGGCGGATCGCGCGTCTCAAACACTACAGCATGACTTAGGCCTTTGAGGGTCAAAAACGCCCATCCAGAATCTTGATTTTCCGCGTTCTGTCCGTCCACGGCGGTACCGCCTCCTTACGGTCGCGGCTCAGCCTTGCCACCACGCGCACACTGGCTGCGCCGGCCCAATGGTGCCTTGACCGCCACGTATGGTAGGTAAACAAAAAAATATAGCGAGTGAACGGTTACGTATTATGGTAAGCATTCACGGCGCTACGAACAGTACCAGCCGGCACAGCCGATTAACCGCCAGTTATAATTGATAGGCGGGGACGGAAAGGCCTTGTTCAAGGCTGATCGACTGCAGGCCGTGGTCGCCGAGAAATTTGAGAATTTGCGGCAAGGCCCGGACCGTGGATTCCTGGGAGCAATGCCGACGGGCTGGTTCCAAGCCATCGTGCATGGTAACAATGTCGCCGGGGCGAATCTGTGCGGTAATAATGCGGCAGATGGTTCGGGGCGACATATTCAATGTATCCCACGCGCGCACACGCCAGGCAATGTAGCGCATGGACTGTTGTCGCACGGCCCGCGCCTGAGGTGGTGTTTTGAACCCCATGGGGGCGCGAAACAAAGCCGGCGCGAGTCCTGTAATGTCCGTCAGCGCCGCACTGGTACGCAGCAGTTGATCCCGCCAATAGGCCTCACCATGCCATACACCATGATGATCATGATTCCATGTGTGATTGCCGACGGTGTGCCCCTCGGCAATCATGCGTTTGACTAAATTCGGCTCTTGCCGCGCCTGCGAACCGATAAGAAAAAAACTGGCGTGGGCATGGTGATCTTGGAGAATATCCAAAACGCGATCAGTAAATCCAGCGGTAGGACCATCATCGAAAGTCAACGCCACCGCGTGGGGTTGTTGAATTCTCCTAGTCACCGGAGCAAGCATCTGACTGCCGGAATAAAGCACCCCATACCACACCGCCGTGGCGCCGGCGGCCAAAATTCCCGCGTCCGCGGCCAGCCACGGATGTTGCCACATTATATCGCTGACGCTGATCATGATCCTCCAAACATTCAACAGGCGGCGTGGCTCCGCTTATGGAGCCACGGCCATGACGGGCGAACGCCCGCGCTTACGCAATTGCAACCGCAGCAAATAATGGGCTTGGGAATCCGAAATAGTCAGGCCGCCGGGAAAATGGTCCGCCACATTCGTGTAGGTAATCATAACATTGGCGCCGGAGCAACAACGCACACGGGCCTGTTGCAACACCATGCTGCGGCCCATCCGCATCAGCCGCCATTGAAAGTGGTTGGCATTGGCGTCTTTATATTTCACGACAATTATAGCGGCATGCGAATGAGCGGTCCAAGGGCCTTCCGGACGACGAAACGCGAGCGAAACTCCTTCCCCGATAGCCCGCGCGACAGATACATAAGATTCCGACGGCGGAACGATAAAATGTGTTCCCGCCCAATTACGCCGCAAAATAAACGCGGCACGCCCGTCAAGGGATTGCATACGTAAGGTAAAGCGATAGGCATTGATCAAATTCAGATGCCCAATAATAGGGATCACGCGCTGGCGATAATCCAATAGGCCCGTCAACCGGCCATCATATTGGCCGACACCGGCGGCCAGCCACGTTTTGACGCTCCGCACGGCCCGCGCGGGGCCTTGAATCCCAGTCGCCGGGGGTGCATTACGGCACCCGGCCAGGGTCAACGTGAGAATTGCGGCCAGCAGCACACCAAACCCCGAGGCGCAAGTCGGAAACCGTAAACTGCAAACTGAAAACTTTTGGTTCCGACCGGCATCGGACGCGGCCATTTCCCGTACCATCTCGGACGCGCGGCCACAATCGGATGGCGTGGGGCCAGGCACAAAGCAGATATTCCACCAGCGGCAGAGCCGCCAGCTCGGTACGGAATGCCGCCCCAATGCGCAATGCGAAAACATTACTACGCTTCTTAGCCCCCGGCATAATCGCCCAGACGCTTTATTGGATGGCGCAGTCACACGGCCCGCCTGCTGGTGTAGAGTGTTTCGTACCGGCATCATAAAGCTCCAGATCCATGATAATTCAGCATCCCTTCGGCCAAGCCCATTTTAGGCGCATAACCGAGAATGGCACGGGCCTGGGTGATATCGGCTTCGGTGTGAATTTGAAAAAAGTTATACGGATTGTCGATATACTCCGGTTGCAGATTAGTGTGGAGTACCCGGTTTAACTCCGCGATCACGGAGTTAAACGATTCCGACACACCGCTGCCGACATTCAACACATGGCAGCCGTCCACCTCCATGGCTTTGACATTAGCCTGAATGACATCGTCAATCCAGACAAAATCCCGGCGCTGATTGCCATCATGAAAAATCCGCGGACGTTTTCCAGCTTTCATCTGCTGGGCCAATTGATAGATCATGGAAGCAAATTTACCTTTATGAGCTTCCCCCGGCCCGTAGACATTAAAATAGCGCAGAGCCACAATCGGCAGATGCGCCGCGGTATGCCAGCGGGCGGCCAATCGTTCCATGGCCAGTTTGGAATAACCGTACACATTCAGCGGAGATGGCGCATCCGCTTCACGCATCGGGGCGGGACGGTTACCATAAATAGCGGCAGAGGAAGCCCAGACCACGCGGGCTTCCCAAAGCGCGGCCCAGGAAAGCACCGTACGGAATCGCTCCAGATTATTTTCCATCATTTTCGTCTGATCGGTAACGGTGGTATCGGTAATCGACGCCGCATGAAATATCACATCAAACCGGCCCGGCGGCGGATTCACGCAGCGATCCGTATAAACATCACCTGTAAATTTCACCAGGTTGCGGAAGTCTCCAGAGGAAAAATCATCCAGAATCACCGTGTCATGTCCATGGGTGGTTAAATACTTTGCCAGATTGGACCCGATGAAACCGGCTCCACCTGTTACCAGAATTCTCATGTTGACTCCATACCTTTATTGCCACACCCATTACCAATCTTTGATCCACTTGCCGAGTATTATCGCGGCTGTTGCTGCGTCATACAATGCAGCGTACCGAGACCCCATACCAAATCACGGCAGTATATAGGAATAATACGGCGATCCGGGAAGCATTGTTCCAAAATTTTCAAAGCCCGCACATCCGCGGGATCATTGAATACCGGTACAAGAACACCACCATTGCAAACGTAGAAATTGGCATAACTGGCCGGCAAACGCTGTTTTTCAAAATAAACCGGCTTAGGCAGCGGCAATTCAATAACGTCAAAGCCGCGACCTCTGGTATCGCGCATGGCCTTAATACGGCGGATATTTTCCAGCATTCGCCGATGGTTGGCATCGCGTATATTGGGTTCCACACATAGGGTGATGGCGGAAGCGCTGATAAACCGGGCGGTATCGTCAATATGACCGTGCGTGTCGTCGCCCACAATACCACTGCGCAACCACAGAATTTTCTGAACCCCCAGATAGGCGCAGAGCTTTTCTTCCAGCACCGCGCGGGAAAGGCCTGGATTACGGCATTGCACTTTAGAAAGCAGACATTCCTCGGTGGTCAGCAGGCACCCGGCGCCATTCACATCAATGCTCCCCCCTTCCAGCACTATACGCACGGTTTTCCCATCCCTGCCCGCAGCCATGGGGTTGAGCAATTTCAGATCCAGAGTTGTTGCAACATAGGCCGGCAGCCGCGCATCACGATGATAATTGTCATACTTGGCCCAGGCGTTAAACAACCACCCCAGTACCACCATGTCTCCGGGACCGCCTCCGATTTTTTTTACAAAGATCGGCCCGGAATCTCGGGTCCAGATCCGATCGGTTTTCAGTACATGAAACCGCACTGCGGAGAGCTTAACACCCGCACGATCCAAAATATCGCGCACGGTGGAAATATGGCCTGCGGATTGCACAAGTAGATGCACTGTTTCCGCGGCGGCGATATGCCGAATAATATCTGCGATAATCCAGGGAATAGGGGCGAACTTTCCCGGCCAATCCTCTTTATTATGCGGCCAGGCCAGCCAGGTGGCCGCGTGCGGCTCCCATTCGGCGGGCATCCGAAAACCATTCCGGTGCAGAAGCGCCAGGTCCATGGTAGCAGATTGCCGCATTGTTTTTTGGGGTTCAGTCATGGATGGGTCCGGAAGGCACACCTATATCAAGACACGGCATGATCAGAAAAATCGCCGGGTAATATCACCATAAGCATCGACCCGGCGGTCACGGAAGAACGGCCAGTTGCGGCGTACAGTCTCCTGGAGTTCGGGATCCACCTCGGCAATAAGAATATCCTCCTGATCGACAGAGCCGCGTTGCAACCAGCGGCCAAATGGATCACAAATCAGGGAACTACCAAAGAATTCCAAGCCGCCATCTTTAGCCCCTTCATGCCCGACGCGATTGGGGGCGGCCACGTATACACCATTGGCAATGGCATGGGCGCGTTGCACGGTTTGCCACGCATCCACCTGGGCGGCTCCGAATTGCGCTTTTTCCGCCGGATGCCAGCCGATGGCGGTAGGATAAAATAGCACTCTGACATCCTGCATGGCGGTGAGGCGTGCCCCTTCAGGAAACCACTGATCCCAGCAGACCAGCACCCCAATACGGCCAAAGCGAGTTTGAAAAGCCTTAAACCCCAGGTCGCCGGGAGTAAAATAATATTTTTCAAAAAAAAGCGGATCGTCGGGAATGTGCATTTTCCGGTATATACCCAGTAATGTTCCATCCGCATCAATGACAGCGGCCGTGTTATAATAAAGCCCCGCCGCGCGGCGCTCAAAGAGCGAAAGGACCAGAACTACGTTCAATTCCGCCGCCAGTTTACCGAACCGCGCGGTGGCGGGACCGGGAACAGGCTCGGCGAGATTGAAAAGATCAGGTGATTCCGTCTGGCAGAAATACTCTGAAGTAAAAAGCTCCTGCGTACAAATAACATTCGCCCCCCGGCGCGCCGCCTCCCGTATTTGGTGCTCGGCGTGCTGCCGATTCACCGCCGGATCTTTTACGCAGCGCATCTGCATAATTCCGATGGAAAATTTATCATCCGCCGCCATTATCGCTCCTTAGCGCATTGCAATCCCGCCGGGCACACGCGTAGCCGGCTACCACAGGTCCACTAAGTTTCATTATTATACGCCATGCGTCAACCGCAGTAGAATGTAAACGGATTTGACCCGGGAGTCTGTCCAAGCAATGGCCGCGCAATCCGGCTGTTACGCGGAACGGATTCCAGATTGTCAGGCGCGGTCCTATTATTCGGCGGAAACGTCGCCGCGGACGGCAGCAATGCCGGCGCATAGGCGATTGACACTGCAACGTAACGCCGAGCGCTGCCGTCGGCCAGGAAATATGGCCGCACCCTGCGAGTTCTGGAGCATCATGGCATGAATTGCTTATCGGTAAGTAAATGGTGTTTGTTGCGTCGCACCGCCCCGCTGCGACGATCCGTGGTCGGGGTATGCGCCCGATGCGCCGTGCTGGCGACAGTATGTTTTGGCTGGTCTCAGACCACCATGGCCGCGCGCAACGCTTCCAACTTTGTGGCCGGACAGGCCAGTCCTTTGCGCGATGAAATCACGCCGCGGGTGCGGCAGAGCGTAGCACGAGGGTTGCAATGGTTGACGGCCCAACAAGCCGCGAACGGTTCATTTGCGCCCGGTCCGATGGCCATTACGGCTCTGGGAGGATTGGCGCTTATTGCCGGGGGAAACCTGCCGGGACAGGGGCCTTATGCCCGCAATGTCTCCCATGCCCTACGTTATGTTCTTAATCATTGCCAGCGCTCCGGCCTGATTGTAGACGCCACCGACGCCGATCCCATGTATTCGCAAGGATTTGCGACGCTATTTCTAGCCGAGATTTATGGGGAATCCCGTGCCCCGGGCCTGCACGAAAAATTGCAGCGTGCCGTTCGCCTTATCATCAACGCGCAAAACGCCCAAGGCGGATGGCGCTATCAGCCCGTGCCGATGGATGCAGATATATCGGTGACGATATGCCAGGTCATGGCGTTAAGGGCCGCCCGCGAAGCCGGAATTGCCGTACCCAAACGGGTCATTACCAAGGCCATCAGTTTTGTACATCGTCTCCAGGATGCCGATGGCGGGTTCAGTTATATGCTTAATATGCCGGGGTCAGCTTTCCCGCGCTCCGCAGCCGGGGTGGCGGCACTTTTGTATGCGGGCATTTATCAAGGTTCCGCCATCGGCAATGGGGTACATTATCTCATGCAATGCCTGCCAGGCACACCGGCGAACAATCAGGGAAATTACTTCTACGGCAACTATTACGCCACGCAGGCGATGTTTCTGGCGGGCGGAAAATACTGGGCCCGCTGGTGGCCGGCGATGCGCCGTAATCTGATCCAGCGGCAACAAAGTTCCGGAAACTGGACTGGCGGCGCGGGGCAAAGTTACGCCACCGCGATGGCGTTAATTATTCTCCAGATTCCCGACCGGTATTTACCAATATTGCAGAAATAGGCGGAGTTGAAAGTGAAAGCCTGTCCAACCATCCTGATTTTTGTGACTATGGCGACGGTATTGACATGGGGCGGTAACGGCAAGGGGGCAGAACCGGAACCTGGATTAACTGCGGTAACTACGGCCTTACCACATTGGCGCGTGCGTCTGGCGGCCATTACCAGCAAAGGCCAGATCGCAGCAATTTCCGGCGCGACGGTACAGAGTTGGCGGCAACCAGGCGACATAATAATGCAATCCGGCGGCCAAACGCTTCGTCTCGCCACCGCCCAACTATTGTCTTTACGCCGCAGCGTCAAGAGCACTGCGGCGGTGGAGCCTGCTATTTCGACTTGGTGGCTGCATCTGCGTACCGGAGATGTTTTTCCTGGAAAACCCGTGGCCTCAAAAAGTGGAAAGCTCACCTTTTGTTCCGCCGTGTTCGGTGGAATCCACATTCCATGGGATCAGATCGCGGCATTGTCGCGGCGACGGGCGGTTATGACGGTCAACAAGTCGATCCATGATCATCTGCGGTTTCGTAATGGCGACAGACTTAGCGGCGCCATGCTGAAGTTTTCGCGGCAAAGGGTCCAATGGAAAAGTATGTTAGGCACCATCAGCATTCCACTGGCGCGAATTGCCCAAATCAAGCTGGCGCAAACGCTGCGTTTTCCCATTCCACGTGGCCCGCGTATCCGCATAACATATAGGGATGGCACGGTGATAACCGCAACTAAAATGGACTGGCAGGGTACACACATTCGACTTAACCCGGTGGGGCTAGCGGCCGTAAGTTGTGGCGTCGCGGATGTAACAAAAATTGACATTCTAGGAGGGCACCTCATCTGGCTGACCACGTTGACACCACAGCAATATATACAGATACCGTATGTTGGTGATGCGTGGCCCCTGGAAAAAGATAAAAATTGCATTGGTGAAACCTTGCGGGCCGATGGGCGGGTCTTTGCGCATGGTCTGGGCCTTCAGGTGGCAGCAACATTGACGTATGCGCTGGCGGGCCGTTATACGCAACTGACCTTTATACCCGCCATGGATCACACGGCGCGGCCCTGGGGTACGGCTACGGTAAGCGTGTGGGCTGATGGCAAGCGACTGTTTGTTTCCAAGCTGCTCAAACCAGGAGCGGCGCTGCATCCAGTAAGCTTGAAGGTCGCGGGCGTGCGTCTCTTGAAATTCAAGGTTGACGGCGGCACACGATTTGGCGTGCGCGGGCGTGTGGATTTGCTGGATGCGGCATTATTAAAATAATACCAGGCCTTGGTCCGGAATGGATAATAGGAACGTAAGTGCTATGGATAAATCTCCAACTTTGTATGAAGCACGCTGCGTGTGCGGTCATTCGCTGGAAATACCAGCCCAGCGCCTGGGCCGCCATGTGATTTGTCCAATGTGTAACCGCACCCTGATACCCCTTGCGGCGGTGCCGATTGCGGATGTTCCGATTCATACCACACTGCCCCCCGCCAGTGCCCTGCGACCGTGCCCGGCGTGTGGCGAAATGATTCTCAAAGCAGCCCATAAATGCCGCTATTGCGGTGAATTTGTTGATGCTCCCGGCACGACAACGGCCGCCGCCACGTCGGCCACCTCGGAGCCTACCATGACCGATCCGGTATTTGATGTAGCGGTATCGCAATGGGATAACTTTTGGCGTTATCTGACCGGCCTGGTAATCCTTGTGATCGCGGCGGGCGCCTATAAATTGCCGCCGCTGCAACCTTATGCGGGAATGATTTTTGCGGTGGTACTAACCGTGGATGTATTTGCGGCATTTCTCATTTATTTTGGTTCCCGCAATCATCGTTGCCTTATTGACGCGGATCGGGTGGAAACCCAAAGTGGTATATTCACGAAGCATATCGACTGGATATCCCTCAGCAGCGTTCTGGATATACAACTGCGGCAGGGCGTTTTGCAGCGTATGCTAGGCATCGGAACCATTGAAATACGCAGCAATGACCAGATGACACCCTTGCTGGAAATTCATCAGATTCCACAGGCCCAAAAGGTCTTTGAATATCTGCAGCGGCAGATCAGCCGCCGACACCAACAGGGTGTTGCCCGGCTAATCTGATATTATTTTTTTGCGCTGCGGTTATAATGCGTGAGTGATTCAAGCACTACAGGAGATATAATACATGGTTGAAAGTAACGATTATGATTTGAAACCGGAGCCAAAACCCGCCGCACCGGGCGCAGTACCGAAAGAACCCGCCGCACCGGCAGCGCCGCCGCCAGCGGTATTAACAAAAACCAGGCAGGCGCAGGAAGCCTCAGCGGAAGATACCGCTGACATTCGGCAAAACAAAGGAATGGCCTTGCTGGCTTATCTGGGCATACTGGTGGTCATTCCCATGGTTTTCGGGCAGCATTCCAAATTTGTTCGCCATCATCTTAATCAGGGGTTGCTGCTTTTTGTGCTGGAAGCGGTCGCGTGGGTCGGATGCAAAGTTATTATGTTGCTGGGTTATCCGCTTTTGCATTTGCACGCGATGGTATATCTGACCTCTTTGATCGGCGGTTTGATATGGCTGGCATTTGGATTGCTTTCACTATTGGGATTATTGCATGTCGCCGGTGGAAGTTTTGCCAATCTTCCGGTGATCGGTGAATATGAAGTCATTAACCTCCAGGGCAGTGAAGATTGATGGCTATCCAACGCTGGTTTGACGCCCATCTGGACTTAGCCTACCTGGCGGAAACGGGCCGGGACATGCTCGCCGATCCACCGACAGCGTGCGATCAGCCCGGTGCGGTGACGCTTAAATCCCTGGCGGAAAGTACTGTGCGCGGCGCGGTGGCGACTATTTTTGTGCAGCCACGCCGGGCGGATGCTTCCGGTCATGCGGCCGATGGCCCATGGTGCTACAGCACCGTCGAAGAGGCGCATGAAAGATCCCGGCGACAAATTCAACACTATCACCAATGGGAGGCCGACGGACTTCTGACCATTGCGGACGGTTCCCCAAAGATATCGGCGTCCACTTTGGAGGTGTGGCTGCTGCTGGAAGGGGCAGCGGGGATCCGGACGGTGGAAGATTTGGCTGTATTCCATAATATGGGAATACGCATTTTGGCACTGACATGGGTTAGTGGAACCCAGTGGGCGGGCGGAGATCAATCCGGCGGTGATGTCACGCCGGAAGGGCGGGAATTACTAACAGAGGCGGATAGATTGGGGATGGTACATGATGTTTCCCATCTCTCGGAGCGGGCGTTCTGGACTGTTCTGGATACCACGCGCCGCCCCAAAATTGCCTCCCACAGCAATTGTCGTAGTTTGCTGCCGGGAAAACAACACCCCGAGCGACACTTATCCGATGCGCAGATTCAAGCACTGGCCAACGCCAATGGGATTATCGGCATCAATTTGTTTTCCAGTTTTCTGGTGACCACCGGCCAGGCGACCATCCAAGATGTGGTGCGGCACATTAAGCATATCACCGATTTAACCGGGCGGATTGATGTGGTCGGTCTAGGCTCGGATATGGACGGAGGATTCTCCGCTCTGGATCTGCCCGCCGGTATTCGCAGCCCCGGCGATCTGGGAACGCTTGGCGAAGCCTTGGCTGCATCCGGCTTTACCGATACTCAAATTGAACAGTTCGCATGGTCCAATTGGCGGGATTTTTTTCAGCGGTGCCTGCCGGATCCAGCAACAGTTCCTTGATAGTACCGGTACTATGTTCTCCGTAAACGCTCCATTTCCAGCATCCAACGTTTGGCGGCCACCGCCCCATATCCGGAAAATCCCGTCATAGCGCCATCGGATCCGATCACACGATGGCAGGGAATAATTACCGGCCACGGATTGCGTGCCAGTGCTCCGCCGACGGCACGAGCCGCACGCGGCCGCCCGATCCGCCGCGCCAGTTCACCGTAGGAAATCGTAGTTCCTGTTTTAATTTTAAATGTTGCGACCAGCACTTTTCGCCCAAATTCGGTCTGGCCGTCCCAGTGTAGATGTGCCACCAGCCAAGGCCATGGCAAGGGCACCCAAGCTGCGGGTTTTATGGCGTCGGAATAATAGGCGATGAGAAAACGCTGTAAGGGACCAAGCCATATCGGCAACGCCTTAGCAAACATCTTGGCCGTCGGATATTCATCGCGAATAATACGCCCCAGCAACCGGCGATTGCGGCAGGCGGGATAAAACCGAAGCAGACGCTGCGGATACCGCGCTGTATTTGTCCATACCAATCCGCAAAGGCCGCTGGCTGTGGCTATATAGCCACAGTGAAAATCGCAATAGCTTGTGCGCAAGCGTTCCTCAATATTCCAATCGGCATTCGGTTCGGTCGACGCCCGGCGCATCCGCAGAACTGCGTGGCCGTGGCGGGGCGGCATCTTGATGTCTCCGGATGCCGTCCGCAAATTCAATAGCCCTTCTTTTTTTGGTAACCGTTCACGCATATCGGTTAGTCACGCCCGAAACCACGGTCGCCGATTTCCGCCCGCAACGGCGGGCAAGGTCACTATTGCCCGGCAATATTCCGCCAGGAGCTTAAAGCTATGGTCTTTTTCCGCACAGCCGTAAACGATTACCTGTTGAGGCCTCAAGGCTCCACGGTAGCGTGCGATTCCTGGGCCGGCGGTGTAATTTTTTCCTTCCGACTGGCGAAGAAAGTGTAAACCACCGGGATTACATAAAGCGAGAATACGCAACCGATAGACAAACCCGCCGCGATCATCAAGCCCATATCTTTGCGACTTACGGCACCGGCCCCGCTGGCCACCAGCAGCGGTACCACACCGAGCACCATCGCGCCGGTGGTCATGAGAATGGGCCGCAGACGCACCGCGGAGGCGTGGATAATTGCTTCGTAGATATTCATGCCTTCGTTTTCCTGGAGTTTATTGGCGAATTCAACAATTAGAATACCCTGCTTGGTAATCAGACCAATCAATGTGATCAGGCCGACTTCAGTGTAAATATTCAATGTGGCGACCCCCATGAACATGAACAAGGCCGCGCCAAAAATAGACATCGGCACGGTGAACATTACAATCAGCGGGTCGCGGAAACTCTCAAATTGAGCGGCCATGAACAAGAAAATAAGGATAATCGCCAAGGCAAACGTGATATAAATGGCGTTGCCCTGCTCCTCAAACTGCCGTGATTCCGCGGCATAATGAAACGCATAACCTGTTGGCAGCAGGTGTTTGGCCTCGGTGTGCAGATACGCCAGGGCGGTCCCCATGGTGGTACCGGGAGCCGGAACCGCGGAAATGGTAACGGAATTCTGTTGCTGGAACTGCGGAAGAAATTCCGGCTGCACCACATGTTTGATGGCCACTACCGTGGACAGCGGAATCATGCTGCCCGCGGCGGTACGAATATAAATGCGTTTCAGCATGCTGGCGGTGGATCGCAGATGATCCGCCAACTGCGGAATAACCTTGTAGGTGCGGCCTTCGAGGTCAAAACGATTGACATAGTTGCCGCCCAGAAGCGGTTCCAGATCGTTAGCCAGGTCGCTGCCATTAAGCCCGAGTGCCGCGACAAGATTATGTTTAATCCGTAACGCCACCTGCGGGGCATCCACGCGCAGGTCCTTTTGCAGGACCAAAAACTTGCCGCTTTTTTGCGCCGCAATAATGAGTTTTTTTGCGGCGGTGTCCAAATATTCATAGCCCTTGGTGGAGGTGATAACGAATTGGATGGGCAATCCGAAAGCGGCGCCGGGAATCGCCGGCAACGAAAATCCAATGGTCTGCAGTCCGGCAATTTTAGAAAGTTTTTGCTGGAAGGGCTGGGCCAACTGCATTTGGGTTTTCTTCCGCTGATTCCACGGCTTAAGCATCATGCCGCCAACGAGGGTGTTGTAACCCGGTCCCAAAGGCGAGAATCCATTGATTTGAAACACTTTTTGGGTTTCCGGGAAACTTTGACAAATCTGGCGGATTTGGGTGGCATAGGCGGTCATGTAATGCAGTGTCGCCGTGGGCGGGCCAATGCCGGTGAAGAACAGGATTCCTTGATCTTCGGTCGGGGCCAATTCGCTGCGTGTTTCGATGAGCATAAACGGAATGGCGACAAACAGCACCAAGGCCATAATAAGCACCAACCACCGAAAGGCCAGAACCGTGTGCAGGGATCGTTCGTAGCCATCGCGCAATTTCGTAAACAGCATGTCCAGAAAATGCACCAGCCCATGCTCGGATGCGGGTTTGAGAAATTTGCTGCTTAACATAGGCGAAAGCGTCAGGGCCACAATCATAGAGATAATGACGGTGAAGACCAGCGTGAAAGCGAACTCTGTAAACAGGCTGCCGGTCAGCCCGCCCATAAAGCCGATCGGTGCATATACCGCAGCCAGCGTGGTGGACATCACGATGATCGGGCTGGCCAGTTCGCGTGCGCCTTTGAACGCCGCCTGCAAGGGCGTAAGCCCCTCATCAATATGCCGATGTATATTTTCCACCATGATGATGGCGTCGTCGACCACCAGACCGATTGCCAGAATGACCGCCAGCAAGGTCAGCAGGTTAATGGTAAATCCGAAGGCGATCATAAACAGACCGGCGCCAATCGTGGAAAGTGGAATAGCCACCGCCGGTATTAACAGCGAGCGGAAGGAACCCAAAAACAAAAATATGACCACGATAACAATGCCCAGTGTGATCAATACGGTATGCTCCACCTCGGCGATGGCCGCCTTGATGTAGACACTTCCATCATAACCGATCGTGGCGTGCAGCCCCGGCGGTAGATCGGATTTAATCTGCGCCAGCGCCAGATGCACTTCATGCGCCAGCGTCAGGTCATTGGCCGTGGGACTGGGAAAAATCCCAATAAATACCGCCGGCGCTCCATTGAGCAATACGCTCTGATTGTAGTTTTGCGCCCCCATTTCGACGCGGGCCACATCACTAAGTCGAATCGGCACACCATTGACATATTTGATGACCAGATTTTTGAAATCCGCCAGATTGTTAATGGACGTATCGGCCGTAATTACCTGCGCAATATTTTTACCACGAATTCTTCCGATCGCGGACACGAAATTATTGTTAGCCAAAGCGGCGGAGACATCCGCCGGTGTCAGGTTCAAAGCCGCCAGCTTGGATGGTATCAGCCATGCGCGCAGGGCGAAGCTGTTGCCGCTGGAGCCAGTACCGGAAGGCAGAATCTGCGCCTGGCTGACTCCGGGCAGGGATTGCATCTTGGGTTGCACCACCCGCAGCAGATAATCGTTGATTTCCTGCTGATTCATGGTTTTACTGGAAAAGGCGAGATAAAGTAACGCTCTGGCATCCCCGACTTCCTCGTTAATCACCGGGGTTTGGCTGGCCGGTGGCAACTGGCTGGCCACTTGCTGTACTTTGGCCAATATCTGGGACACAGCGGCATTCGGATCGGAATTCAGGACCATATAACAGGTAATCGCCGACGTACTTTCCGAACTTGTAGCCGACATGTAATCAATATTCGGAGCCTGCGCTATGGCCTGTTCCAGCCGTGAGGTGATATACGCCTGCACTTCGGCGGGATCCGCACCGGGATAAGCGGTAGTGACCGTTACAATAGTGCTGGTAATCGTAGGATATTCCTGCGTAGTCATGCTCAACCACGCGCGCAACCCCAGCACCAGAATCACCAGATTGATCGCGCTGGCCAATACCCAACGCTTGATAAATAAGTCTGTGAATTTCATTAACGCTTAAACCTTGCCTTACGGTTTTATCTTGTTGCTAACCACGACCACCGCGCCGGGCCGTAATTTCACCTGCCCCGCCGTCACTACCACCTCTCCGGCTTTCAATCCGGATCTGACCACCATGTCATTGCCAATCTGATCGCCAGTCGTCACCATCGCGGTGCCGACCGTCAGTTCTGATTTTCCGGCTTTGACTGTTTTTTTGACCAGATAGACATAATCGCCGTAGGTGTTGTACGTAATAGCCTCGGCATCCACCGCCAATTCCTTCCTGGCCACGCCGGTGAGTAGATCAACTTCGCCGAATAATCCCGGCTTGAGCAGGAGCCGCTTGTTTGGCAGTACCGCCTGTACTTGGATATTCCGGGAGCCGACATCCACTTGCGACGAGAGCGCCTCCACTTTTCCAGTAAATATCTGCCCCGGATAAGCATCGACCGTTAATTTAACGGTCTGGCCAGTTTTTACATCGGAGAGATAATTCTGCGGAATAGAGAAATCCAGGTAAAGCGGTTGCCAGGTATTAAGCGTAACAATCGGCGTACCGGGAGAAACATATTGCCCCAGGCTCACCTGCCGCAGCCCCAGATAACCGGTAAACGGTGCGGTAATCGCCAGTTTAGCCAGGGTCGCACGATCACCCGATACCTGCGCCTTGGTTTGTAAAAGCGCCGCCCGATTGGCATCCAAGGTCGCCTGAGCCGCGGCGCGATGTTTGATAAGATTCTCCGTCCGCAGCAGATTGGTTTTCGCCAGGAACTCGGCAGCCAGGTCGGCCTTCAGTTGTGCCAACTGCGTGGTATTATCAATCTGCACCAGCTTTTGGCCGGATTTGATCATTTGCCCGGAATGAAAATAAATGGCGGTGACATTACCCGATATTTGCGCTGAGACCTGCACTCCTTGAACCGCCGTCAAGCTGCCGACCACGTGAATGGACTCTGGCACCACCATGGACCGCACGTGGCCAGTGGAGACGGTGATCGGCGGGATAGGCATGTGGGCAATGGCATAGGCGATTTTTTTATTGATCGTGAGCTTGAAGTAAAACAAACCTCCAATCACCGCCAGAAAAATCACCAGCAGAATGACAGAAATAATAATACGTTTCGCCATAATCTTTGCGGACCTCACGCTTACTTTCCAACTGCCGGCTGCGTCGTTGCAGGCCGGGTCAGGGGAGCTTTTACAACTTTTGCCGGCGGGCGCTTCGGCACCGTGCGATATTCTTTGGGCCACCAGCCACCGCCCATGGCAACAAATAATGCCGCAGTATCCTGATAGCGCTGGGATTTGGCGGTTACCACCGCCAGACTGGACCGTTGATACTGTACTTGCGCCGTCAAGAGGGTGGTATAATCGACAGCACCCGCCTTGTATTCCCAGCGTGCCAGCTTATAGGCGTTTACTGCCGCCAAATAAGCCCGCTGGTCATATTGGAGTGTTTGCGCATCATGCTGCACCGCACGCAGAGCGTTGGCGACTTGCGCAAAATCATTGAGTATCGTTCCTTGATAGTCCGCCACCACCGCCTGCAGTGCTGCTTCCGCCGCCCGTTTGTTGGCCCGCAGGCTGCCACCGTCAAAAATCGTCTGCGTCAAACTACCGGCCACCGACCAAATCAGACTGGACGCATCAAAGAAGTTCGCCAAACGTCCGTTTTCAAATCCCAGATCGCCCGTAATTTGAATCAATGGATACATTTTCGCTATCGCCTCGCCCACCTGCGCATTGCCAGCCCGCAGTTGCGCCTCGGCGGACAAAATATCCGGCCGCTGGTGCACCAGCGAAGAAGGTAACGTCACGGGCAATGTAACCGGCAGTTTCAGCTGATTCAAGTTGAGATTGGGAATCCTCGCCTGCGACGGAATCCGCCCCAGCAATACCGCCAAGGCGTGCCGTGCCGCGGCAAGCGACTGTTCCAACGGCGGTAATGTCGCCTGCGTGGCGGCCACCTGACTTTCCTGATTTACCACGTCCAGATAGGTCACAGCCCCCAAACGATACTGCTGTTTGACAATCTTCAGAATGTTCATTTCTCCGCCGATCAACGTGCGTGTGGTTTTTACCTGCGCGTTCAGCGATGCGACCTCTATGGCCGTGGTGACGGTGTTGCCCTCCAACGTCAGATACGCTTCCTGCAGGGCATAACGTTGTTGATCTTCCTGGGCTTTAAAGGAATGGGTGACCAGACGGTTAAGCCCGAATATGTCCGGGTCGTAACTGACCTGAACATCACCGGTGTAAAGTGAAAAGGTACGGGTTGGGCCGCCGAAACCAGCGCCGCTTTGCCGCTCCCTTTGCGCGGCGGTGGAAAGTCCAATTTGCGGGAAGAATATACCTTCCACCGATTTTAGATTTTCATGAGCCTCCCGCAGCACCGCTTCCGACGCCGTAAGGGTTGGACTATTTTTAATAGCCCGCAGCACCAACGCATCGACGGCCTTGGAGTTGTATAACTTCCACCACCTTGCTTCCACTTTGGCCCCATACGCAAAGGCCTGGGCCGTACCGGCGGCGCCAACGCCGGAAATCGCCTTGATTTTTTTGGGCCGTGCACCGACCGTGTAGGATTTTACCACCGGTTCTTTTGGCACTTTTAGCGCGGGTTCAAAAGAACACCCCGCCGCTATAAGCAAAGCTAGAGCGAATACCGCAGCATACCATGGACGACCAAGAGGAGGCGTTTTATTGATACGGGTGGAAAACAGCTTTAACCCCTTGCACGGATAGCCAAAAACATATCCCAATTCCCGGCTCTTCCGGGTGATTATTTTCAGGAAGTATAGTATTAAACGTCCGGCAGGTCAAATTGTCATTTGAAATTGTCATTTTGATGGTGATCATATTTTTTCTTCGGGCGATCATACAGATGTATGCCGATAATGCCGATAATGAGACTATTGATGGTAGCCGAACGCCGCCATCGCCGAATGAAAACGCAGGCGGGTAACGAATCCGTCTATGGAGACCGGGGTGGCCGATTGTGTGTCAAGGTGCAGTTGTTTTTATGAGACGCCGGCGGCGGAGGAATACTTTTGTACGCCGAGGGGAATGAGGTTTTATTTACAATGAGTGACCCGTTAACAGCCTTTATGAACAGGCTGAAACACCCCACAAAATTTGCACTGGTAGGCTTGGCAATTCTGCTGGCCGTCACCATCCCCCTGTATCAACTTTTTGCCGCGCAGAGCGACAAAATCAGCGTGCTGCGTGCCGAGCTGCGGTGGACCCGTTATAGCCAATACCTGCCGACACTGATGCTGCTGCTACAGGCCCACGAACAAGCGGTTCTCGCCACCGATAACGGCGAATTCATCCCCGCCACGAATGCCATGACAACCGTCGGCCAAATTAACTATCTACTGGCCAAAGTTAAACGTGATAACCACAGCCGCGCCCGGTCGCTGCACGTGCAAGGCTTGTGGTCCACTGTCATTAAAAATTGGAATCAATTACAAACCACCGAGACCGCCGCGGCACCGCAAGCTTTATCCGCCCAATACCGCCATGAATTGGGACAAATATGGAATATTATGCTGCTTGCATCAGATTATGCGAAACTGCGGCGCAATGATGATCCGGCCAGCATCGGGATGATAGCGGCTATGCGTACCGAGATACCCCGTACCATAGCACTGCTTAATACCTTGCGGGTTATCCTGTTGACTAGACCACATACGGCCGCCCAATCCGCGCAGCAATCATCCCGAATCCGCCAACTCGCGAACCGCCTTTACTGGGACAACATGACCAACATCGAGCATGATTTACGTTGGTCTGTCCAGTCGAATCCGCGGGTTTTTAAGCTTATGAACAGCCCGCTTTCCCAACTGCGGACGCAAAGTGCCAGCCTTTTGAAATTAGCTGCGGCGTCTGGTAATTTCGATGTAAATACCCGCAGTTTGCTGCTTTTGACCATTGATAAAATGACGGCCAATATTTCACTGATTTCCCGGCTCTCCATATATTGGCTACAGAAGATACTTACGGCACAGCTATCCAATATGCGCTTTTGGATGGTTATCAGCAGGACCTTAACGGTCTTAATAACCGCAATTATAGCATTCCTTTTTATCTCCATGTACCGCTCCCTCATCGGCGCCATCGTGGAACGCACCACCGCCGAAGGACATATTCGTCAGGTCCGTGATCTGTATGAGGCGTTAAGTCAGACCAACAGGCTTATCGCCCACCGCTGCGGGCAGGAGGAGCTATTTGCGGAAGTTTGCCGAATTATCGTCCAACTGGGCCATTTTGATCTGGCGGCCATCGTGCTGCTCGATTCCGCCAGCGGGCGAATCCGACCCGCCGCCAGTGCCGGTCCGGCGGTGATCACTTACCTTAGCCGGATACAATTCGACGAAGATCGTGCCATACCGGCCGATTGCCAGCCGGTGGCGGCCTGTATGGCGTCCGCACAACCCACAATTATTAATCGGATGAATTTTCTATCGCCATCGCGGAACTGGGAAATTGAAGCAATCCACGCCGGCCTGCAGTCCGCCTCCGCTTTTCCGCTGCGCCGCAACAATACCGTCACGGGCGCTCTGGTAATTTACAGCGTGTGTGAAAATCGCTTCGACGCACAGTTTACCAAATTACTTACTGAGATTTCCAACAGCGTCTCGTTCGCCATGGAGGATATCGCCCGCGACAATTTCCGCACCGCCGCCGAGCAAGCGCTCCGCGATTCTGAACAGCGCTACCACATCGTGATGGAAGGGGCCGGCGACGCCATTATCCTGACCGACGGCGATGGTCGGATTGTGGAAGCCAATCGCCGTGCCATGGAGCAGTTGGGGTACACCCGCGAAGAACTTATGCAGTTGCCAGCCACGGCGTTATTTCCAAAAAATCAGCGGGTCGACGCGATGGCACGTTATGTGAAGATTCTGGTTACCGGGCGCACGGTCGATTCCAGTTTCAGCGTCGTGCGTAAAGACCAGCACACCGTACCCATAGAGGCGGTAGAATCGCGGGTGGACCTGCAGGGGCGACATTTCGTTTTGAGCATCTTTCATGATGTCAGCGAGCGGCAGGAAGCCGAAGAGCACATTCGTTATCTGGCCTTCCATGACGCGCTGACCGGACTACCCAATCGGACGTTGCTCATCGACCGCATTGAACAGGCCGTTCGCGAGGCGCAGCGCCGCGCCAGCCTGGTGGGCATCCTGTTCCTGGATCTTGATAATTTCAAAATGGTCAACGATACCTTAGGCCATGATTGCGGCGATGAACTTTTGCAAGCCGCGGCCATACGTATCCGCAATACGTTACGCACGGAAGATACCTTGGCGCGGCTGGGCGGCGACGAATTCATCGTCTTGATTCCGGATCCGAAATTACCGGAGGATGTGGCGGTGGTTTCCCGGAAAATCATCGAATCCATGAATGTACCATTTGTTATCTCCGGTGAAAAATTTCATATCACCTGCAGCATCGGTATGAGTATTTTCCCCCGGGATGGGCTAGACAGCGGCGCGCTATTGCGCACTGCGGATGAAGCTCTGTATAATGTGAAAAAAGATGGCCGCAATCGCGCCACGTTCCATACTCCCGAGATGCATGAGGCGGCCTTGGATTCCATTCGCATGGAAAACGATCTGCGCGAAGCCATCCGTCTGGAACAGTTTGTGCTGCACTATCAGCCGGTCGTCAATCTTCAGACCGGGCAAATTATGGGGGCGGAAGCGTTAATCCGCTGGCAACATCCGGAACGCGGGCTTATTTCCCCCTTGCGTTTTATTCCACTGGCGGAGGAAAAGGGACTGATTCTGGCGCTTGGCGAATGGGTGCTGCGCACCGCCTGTATGCAGAACCGCCGCTGGCAGCTCGCCGGGCTGCCCGTGGTTCCTATTGCGGTAAATCTGTCCGCGCTGCAATGCCGCGAACCGGCGTTGGAACAGACCATTCGTACGGTCCTGGCGGATAGCGGTTTAGCGCCTTCCCTGTTGGAACTGGAAATAACCGAAGGCACGCTCATGCAGCAAACCGAAACGCTGCGTAATCGTATGCTGGAAATTAAAAAACTCGGAATACGTTTCTCGCTGGATGATTTTGGCACCGGGTATTCCAGTTTGAGTTATCTAACCCAGTTTCCCATCGACACACTGAAAATTGATCGCTCCTTCGTCCGCGACATGATGGATGACCCCAAAGACCTGGCGGTGGTGGATACCATCGTGGATTTAGCCGACAATCTGCAGTTGCGCACCGTAGCCGAGGGCGTGGAAAAAATGGAACAAGTCACGCTATTAAAACTGCTGGGCTGTCATTCCATGCAAGGTTACCATTTCAGCCCGCCAGTACCTGCCGAACAATTTGCCGCGTTCCTCGCCACTGATCAACGGCTGGAAAACATAAAGCCCGCCGCCGCCCCCGCGGTTTCGGGTTCGTGACAATTTGAGCTTACCGCCGGATCGACTTCCAGAAATCGGTCAACGCCCCGCCGCGAAACCATACCAGTAAAGCAGTGTAAATAAGTATAAATGATAAACTGCCCGCGCCCGCGTTTTCCCAAGCCGGTATGGCCATATTACCGGCCAGTATACGCACGGCCAGCCACGGCAGCGCCGCCGCAGCAGCCATGGCCGCCGGAATAAGAAATAGCGCCGCCACATCCCGCCAGGTGCCGCCGCCGTAGCCGATGGCCAGCCGCACCAACAGCGGCGCGGCTGCGGCCCAATACATTGCGACCATGGCCGCCAGCAAGACCGCCCCACCGCTCCACGCGGCGAAAAAAGCCAGGGGAATAAACAGCAGGGCGCTGCCGGAAGCCCATCCCAACTGAAAGACGAAACGCCCTTGCGCCAGTAATAAATTCAGCGCCGGCTCCATGAGCAACATAAACGCCGCCCCTAATGCCAAAAATTCCAACGGTAGAATCGCCAGCCGCCATTTGTCACCATAGACCAGCGTCAGCACTGGCCCGGCCAACAGCGCTTCCAGCACACATAACGGCATACCCAGCAGCGTCACCAGATTGGCCGCCCGGAGAAAGGCGCGGCTTTGCCGTTGCGTTTCATTTTGGATGCTGGTTAAAGCCGGGTACAAGACTCCGGCGGCATTGGTGGAAACAACCTGCGTTACCTGCGTGGATAAATTGGAGGCAAAAAAATAATTTCCTACCATCGTGATCGGAGCAAAAGCCCGCAGACACACCATTTCCGCAATTCGGTTGATAGTCACACATACCACCGATCCCAGCAATAAGCCGGAGTCGCCAAACAATTTCGGCCAGCGGTTGAAATGTGGTTCAAATCCAATATGCGTGGGGGCCGCGATCCAGAGCGCTACGGCCCGCAGGGCCCCCACCACCGGTAGTGGAATGACGAAGCTGTACACGCCCCATCCCGTGGCCGCCAAAACAATACTAAGTACCATAGCGGTGAGATTGTAGCCCAGGCCGATCATCGCCAGTTCTCGAAATCGCATATCTTTCGTAAGTCGCGCGGTCGGGATCGCAAATAGCGCAGTAATGGCGACGCCGGGGGCAATAATTTCCATAATCGGTATTAACCGTGGCGCATGAAAAACCATGGCCGCATACGGAGCCGCCAGCAACATCAGCAGACCTGCCGCCAGTCCCAGGGCTATTTCCATCCAAAAGGCCGCAGTGGCCCAGCGGGCAAAGGTACGTTGTTTTTGCACCAAAATCTGTGGCATGCCGGATTTGCGGAGAATATTGGGAATGGATCCCGCGGCATAAGCCAGACCGACGAGGCCAAAATCATGCGGGGTCAACAGACGGGCTAGAATAATCTGTCCAACGACGCCAAAACCCTTGGAAGCGAGCGTCTGCAACACCATCCAGACCGCGCTGCCGACACTGCGCCGTGTAAGGTGTGGCGCAGCGCCGTCGGCGGCGGACGGTTTTGGCGGGCTGTCGTTGGCGTGAAAATCCGTCACATCATATCCATTGCAGAACCGGAACCGGCTACTTTTACCATAATTATATCATATTGACTTTACTCCCCGCCGGGTACGGGGTAAATTCTAAGGGATGAATACCGCGACGGAAGCAGAGTTGTCTTCTCAAGAGTTCCAGCCACCGGTGTCGACAACAACGCCGGAAGACCTGACCGCAAATTCCGCGGAAGAAAATCCGTCAGGCACGATGGCACCGGCGTCCGAAGAAGTGGTGTTGGCACCGGTTGACGGACAGGCCGTGGCCAATATCAGCCCAACGGATCAAATGCCGTTGCGGCAGGTGCTTGAGGCGTTGTTGTTCGCCAGTGATGTGCCATTATCGGCGGCCAAGATCACTGAGACATTGGGGTTGGAGTCAACGCGAACGGTAAAGGCGGCGGTGGCGGAGCTTAATGAGGGGTATAACCAGCGGGAGGCGCCGTTCCGAATTGAAGAGCGGGCCGGGGGCTATCAGATACTGACTTTGCCGCAGTATGCGGAATATATTCAGCGGCTCATGCGGAAACGCGATGAGGGCCGACTGACACCGGCGGCCCTGGAAACGCTGGCGATCATTGCGTACAAACAGCCGATTTTGCGGGTGGATGTGGAAGCGATCCGCGGCGTGGCCTGTGGGGAAGTGATCCGTACACTGATGGAATACAATCTCGTTAAGATCGTGGGGCGCGCCGAGGAGGTGGGGCGGCCAATGCTATATGGCACCACCAAACACTTTCTTGAAGTTTTTGGTTTAGGCAGCCTTAAAGACCTGCCCAAATCGGATCAATTAAAAGAGCCGGCGTAACACAATGAGGTAGCGGTATTGGGATGCTGTTTCTGGCGTCTAACTGGGTAGAATCGGGCGTATTACGCGCAGGTAATTGACGCGAATTTGGGATACAAAACTTTATGACGTCGGATCGCCTTACCGTCATGACGCCCAACCGCACATCGGACAGCGCCGCAACCGGGCCTTCCGGCGCGTCCGCCGCCAGCACGCCACTCCCGCAGGCCCTTATCTATGCGGTCATTATTCCTGTTTATAACCACGGCAAAACGCTCAGCAAGATTGTTGATGAAGTGTTGACCCGACTTCCGGAGACCATGGTCTTTGTGATTAATGACGGCAGCACGGATTCTACGGAAGCGGTGTTGCATGCCCTGGAAACACGGTATGCTTCCGGTCCGCACAGTTTGCTGCACATTGTGCGGCACCGCCGGAACCGGGGAAAGGGTGCCGCCTTGCTGACCGGTTTTGCCGCCGCCTGGCAGGCCGGTTGCACCCATGCCATCACTATTGATTCTGATGGCCAGCATTTGCCAACGGATATTTTTCGGCTCATGCAGATCAGTCATTTATTTCCAGATGACTTGATTATCGGTGATCGACAGATGGATTTTGCGAACGTCCCGGCGCGCAGTAAGCGGGGGCGCGATATGTCCCGCTTCTGGATGATGCTGCAAACCGGACAGGATGTTCCCGACACCCAGTGCGGGCTGCGAATTTATCCGTTACAGCATACACGTACGCTCCGGCATCTATTCCGTCGCTTTGATTTTGAAACCGAAACGCTGGTGCGACACGCCTGGGCTGGTTTACAGATAAGGTCCGCACCGATCACCTGTATTTATTTTTCCGCCGCAGACCGCATTACCCATTTCCGCCCGGTGTGGGACACCCTCCGCGGCGTGCGACTCAACGTGCTGCTGACAACCTGGCGAATCATCAATCCATTTCCCTGTCGTAAATGTCACATAGCTTATGAGTACCAAAAGGTGCACTGGCGCGACATCGGCAACTGGTATTTCTGGAAGCGGCAACTGGGCTTGTCCCATTGCGATGCGCTGGCGCACGCCATGCTGGCCACCGCCATGGGCGTAGGCGTATTAATTGCCGTTCTACCTCTTTATGGTATCCAGACCATTCTAGCGCTTTACACCGCCCGACGGTTGCACATTAATATCCCCGTTACGCTGGCGGCCACACAACTTTCCTTGCCACCACTGATGCCGATTTTAATTTTTATGGATATCGCGACCGGCAATCTGATCCTGCACGGCTCTTTCCCAGCAACGTCGATTGCAGCGTATCGGAGCCTTTCATGGTTTGAAATATTCGGAAAATTTCTAGGCCCTTTATTGTTGGGCGGATTGGTTTGTGGATTGGCACTCGGTACCATCGCGGTACTGCTGACCCGCGCTTTTCTGGCAAGCCGACATCGACAGGTGTCGGTGCCGATAAACCCGGAAGAGATAAAATAAATGCAAAAAACGCCACCACCGCTAATCGGGAGAAAATTCTTTCTCTCGATTCGCCAACTGTGATCGTAAACGGGCGATGATACTGGAATGCATCTGACTGACGCGCGATTCGGAAAGTTCCAGCGCCGCGCCAATGTCTTTCATCGTCATATCTTCGTAGTAATACAAAATAAGAATCATTTTTTCCTGCCGGGATAATCCACGGGTAATGAGGTCCTTGAGGTCGCGTTGATGCAAAATGGCCAATGGCGAATCCGCGTTTTTATCCCGCAGGACATCCAGTTCGTGAACTTCCTTATCACTGTCGGATTCAAACCATTTGCGCGACAGGCTTACCTGAGAAACGGCGCTGGAATCCTTCAGCATTTTTTCAAGTTCAGCCAGTGCCACCCCGAGGTGCGCGGCAATTTCCTCATGCGTCGGCTCCCGCCCCAATTGCATTTCCAGCTGCCGCGACGCTTGCGTAACCCTGCTGGTACGGCTACGCACCAGGCGCGGCACCCAATCCATATTCCGCAGTTCATCCAGAATCGCCCCGCGAATGCGGGGCGCACAATAAGTCTCAAATTTGACGCCGCGCCCCGGGTCAAAGGATTCGATGGCATCCTTGAGACCAAACGCTCCTGCCTGGATTAAATCATCGAGTTCCACTTCATTCGGCAGCTTGGAATAAATGCGTTCCGCGTTGTAACGAACCAATGGAAGATATTCCATCATCAGCAGGTTGCGCAAAACCTCGGTTTTATCAGCTTGGAATGTTTTCCAGACATCGTTAATGTCCTGCTCAACAGATGCGGTAGTGGTACGAGTTTTTGCCATGGGTCGCTCCTTGACCAGACCGACACCGATTCGGATGAATACTCCAGCATCCGGACGGTGCAAAACAACAGCGAACTTCGTGCCCGCTGCAACAACGCAATACATTCAGATTGCAGAGATGAAAACGTAAAAAAACATGCAGCCGACAGAAAGTCGGATGGTTGAACACAAGGCTTTAAATTACGGAGCGAACCAGACATATCGAATCCATTCCTTACAGCGGGCGTCCTTCCCGGCTGACATTCAGATTACCACCCGAACAACTCAGCCGCCACAATGTCGAATCGCCTACGCACTCAAGTACCGCACAGCCGGAACTTCACGCATGCCGCCTCGTAAAACAACAAACCTCGGGACAACATGCTTGTACCATGCATTCTAGGCTGTCCTATAATATAACGTGGCATTTTTGAAAAGCAAGTGAGTTTTTGGGAAGTTATTACAGGCTCGTTCCCAATGTTTAGAGATGATGGTGCTCCCATACCAGAGCCGCGCCTTGCAGGACCAGATCGGGAATAAACGAATCGACCAGACCGCTGTCGCCAAACAAGCGCATGGCATCACCGCCGGTAGCCACGACGTGCGGCCAGTTCCCCAATTTTTCAGCGTAACGTTCCAGCAGATACCGTGCTGCGCCCCGCAGGGCCGCGTAAGCTCCCAAGTTCAATGCTTCCATGGTGTTGCGCCCAAAAGGTTCGGTCGGTATTTCCAAGTTGGCCAAGGGAAGCTGCGCGGTGCCTGTGTGCATGGCTTTGGCCGCCATTGCCAGTCCCGGCGCGATGGCCCCGCCGAGAAAAATACCGTCGGCGTCAATACCATCCACCACCAGAGCGGTACCGGCGTTGATGATCACGCAAGCCTGTTCGGTGTTGACATACGCGGCCAGCGCGCCGAGCAGTCGATCCACGCCTATGGTGGATTCATCCGTAAGACTGGTCTGCAGAGGAATTTTCAGTTCGGAGCCGATAATTTGAGGGGCCATGCCACAACGCAGATTAATGAGTTCGGTTACCCGCATTGTCCATTCCGGGACCACACTGGCCAGCACCACGCCGGCGGGTCTCTGACCGCCGTCCATCGTGCCGACACATAGTTTTTCCAGGTACGCCAGCATTTCCGACTGGATCTCGGCCTGATTGAACCGCATGGCGGGGTCGGTACTTTTCCCCGCCTTAAACAGCCCGACACCCACACGGGTATTCCCAATGTCAATGGCAATCACACTCACAATTAAGCTCCATGATTTCAGGAAAGTTTCTTTTTGTTACGGTCTCTGGTCCGGTCCGCTTTGGTCCGCCGGTAGTATTTTCCCTTACGCACATCGTCGCCCTTGATGGCTTCCACTTCCTTGGCCAATTGTACATCCGGTGCCGGGGCGGCGGATTCCCGTTGGAAATAAAGCCTGCGGGCGACCATTGGTGGCGGCGAATCTACCACAGGTTCGAGCGACGGCGTGGCGGCAATAAGCCGCCAAATATCCTCCAGCAGCGGCCGTAAACCGGTACCGGTAGCCGCGCTGATCGCCAAGATTTGTTTTCCCGGTAATTGGCCACGTAAATCCGCCAATGCTTCCGCCGCGCCCGTAAGGTCCATTTTGTTGGCCACCAGAATTTCCGGCTTGGCCGCGAGCTTCGGGCTATATGCAAAAAGTTCCTCCCGAATGGCGTGATACGAATCAATGGGAGTCGTTGCATCCATCGGAACCATATCCAACAAGTGAACCAACACCCGCGTGCGTTCAATGTGCCTGAGAAAATCCAATCCCAACCCCGCCCCCTCGGAAGCGCCGGCAATAAGGCCGGGAATATCCGCCAGTACCAAGCGACGTTCGGTATCGAGTTCCGCGATACCGAGTTGTGGTGTCAGCGTGGTGAATGGATAGTCCGCAATTTTGGGCCGGGCCGCGGATAAACGCGACAGCAGGCTGGATTTGCCCGCGTTGGGCTTGCCGATCAGGCCCACATCGGCAATGAGCTTGAGCTGCAACTTTAATTTGCGGCTGGTACCGATTTCACCCGGCTCGGCAAAATCAGGCGCTTGTCGAACGGAAGAAGTAAAATGCCAATTCCCCCGACCACCCCGGCCGCCTTTGGCCACCAGCACGCGCTTTCCCACCGACACCAGGTCCACCAGCAGCAACCCGGTATCCGCATCATAGACCATGGTACCCGCCGGCAGGCGAATGAGCAGGTCACGACCATCGCTGCCGGCTTTTTTCTTCCCCATGCCATGTTCGCCGTTGCCCGCGTGCCAATGATGTCGCCCCACCATATCCAAGAGCGTTTCCACACCTTCCGTGGCTTCCAGATAAACGCTGCCACCATCGCCGCCATCCCCACCGTCAGGCCCGCCCAGCGGAACATATTTTTCCCGGCGCATAGATACGCAGCCGTTGCCCCCCCTACCCGCTAGAACGTCAATTTCCGCTTCATCTATAAACATTTAATCACCATCCCGATAGCTATCGAGACCTGTCTTCAGGCCGCAATCGTCCGACCGTCCGCTAAAAGCGTGTGCCGGAAGCCATTTTGGCTCTTGCCGACAGGGCACAGAGCTTAGAAGTATTTTACCGTATTTTCCGTTTCGTTGGACAAATTTCAACCAATGAGGAAAATTACCGATAATAGTCGGGTAGTCGGTGGGCTAGGCGAAGCGTTTCGCCATAAAAATCGGAGCGTCCATGAAAATTGCGGTTATCGGATGTGGTTATGTCGGGCTGGTCAGTGGTACTTGTCTGGCCGCGCTGGGGCATAAAATCATTGGCGTGGATGTGGATGCCAAGCGTGTCCAAGCCTTGGCCAGGGGCCAAGTGCCCATTTATGAACCTGGCTTGTCCGAGTTGATTTTAGCACAGGCCGCAGCGGGACGGTTGAGTTTCACCACCGACATCGCGGCGGCGATCAAAGAATCACAGAGCATATTTATTGCCGTCGGCACGCCGCCATCACGCCAAGGCGGCGCGGATTTAAGCATGTTGTTCGCGGCGGTGGATGACGTACTCAAATACGCCAATGGTCCAAAAACACTGGTGATCAAGAGCACGGTACCCCCGGGCACGGGGGAAAAAGCGGCCCAACGGGTGGCCAACAGTCCGCACCGCATTGAAGTGGTTAACAACCCGGAATTTTTGCGTGAAGGCACCGCCATTCAAGATTTCATGCAGCCTGATCGCATTGTTTTTGGTGCCAATTCCAATGATGGAATGGAGGTGCTGCGGGAAATTTACCAGCCGTTGATTGATCGTGGATATGCCATTTTCTCCATGAGTCGGCAGAGCGCCGAACTCACCAAATTCGCCTCCAATGCCATGCTGGCGGTGCGCATCAGTTTTATCAATGAGCTTTCGCAACTGGCCTTGGCCATCGGCGCGGATATCGAAAGCGTGCGTGTGGGCATTGGCACCGATAAGCGTATCGGGCCATCTTTTTTGAAAGCCGGTGTGGGTTATGGCGGATCGTGTTTTCCCAAGGATGTCGCGGCGTTGGTGCATCAGATGCGGGAATTCGGATTGGAACCGCATCTGTTAAGCGGGGTTGAAAAAGCCAATACCGGGCAGAAGCGGGCCTTCGCCGCGCGCCTTATCCAATCTCTTTCAAGCATCAAAGACCCACAGGCGGCGGTATGGGGTTTGGCCTTCAAAGCGGATACCGATGATATGCGCGAGGCCCCGAGTATTGAGATAATTCATGCGCTGCTGGCCGCCGGAATCAAAGTTCGCGTGTATGATCCGCAGGCGATGGAAAACGCCCGACGCCTACTTGGCGAGGATGTTATCTGGACCGGTGGCGTTGATGAATGCACCCGTGGCGCTGATGCGATTGCCCTGATCACCGATTGGTCCATTTTTATCACCCAGGATTGGGCGCATATAGCATCGCTGATGCGCGGTCGCCATGTTTTCGATGGCCGCAACTGCCTAAGCAGCACCAAAGTTCTGGCCGCCGGTTTGATTTATCGCGCCATTGGCCGCCCGGAATTAATGCCTGGTGCCGGGAAACCCGGATCCATGGGTGTGGTGTCCGCAGGTTAAACAGGCTGGTACTGCGCCCAACCCCCGATCAACTTTGGTTGGCGGTACTTTCAAATCATGGCGTCGAGCACGCGTGCGGCGGGTCTGGCATTCAGGAGAACAGACTGTGATTATTACCATTGACGGCCCGGCGGGATCGGGAAAATCCGCAGCGGCGGAACTGCTGGCGCAGCGAATGCAAGTGCGGCATCTTGATACCGGGGCGATGTATCGGGCCGTTACACTACTGGCCTTCAATATGGGACGATTGGACCAACATTCCGATGCGGCGGAGCTCGGGGCAATCGTAACACACATGAATCTCACTTTTGATTGGAATACCCATCCGGCTAAAATTATGCTGGATGGACAGGATGTTTCCAATGCAATACGCCAGCCTGAAATCACAGCGCTGGTGCAGCTGGCTGCGGATAATACGGCGGTACGGGCGGAACTGGTGCGGCGGCAGCGGAGTATTGCCGCCGCGTGCAGGGATTTGGTAACGGAGGGGCGGGATCAGGGAACGCTGGTATTTCCGGATGCCGATTATAAATTTTTTCTTGATGCGAATATTCGGGAACGGGTGAGACGGCGCCTGACGGAGTTGACCCGCAAGGGTCTATCCATTGACGAGCGATCATTGCTGGCGGACATGATGGCCCGTGATCAGCGGGACCATGACAGACGCGTGGGAGCGCTGAAGTTGGCGGAAGATGCTATCGTACTGGATACCACCACCATGACGCTGCCGGAAGTGGTTGACGCGCTGGTGAAACGTATAGGAAATAAAACGCATGGATGATTCCGACATAGCGTCGTCCGGTGGGCATGCGTCCGGCGATGCGGACGCGATGAGTGCGGCAAAAACAACGGCGTGCTCCTCCACACCGCCCGTTATTCCCCCGCGGGTACCATACGTTTACCGTGGCGAAGGCAGCGGATGGTTGCAGATATTTTTCTGGACGGTGGGGAAGGTATTTCTACAGTTTTTTAGCGTTCTGTGCTTCCACATCCGCGTCGCAGGAAGAGAAAATATTCCCGCCACGGGAGCGGCGCTATTGGTGACCAACCACCAAAGCATGTTGGATCCATGGATGATTGGCATAGGATCCAAGCGGCAGATTCATTTCATGGCCCGAGAATCACTGTTTAAGGGCGGATTAGGCCAATACATCTTTGAAACCACCAACGCTTTTCCCGTGCGGCGGGGCCGCGCGGATTCCGTGGCGGTGCGTGAGGCCATCAACCGGCTCAATCGCGGCTTTCTGGTGAATCTGTTCCCGGAAGCCACGCGCACCATGGATGGCACCATCGGGCCCATTGCCGCCGGCGTCGCCATTATCGTGCATCGCGCCAAGGTGCCCGTAATTCCGATCGTGCTGGACGGTGCTTTTGAGGCGTGGCCGCGGGATCGAAAGTTTTTCCGATATTCCAGCATTCGTCTGCGTTACGGCAAACCGATTCCGTACCGGGAATTGGAGAATTTATCCGCGGATGAAATTTCCGTGCGCATCCGGCGGGAAATGATCGCGTTGCAGAAGAAACTTAAATCCGTCCATGCGGCAGCCTCGGAAGCCCGGTTTTTTGCCGATCTACGGGTCGGCAAAAAACGCCTGGTGGTATCCCGCGAGCTTTCCGCGTAAAAACAATCAGCCGTGGTGGTGGGACAGAATATCCAATCCCACAACCATCAGGTCATAACCGGCGTGCGTGGCAACATCAATGCCAAAACCGCGGAAAATAAATATCCCGGCGAAGTAAATTCCGGCGATGGTTCTGATGATAAAAGCGCCCCAGGTTGGCTGTTCATTACCGAGAAAATGATACAGCGAAAAGAGCACCGCCGAGGCGATAATAATCACCGGAATGGCTTTACCCACGGACATGCCGAACAAATCCACCAGGATCATATTCAACACGGTAAGTAACACCAGACGGAACAGCAGTTCTTCATAAATGCCGGCCCCAAGGGATAATACCACCTGGGTTTGCCAGGAAAGACGTTGCATGACATGCGTTACGCCATGCGTTACCGCCTGCATGGTAATGCCGTGCGCCACGGCCACAAATAAAATCACCAGCGCCACGGCCCATAAAAAACTTTCCGCGCCCATGGCCACATACAGACCAGGCTCAAATTTCAGCGGGTCTTTGCGAGCTATGTGCCAACCCAGCATGATGGCCACCACCGCCAAGGGCGGCAGATAACTGCCCATAGCGCCAAATAACGAGAAAAAATTGAGCAGCAGTTCAAACGCGATGATATTATGCGTTTGCCCATGGACCGGACTCCACGGATGCAGTACTGCCCCGATCTGATAGATGATCAATAGCGGCGCTATAAAAATCAGACACTGTAAAGGACGGTGGCTGCGGTCGAAGTATCCTTCCCCAGAGCCAAATCGCAGCCACTGTGGTTCCTTTCTTGTTTTGCTCATAGCCAAACGCCTTCGGACAAACCCGGCGAATCATATACGCCTGCGGCTCTTAGTGAAACACAACCGTTAGTCCAGAATTTCGTTCCGCAGTCCTCAACGGAAATCTGCGTATCCGTGGCCGCGCGGTACTGACGCATTTTCAGCCGCGCAGGTTGGTGCTGTCATGGGCTCCGAGATTACGGTAGATTTCCAGCGTCACTTCGGAGTTGTTCAAGGTATAAAAATGAATACCCCGCACCTGATGATCCAACAACCCGCGGCATTGCTCGGTGGCCCATAGCACACCCACACGGCGTACCGCGTCCGCATCGCCGTTGCAGCGATTGATGGAACGCATAAGCTTGGCAGGGTAATGTGATCCTAGCGCTGTTTCCGCTATGCGCTGCATGGAATTCAAACTGGCAATAGGCATGATGCCGGCCAAGATCGGAATGCGAATACCGGCGATTTCGCAGCGTTCCCGAAAATCAAAAAAATCATGATTGTCAAAAAATAATTGCGTAACCATATAATCCGCGCCGGCATCGACCTTGGCCTTGAGATAATCCATTTCCCGCAGCCGGTTGAGGGTCGCGGGATGACCTTCAGGAAAACCCGCCACGCCAATACCAAATCCACGCTGATCGCGGTGTGCGCCACCGTCATTAAATTCTTTGATAAAGCTTACCAGATCCGCGGCATGATGAAAATCATCCTTGGCGCGGTCATAACCCGCTGAATCCTGCGGCACATCGCCGCCCAAAGCCAGGATATTGCTTACTCCGGCGGCGGCATAACGGCTGAGAATGACGGTGATGTCCGACCGGGTGTGGCGCACGCACGTCAGATGCGGCACGGGGTCCAGGGACGTTTCTTCTTTAATGCGCAGAACCAAAGCGTGGGTACGGTCGCGTGTGGAGCCACCGGCACCATAGGTGACGGATACAAAAGAGGGCTTAAGGGATTCCAGCCGCCGGATATGTTCAAAGAGCGCCGTGGCGCCGGCCTCACTTTTCGGCGGAAAGAATTCAAACGAGAACGTCATTTTGTCATGGGCCAAAATATCAGCAATGTGCATGCGTATTGATCCTTTCATCCGGATAGACGAATAATAGCGTGGCGCCTGCGTGCCTGCAACCACTATAGCCACGATCCATTCACAACCTCGGCCATACATCCTCTACTCGACGACGACCGACCATAGTATAGTACGCTTTATGCTTTTATTAAAAAAACATCTTGTTGCACTGGTCCGGGCGGGGAAGAAACGTCAGACCATTCGTTATTGGACGCGGCCCATTGTGTTTCCAGGGCAGATAAGCTTTACCCCCGGATTAGGCAAAATGAAGATTTTGCGGGTGGAAGAACTGCCGGGTTATCAAGCGCTGACACTTGACGATGCGTTAGCCGATGGATTCACGTCCTTGGCTGAACTGCTGGCGGAACTACAGCGTAACTATCCGCAAGTACCGCCGGGCAAGCGGCTTTATCGCGTGGTGTTCCAATGGCCGGTGGCCCTGTCCGAGATCAAGGCACCGGCTGTGGTTCCGGCGGAAGGCGCGGCGGTGCGGATGGTTGACCAAGCCACGGAAAACAAGAAGGTTACAGAAAAATCCGCAGTACCAGCACTCAGCCCCAAATGCGATAGCGCTGTGGCGTTAAGCGGAAACGAATCCACCGCCAAGGCCGACAGCCATGACCAGGTGGAAACATCCCCGGCTGGCGGTATGCCCCGATGGCAGAAGGAGCAATTACGGGACTGGGTCATGGCGCAAAGTCCCAACCGCGGCTAACCTGAAACGGTACGGTACCGTCCCCACGATAACTGGCGACAGCGCTGAACGATCACCCAACAATATGGCCATCTCCCCAGTACGATTACGGTGCCGATACTGTTTTTAGCTGGGCATTGATCCGCTTGATTCTCGCCACAATGGCGGCTCTCTGCGCTTTGAGTGCGGCCAGATGTCCAGCACTGACAAACCCTTGGTCATTGGTGATATGAAAATCCACATTCACCAGCGCCACATTTTCCTTAGCCCACGATACTTGCAAAATTGCCGCCAGATAACGCCGCTGGGCGGCAGCCACCGGGCCACTTTTCATGGCGGCGGCGTACGCCAGCCCGGCATACCCCAAGGCATTCTGTGCTTCGGCCAACGCGTACTGGGCGTTGACATCGCGAATCCAGATTTTGCGCGGATCGTTGGGGTTAAGGCGGCGTTTCTTTTTACCCCAAAATTGCAAATTCTGCGCATTGGAATCCAGCCGGGCCTGGCAACGCGCGGAAAGCTCTTCCGATTGCAGCCGCCTTAACACCTCGGGCGCCGTGGGTTTGGATGCTTTCTTGAGAATATGCAACTTATCAAAGGCAACCGTGGCCAACCAGAGCTGATGATCACGTGCCGCCACCTGCCGTAAATGTGACAAAAATAATTTGGCCTGATTTGCCACTTGCGTTTTAGACAAGTTATTGGCCGGGCGAAAACGCGCATGGGCCACATCCCACGCCACCCACGCCACCTGCAGCCGGGCATAACCGTATTGCAATTGCGCCACGCAGCGTTCCACGCGCCAATTGCTCCAGGGTAGATGCCGATGCGCAACTAAATTCCATAATTGCCGCCGCGCAAAATCAATGGCTTTGGCCACGGGCATTTGTTTGGCAAGGTAAGGTAGAAAACGCGGGTTGTGCCAATATTTTGCCGCCGCCCGCAGATATTGCGTCTCAGAAACCCGCCGGAATATCAGCTGCACCGGAACCTTGCCATTGCTGTTGAATACTTTCATGGCCAGGACGGCGGAATTCCGGTGGTAACGGATGTTGGGATAAATCCAATTATCAAAACAGAGCGGAAAATCCAGCAGCGCCTGCGAAGCGTGCAAAATACCGCGAAACTGCATGGCCGCCTGCGGATCATCCGCCAGAATGTCCGCGGGATCGACATACTGCCCCGCCCGCGGATATAGTCCCGGATTCGCCGTGTGATATGGATCTATAGTGCCCAGATACAGCCAGCCGAACGGCCCGATGGAAACATGCCAGGCGCGGAATTCGATCAATTCATCCAACAGAAAAGTTTGCGGCTTACCGTGCACATTAAAATGCGCCAGAATCAAGACCGGTTGCCCGCGAATGGCACCAAACTCTCTTAGATCGGGCGACCACCGGGTAGCGGAATGATAGCCGATGGCGGTAAACGCCTGCTTGAGAATATGGCGTGTGGTCTGAATGCTTAACACGGTTTCATGGAGAAAATTACTGGGGCGACCGCATAATGCCACATCCAGCCAGTCCGTGAGGTGCTCATTCCAAAAAGCGGACGGAATGGTGAATTCATGCTGGTGTTTATAAAGGACCGGTACAGCCAACTGAATCAGGTCCTTAGACGCGGGGGCCGACGGTTTGGCGCGGACCAAATCCGCCCGCCCCGCAAATGCCGCCAGCAGAACTGTGCCCACAAGTAGCCGTTGATATAGTGCCATGTCGATTTTCCATTTATTCACCGAGGCTATAGTTTCAGCCATAACTCATTTTAATTATAACGTCGCCGGGCAAAGCCAGGCGCGGATCGAACCGTCGTTTGGTGTCGCATTTGCATCCTGGAGCGCAAATGCGTACAACAGTGCAGGAAGATGTTTTCTGGAAGTCTAAGCTATGGACGCGATTCATTTTGCGCAAAAGATTTGTACCAATCTTGATGAATCCATCGGATTGGAATGGCTGTGCACCAACGGTCTGGGCGGCTTTGCTTCCGGTACGGTGTCGGGTGTCAATACGCGCAAATACCATGGGTATCTGACCGTGGCGGTGCGCCCGCCGGTGGAACGGTATGTGCTCTTGGCGCACCTGGAAGACCGGCTGTGGATTGGCGATCACAGTTATCCGCTGGCCGCCAATGAGTTTCCCGATGTCATTGATCCGGCGGGCTATGCGAACATTGTTGATTTCTCCTATCAATATGGGCCGGTATGGCACTATCGCTGTGGCGATGCCGTGCTTGAAAAATCCATCACCCTGGTACATGGGCAGGATACGGTAAGTATTCGCTACACACTGTTGCAACCCTCGGCCACGGGTCTGCCATTACGGCTGCATGTGCAACCGATGCTCGCGGGGCGGTATTTTCATGCCACGACGACGGCGGTCAATCGTCCACAATGGCAGATGGCGGAACGGACCGGCGTGCGCGATCCGTTGCTGCTGTCCGCGCCGCAATGTCCCGTCAAATTATTTATCAGCCATAACGCCGATCATTTCAGCAACGGCCCCTGCTGGTGGTACAATTTTGTATTGCGTGCGGAATCAGCGCGTGGCTATCCCGATCGGGATGATCTCTGGACTCCAGGTTCTCTGGAATTTGAGATTAAGGAGGGTGTCCCCGTGGGGCTGATTGGTTCCACGCGGCCAGTCGCCATTACCGAGCAGACCGCTATTATTACCGCCGAAAAGAGCCGCCGGGACACGTTGACGATCCCCATTGAGGATACCGCGGGCGCGGCCGTGCTGGCCCGCCGCTTAGTCGCGGCGGCGGATCAATTTGTGGTCAGCCGCAGCGGCGAAAAAAGAACTGTGGGAAAGATGTCTATCATAGCAGGGTATCCCTGGTTTGAAGATTGGGGCCGCGATACGTTTATCAGTCTGGCGGGATTATCGTTGGTCACAGGGTGTTTTGATGTGGCCCGCGGCATTCTGGTGACATTTGCGGATCATATCCGGGATGGTCTTGTTCCCAATCGTTTTTCCGACGCCTCCGACCATCCGGATTACAATACCGTCGATGCTTCGCTGTGGTTTATTCATGCGGCCTATCAATACTGGCGCTATTCCGGGGATCACGCGCTGCTGCGCGATTACCTTTATGCGCCGCTGAATCACATTATTGATTGCTATCGTGCGGGCACACGTTATGGCATCCGTATGGATTCTGATGGCCTGATCCGGGCCGGGGAGCCGGGCATACAGCTTACCTGGATGGATGCTAAAGTCGGCAATGACGTCATAACGCCACGCCATGGTAAACCGGTGGAAATCAACGCCTTGTGGTTTAATGCGTTGAAAATCATGGAGACCGTGGCGCGTTGGGCGGTACATTCCCAGCGTGCTGATGAATTGGCCGCTTTGGCGGTAAAAGTTCAAGCCGCATTTTGTGCCCGGTTCTGGAATCCCGACACGGGCTGCCTGTTTGATGTGGTAGCGGATGATGGCTACGGCGATGCGGCCATTCGGCCCAATCAGGTCATCAGTCTGGGATTGCCCTTTGGTATGTTGGACGAGGATAAAGCGAAGAGCATCATCCAAGTGGTGCATGATCGTTTATGGACCCCCATGGGACTGCGCACACTGGCCCCGGGCAGTCCGGGTTATCAGGGCCGCTACCAGGGAGATCAAGTGGCACGCGACCATGCCTATCATCAGGGAACGGTGTGGCCGTGGTTAATGGGACCGTTTGTCAGCGGATATGTTAAAACCATGGGCAATACACCGCAGAGCCGCGCGGATGCGTGGGAATTTCTTGCGCCGTTTGCCGCGCATATGACGCAGGCGGGGTTGGGCAGTATCAGTGAAATTGCCGATGGAGATTCACCCCACACACCTCGTGGTTGCTTTGCGCAAGCCTGGTCCGTAGCGGAAGTTCTGCGCGCCCTGTGGGAGGATGTGCTGCAGAAAGCACCGCCGTGGCCGCATGAAGCCGCAGAGGAGGCAATAAAAGCTGGCCAACCACTGGCGGAACATCGGTGAGAGCTTTCCGGCGCGCCCGCCGCGCCATGCGGTGCTGGGAAAATGACGGTTTTTTGCGCACCGGCATCGCACTATCACAACATCGTCAGAAGCGACGTTTTGAATTATCTATCTCCGGATGATTGTATCTCCGGATGATTTGGACTAACCGGCTATCATGCCTTATCATAATGATGTCAATGGAATATCATCGTGTACGGATTGCGCGATGATATGGATGGGCACCGCAAATAAGAACTTCATCGTCGGTTCGTCAGGCGGTGCGCAATGTGATCACAGCTCTCCAATGCGGAGTGCGAAAATCGACTTGCGATTGAGCGATTCGTACGTTTGATGTGTATGTTCCGGAGTTGTTTTCAATGCAGATAATCTCGCAACCCGCGGCGTGGGAACGGCGCCGACCATTGGTGCTGGCATTTTTATGCTTCGTCTTTGCCTCCTGGTTTGCATGGGATGGCTGGTACGGCTGGCCGGATCATGATGATACCGTCGTCAAGCAAATGCTGGTCTCGCATCGTGTGACCGGGCGGGATAAATTGATCGCTCGCGCCTGGCCCGGATGGCGGCACGCGACCAATGCGCAGCGGCTGAAATTTGATCATCTGACCCATGTCAACAACATTCCGGGCTGGCATACGGTAACGGATATTCACAATCAACGGTGGATTGTGTTAGGGTTGGGTTTGGTGGCGGCAGCGGGACTGGTCTGGTTTCTACGGGTCAGATCCAAACGGATCATGGCCGATGACCAAGGTTTGTGGCTGTCGAATGGACGGATGGTGCCGTATAACGCCATCAAAATGATTGATAATCGGCGTTGGCCTCAGGCCGGGCTGGTAACCTTGGAGTATGTCAATACCCCAGGGCAGGTTCAGCACGCAGTTCTGGATGCCGTCATTTATGAAAATATTCCGCCGTTGCTCAATGAAGTAATCACCCGGGCGACTGCGGCGGAAGTGATCAATCCGCCGTCGCCGACGGCCACGGCTGGGAGCAGTCAAAGTTAGAACCGGGGCGGACCTTTGCGAACCGCTAAAAACACTGATTGTGCCTATTCCTACCTCCCGCGTGGTATTGAAACCGACCGTTATCGTGTTGGTCGGGCACCAGATGAACGCGTCATCTTGCCATAGCAATATAAAAATTTAGTGTGACCATATTCTGGGGCAGGGGCCGACATTTCCGCTACCCACATGCGGACCAGGGCCGCGCGGCAAAAAACAATATCGTGGTACCTTGCCACAAACATTGGTGGCGGGGATGAAAGATTGTAGAAAAATATGGCCGCTCCCTGTTAAATCGCACGCGTGTCTAAATGGTGCGTATTATGCGATTGAATGAAAATGTGGTATTTTTATAGAGTCTTTTATTCTGGAGATTGTACGTGAGCGCAGAAACGGGTTCGACTGAAAGTATGGAATTATCGCCGCAGGAACTTCAAAGCGTGGAGAAACTCCAGGATGGCTTCAAAAAAATCCGCCGGGAATTGGCCAAAACTGTGGTCGGACAGGATCAGGTCATTGAGGAATTGCTGATTGCTTTATTTTGCCGCGGGCACTGTCTGCTCGTGGGAGTTCCGGGACTGGCCAAGACCTTGCTGGTATCCACATTATCCCAAACATTGAATCTCAGTTTCAACCGCGTGCAGTTCACCCCCGATCTGATGCCCTCGGACATCACGGGCACGGAAGTTATTGAAGAAGATAAATCCACCGGACAACGGTCTTGGCGTTATGTCAAAGGGCCGATATTTGCCAATGCCGTTCTGGCCGATGAAATTAACCGCACCCCGCCGAAAACCCAGGCGGCCTTGCTGGAAGCCATGCAGGAACATCAGGTGACCGCCGGCGGCGTGCAACGACGCCTGCCGGAACCATTTTTTGTCATGGCCACGCAAAATCCCATCGAACAGGAAGGCACGTATCCGCTGCCGGAGGCACAATTGGATCGTTTCATGTTCCATGTGCTGGTAAGTTATCCTTCCGAGCAGGAGGAATTTGATATTGTGCGTCTCACCACCACGGGGCGCCGGGTGGCGGTAGAACAGGTGCTCACCGCCGAGGAGGTGCTGCAATTGCAGGAACTGGTGCGCAAAGTGCCAGTACCGGATCATGTGGTGCGCTACGCCTTGCGTTTAACGCGGCAGACGCGCGTGTCGCAGCCCGACGCGCCCAAGTGTGTGAAGGATTATGTGGCGTGGGGAGCCGGACCACGCGCGTCACAATATCTGGTTTTGGCGGGCAAGGCGCGTGCGCTGTTGCAGGGACGGTATCACGTCAGTACCGAGGATATCCGGGCGGTGGCGTATCCGACACTGCGGCACCGCGTGTTGACGAACTTTAACGCGGAGGCTGAAGGCATTCATTCCGACGACATTATCCGCATGCTTATTGAACAAACGGATCGTGATGATCAAAACGCGAAAGTAACCGCTGGGATGCCGAAAGTATTACAGGGAGCGTAAGGGCGGCATGGCGACATCCATGGTACGTTGATTGGCGGGGTTTAGGGGCGTGTGCAACGGTGGCGTTGGAAGTTGAGCAAAAAACGGATTATAAAAAGTATCTCGATCCGCGCGCGCTCGCCAAGATCGCGGCGTTGGATGTGCGCGCCCGGCTGATTGTGGAGGGATTCATCACCGGCATGCACCGCTCACCGTATAAAGGCTTTTCCATTGAATTCGCCCAGCACCGGCCCTACAGCAGCGGCGATGATATTAAGTATATGGATTGGAAAGTTTTTGGCCGCACGGATCGGCATTACATCAAACAATATGAAGAGGAAACCAATTTACAGGTCATGCTGGTGGTGGATGCGTCAAATTCGATGAATTATGCGGGGCAATCCAACCCGCAATGGCGCAAATTTGATCATGCCATAAGCATTGCCGCGAGCATGGCGTATGTCGCCATTCATCAGCAGGACGGCGCGGGTCTGGCGGTGTTTGATGAAAAAATCCGCCGCATTGTGCGTCCCAGTAACAGCCCGCGACACTGGCGCACCATCATTGAAGAACTCTCCAGTTCTCCCGGTGGCCCCAAAACCGGTACCGGATCGGTGTTGGAGGAAATTGCCGAGGAAATTCGCCACCGTAGTCTGTTTATTATCATTGGCGATATGTTTGATGACGCCACGGGTATCATCAAAGGCATCCGGCATCTGCGGTACCGTCGACATGATGTCATCATGATGCAGGTGCTGGATCATGATGAATTGGAATTTCCGTTTCGTAATACCACCATGTTTAAAGGCATGGAAGAGGCTGCCGAGGTGGTCGTGGAACCACAGGCCTTGCGGGAGGCCTATCTGGAGGAATTTCAGAAACATACTGAAACACTGCGGACGGAATGCCATAAATTGCAGGTAGATTTTCTGCAGGTGGACACCAGTGTACCACTGGATGTGTCGCTGCCAGGATTTTTAGCCAATCGGGCGGGGCGGATTCATTAGACGTGAAAGGTTAGAAGCTGAAAGTTAGAAGTTAGAAGTTAGAATTGGGATATTAGAACCTCGTTCGGAGTTGTGTTGAGTTTGTTGTTGCCGATAGCTGTTTGGCCTTTCGTCACACCCTGGCTGTTTGCCGCAGGAGCGGCGGCGGTGTCGATACCAATTGTGATTCATCTGTTGAACCGGCGGCGGTTTCGCATACAGGCCTGGGCAGCGATGGAATTCCTTCTGGCAGCCCATCGGCGCAATGTGCGCAAACTTAAATTGCAACGCTGGCTGCTGCTTTTACTGCGCTGTTTGGCGTTGCTGTTACTGGCGGCGGGGATTGCGCAGTTTTTGCCCCCCGGATCAGTGCTGGGTGCTATTCTGGGCAATGCCAGCCGATTAACCGTGGTGGTGTGGGATAACGCCTATACCACGCAATATCGTCCAGCGGGCGGGAAAACCATATTTGAACGCGCGCAGACGCTGCTGACGCATTGGCTTGCTACCACGTCGCCTCAAAGCCGGGTGGCCATTATCAGCGGTTCCGCGGATCCACATGGTTTACTCAAGCAACCCACGCCGGATATTGCCTTGGCCGGGGAGTTGGTGGCGCGACAAAAGGCGACCGACGCCGCCGCTGATTTAGCCGGTGGCTTAAAGCGGGCGCTGGTGGTATTGCAAAAACAGAAAAAGCGAACCGGCCGGCAACGCTGCTGGCTGATTACCGATGGTGCGCAGGCGGCTTTTGCGCCGCTGGATAGTTCGCCAAACGCCGCTGGAATACCACAACGGCTCAAAACGCTGATCGCCGCGATTCGCAAAACCGGGGCCACGATCAGAGTCTTTGATGTCGGCGATCCACATGCCGGTAATATGGCTATTACCCGCTTAAAACTGGCGCGCCATTTCGCGCTGGTCAATGATCCTCTGCGAGTGCGGTTAACCGTATTTAATGGCGCCGCAATGCCGCAGGCGCAAGTTAACGTCCGATTATTTCTGGATCAGGTGGCGGCGGGATCGGTAACGTTGCCTCGCATCAATCCCGGCGCTGCGGTGACTGTGAATACCACGCTGCGCGCGGATATAACCGTTGCGGGCATGCACACTATTACCGCTCGGCTCCCGCGGGATGGTTTATTAATTGACAACACCAGGCGGTTGGTGGTGCAGGCACAGCGGCGCATGCGACTGCTGCTGGTGGACGGCGCACCGGGTGACCCGATGACCCACCGTCTGGCCAGTACCGCGTGGCTGGCAACGGCCCTGGCACCGCGCGCCCACGACAACATGTTTGCCCCGCATGTTATTAATGCCATCGCGCTGTCCGCCCAATCATTACGGCATTATGCGGCGGTTATTTTCAGCGACGCACCGGCACCCGGACCGCAAACCGCATCCCGATTACGCGCCTTCGTTAATACTGGGGGACTGCTGCTGATATTTCCCGGCCCCAATATAACCGGGCGAAACTGGAGCTCCACGCTGGGGACGCTACGCGGCAAATTATTGCCGGCGGTTATGGGCGGAATTATCCAGCCGCCGCAGACATTACACTTTAATTTTGGTGGCCCCGCTAATGCGATTACCCAACCATTTATCGCCGCCCGGCAAAGTGGAATCCACACCGGCATAGGCACCGTGACAACAACGCATTATCTGGATTTGCGCGTCATCAATCCGGATGTTGCGCGCACGCTGCTTTCCTTTACCAATGGCCAGCCGGCGCTGGTGAGCACAGTTCTGGGCCATGGCCGGGTGATCGTGGCGGCATTTACATGCGACACGCGGTGGACCGACTTTCCGGCGCAGCCGTCATTTCTGCCGTTTGTGTATCAAATGATGTATTTCGGTATCCCAGATCGTAACGCCCGCTGGAATCTGCGAGTTGGCGGACGTTTCACATTGCCCGCCGGTAGTGCGGATGTATGGCACGGACCTGACGGAACATCTTTTGCTTTAAACCAAAAGGAAATCGGTTCCCGGATTGTGGCGACCAGTCCGCGTCTCTGGTTAGCCGGGCTATATCGTAATGCCGCCCGCCGTCGCCTCGTGGCGGTGAACGTGGATCCCGCCGATGCGGATATCCGGCATATTCCCGCGGTCCGCATTGCCGCGATTCTGGGATTGCCCCTGGCGGACATTGTCAGCGCACCGCGGCAACTTTCCCAGCCGCACATGAATCAATCTTCCAACGGCGGCAACGCGGGCCAGCGATTGCTGTTGTTGGCACTGTTAGTATTATTAGCTGAAACACTCTTGGCACGGGCCTTTTCACACTATGACCGCAGCCGCGGCAAAAGTACTAAACGGGAGAGTGTAAAATGAATCCTGATAATGTTTTCCATGCCAATTGGCCCATCACCGCGCTAAGCACCGGCCATTGGGCCTTGGGCACCGGTCATCCGTGGCTGATGATTTTGCTGCTGGCAGCGGCAGCGGCGGTGGGAGGATGGAGCTATCGGCATCAGACCGCGACGCCATCGTTAAAATTAACAATGGCTATTACCCGCGCCGCCATACTGGCGCTCGTGGTGCTGTTGCTGGCGCAACCCGTTTTTGTCATGGTCCATACGCTGCGCCGTCCCGCCGTAGTGGCGATTTGGGTTGATACGTCCCGCTCCATGACGTTACGCGATGCGTATGAAAGTCCAGCTAAAATCAAACTTATTGATGCGGTACGCCAAGCGCTGCCGCCCGCCGCCGCCAAAAAACGTCCGACGCGGTTTAACGTGGCGTGCTGGAGTCTCGATCAGGCGGCGAATACCTGGCTTAAAGTCCTGGCAAAAAATCAGAGCGTGGCCATATTTACCGGCGGCGCCCACGCCCATCTGCTGGGAATAGCCAATTCTCCAACGCAATTGATGCCGCTGCTGCAAAGACTTGCGGTACAAAAACCGCACGCTAACGCCACCAATGTGCCCGGCGTGCTGGCAGATATATTCAATGATCTGCAAGGCCGCCCCATCAGCGCTGTACTTACCTACACCGACGGACGATCCACCGGCCCGGCCTCCATGAGTCTGGTGCATCAATTGGCCAAGGCCGGCGCCACGCCGATATTGGCGGTACCCATCGGACAGATACATCCCCCGTTTGCTTTGAAAATCGCCGACGCCCAGGCGCCCCGCCATGCCTTTATGCAAGATCCGGTGGCGGTGCGGGCCAAGGTACGCATCACCGGCGCGACAGCGACGCAAAGTACCACCATCCGGTTGTTTGCACAAACGAAAGAACATCGCCGAGGCAGGGAATTAACCAGTGAGCGTATTACCATTCATCCCGGCACAGCACAGCAAAATGTCAGCCTGATGTTTCACCCGTCGCAACCGGGAACTTACCACCTCATCCTGGTTGCCGATCCTTTGCCGCATGAATTGACCCATCGGGGCAATACCTCCCGCGGCGTATGGACACGGGTGGTACGGGCCAAGGTGCGGATTTTGTATGTGGAAGGCTATCCGCGCTGGGAATACCGTTATCTGAAAAATGATCTGATGCGGGAAAAAACCACACTGCTTAGCTGTCTGCTTTTATCCGCGGATAACCGTTTTGCGCAGGAGGGCAATATTCCCATCAACCGCTTCCCCGATACGCAGGCGGAGATGAATCGCTATGACGTGCTGTTGCTGGGCGATGTGAATCCCGATTATTTTTCCGCCGCCCAGGAAAAAATAATTCTCCGGTTTGTCGGGCGGTATGGCGGCGGTTTTGGAATGATCGCCGGTGCGGATTACGCCCCGGATGCCTATCGCCGTACGCCGCTGGCACGCTTGCTGCCGATCATTGCCGGCAACCCCGATAATCCCATGTTCGCCCCCCCACCCAATGAACCCTTTGAACTGCATCTAACCGCGATCGGCAGGCAGAGCATGTTATTTCATTTTTTTAACAGCCAGCAAAAAAATCTCCAGCAAGTCGCCGATTTACCACCGCTGTACTGGTTTGAGCCGGTGGCCGGTCTGCAACCCAGCGCCACCGTGCTGGCGGATTTACCCAGCCACCGCATTGATGGACGGCCCGCGCCGCTTCTGGTGTTCGGACGCTATGGTGCCGGGCGGACCATGTTTTCGGCCATTGACGATACCTGGCGCTGGCGCTATTACCATGGGGCACCGTTGTACAAAAGCTACTGGCTGGAAATGATGCGGGAATTGGCCCGCCAGCGCGTGTTTGGCGGATCGCGTGGTATTGTGCTTCGCATGCAGACACCGCGTGTGCAGGTAGGGCAGAGCAATCGGATTTTTCTTTCCGTGCGGAACCCGCAGTTAATTAGTCAGATGCCCGCATCCGTGCCGGTGATGATGACTTCCGCTGGCGGCCGCCAGACCATTGTGCTTTCGCCGGTAAGCTCATCGCATCGGCAATATGAGGGCGAAGTCACGCCATGGGCGGTGGGGCATTACACCCTGACGGCAAAGCCCGGCATTTTGCCGGGTGCCGTTAAGCCGGTGGAAATGGATGTTACCGCCTCCATGCGTGAATTCACCATCCTGACGGCAGACCCCGCGGCACTGGCCCGGCTGGTCGCCGATACCGGCGGGGCCGTGGTGCCGCTGGCGGGGCAAAGTGCCTTGGCACGACTAATTCCTGATCGGAGCGTGGAAGTGGCGGTCCGGCAATCGCGGCAGCTTTGGAATAAACCGTGGGCGTTGGCGCTGTTGATATTGTTATTGACGGTAGAATGGATACTGCGTAAACGCGCCGGGTTGATCTGAAACGCTCCCACCGCTTGCGCAACACGGAGATGGCCTTGCCTATGGATAATCCCGCTTCAGCCCCAGCCCTGTTGCAGCGCATCGGTCAATTGCGCCGAGTGCTGCGCGCCGCATTGGTGCTCCATGGCGTTGCGCTGGTGCTTTCGGCGTTGCTTGGGACCGCGTTGATTCTGGCCCTGGGAGATTATGTTTTCCATTTTCCCGGCATCCTGCGTCTGATTTTGCTGGTTCTAGTACTGGGAGGAACGGCGTTTCTTTTATGGAGGGATGTCATTGCCCGCATACTGCGGCCAATCCCCGATCAGTTTCTTGCCGGGGTTCTACAATATGCCGCCGCCTTACCGCACGAGCAATTACAATCGGCCGTCGAATTTATGGAGAATCGCACGGATCGTCTGAATGTTCTGGCGGCCAAAGCCATCCTAGAGGCGGATTATACCGCACAATCGGTACGCGTAGGGACGGCCTTATCCTGGCGTCCCGTGGTGAAACTCTGGATTACCTCCACTCTGGCGGTACTCGTGGCTGCGTTAATCATTGTTCTTAATCCTGGTAATGCGGCACTTTCGTGGCAGCGCTGGGTTGGCCCATTGGCCCATCATCCCTGGCCGCTAAGTCAGAGTGTGCAACTGGTTTGGAAAACGGCGAACCACCAGCCTCCGGCCATTTGGCCACGGGGGCAGGCACTGACGGTGCTGGCGGTCGTAACAAAAGGGTTCAATCCGGATTTACGGGTGTGGTTGGAAATGCGCGGACGCCGCCAACCCGTCACTTCGCAACTGATGACCTGGCAAGGGGCGGCGCATGGGCAGTTGTACGAAAAGGTCCTCCTGCCGCAGGAAAAAACAATGCAAATCCGTCCGGTGGCCGGTGATGATCATCGCACGCCGTGGGTCACAATACATTTAATGCCTCGCCCCCGCATTATAACCATGATCGCCCGCATCACCCCACCGGCCTATGCTCATAACGCCCCCACGTTTACCGTCAATATGCTGAATCGGCAAGTGCGTGTGATTCGCGGCTCTACGATTACCATGACGCTTACCGCCAATCAACCACTGGAATCCGACCCGCGCACGCCGGCCTTTGCTTTTGTCAAGACGGTCGACCAATCTCGTATTGCCGTTCCGGCGTATATGGTGCGCCAATCCGCCAACGTTTTAACCATGCGTTGGACAGCGCAAAACTCGATCTCCGGGCGTCTGCGCATCATTAGTAGTTCCGGCTTAGCTAATCGCCGCGGCGGCGAGCTGCAATTAACTGTTATTCCCGATTCCCTCCCCACGGTGGTTATTTCCCATCCGCGACATTCCGTCGCACTAACACCTGACGGTTCGTTTCATTTAACCATCCGAGGCAGCGACGATCTCGGCCTGACCCGCCTGTTTTTAATGGGGACAGTCACCGATATTAAGGGGCACACGGTACCAACCTTCCGCACCCCGCAGCCATGGCAGACGCTGGCTTATGATGCGCAAACCCGCCTGCAACAAGGCTCCAGTACCACAATCTGGTCGCCAATGCCGCTGCATCTTGCGCCAGGAGACAGCGTGGAACTCACCGCCCTGGCCGGTGATAATTATAAAATCACGTTGCCCAATGGCACGGTCCAGCGGCATCCCCTGGTGAAATCCGCCCCACTGCTGGTGCTGATCCGGGCACGGGCGGCTATCGCCGCGGATCTAACCGCAGATTTGCAAAGTGTCCGCCACGCTATAAAAGCGCTCCTTCTACGGCAGCAACGTACCGCCGCTGAAACCGCGGCAATTCCGCAATCCATTAAGCGTGCCGGGAAGGCCACCCCACAACAGCAAACCGCATTATCCGATTTGGCCACAGCCCAAGCTGATCAAGCCGCCCGCGCGGATCAGATCACGCGTACCTTAGAGCATATCGACCACATCGCACGCCGCAATAAGCTCGCGCTGTCCACCCCGGGAAAACTTGCCCAGCTTGCCACCGCTAAAATGGGACAGGTGGGCCGGCACAATATGCCCGATGCCGCTGCGCATCTGACCCGTAGCAGCATATTGGCCCGGCAAAATGCTCTTGCTGCGGCCGCGCAACAACTCGCGAAAGCAGGCCAAGCTCAAAATCAGGCTATGCAAACTATGCGTAACCTACTTGACCACTTGGGCGCACAAGGTGAATTTGACGCCTTGGCCGCGAAAATCAACCACATGCTCCAACAGCAGCAACTGTTGCAAAATAAGCTCAAGGCGTTGGCCGCTAAAACCATCGGCATGGATATGAATCAACTGCCGCCCACTTTACAACAAGCGTTGCAACACTTAGGCCAAAAGCAAAATGCGCTGGCCAATCAGGCCGCCAAACTTGCCGACCAACTGCAACAGGCGGCACAAGCCTTGAAAAAGGATAACCCGGCTCTGGCGGCGGCGCTAGCTCAGGCCGCGAAAATTGCGCAAAACGATGCCGTCAGTTCAGCCATGCAACTCGCGGCCAGGGCTATCAGTAAAAATCACATGCTGACTGGATCATCCAGTCAGGCCCGATCGCATCAGGGTTTAAGTGAGATGCTCAAAGCCCTGAACAGCGTGCGCAATAAATCATTGCGTCAGCTGGCCAAGCAATTGCGGGACATGATTCGGATTGTTGCCCAGTTAATTATCCGGCAAAAATCTCTAGTTACCGCCGCCACACAAGCTGGAGCTAAAGCGCCTGAAACGGCTCTGGCCGCCACCGCTAATCAGGAAAGCCGACTACAACTCGATACCTTGGCGGCGGCCCCGCAGGCGGATCGGGTGGATCCATCGGGCCATGTGGGCGCACTAATGCGTATGGCCGGCGGCAATATGGGGCAGGCTACCGGGGCTTTGCTGCGTGACCATCAGCCGCACGCTTTAACCAATCAAAATGGGGCCTTGCATTATTTACACCAGGCGCTGGCCTTGTTGCAAAAACAGCTCAGGAAAGTCCAAAACCAACAACGCCAAAATCAGATCGCCAGTTTGAAAAAACAATATCAACTGCTGCTTCAGGCCCAGAAATTATTATGGAATCAGACCCGTACGCTGCGTGCATCGCGCGTGGCTCAGGGAATATTAAATCGGCCCCAGCAATTACAGGCCGTGGGAATTGCCCACGCCCAGCAGTTGCTTATGGCCGAACTTGCCGCGTTAAGTCAGGTGGAATCCGGCCCGGCGCCGCTGCTGGCGTGGCTTAATGGCAAGATCATCAACGACATGCGCAGGGCCGCCAATACCTTGGCCGGCGCTACCGCCAATCAAAGAGTGCTGGATGAACAAACATCGGCTATCGCCAAAATTACAGATATTATCGACGCCCTCCAGCAGCGGCAGAATCCGAAAAAAGCTGCCGGTGGTGGCGATGGTGGTGGCGGTGGCGGTGGCGGTGGCGGTGGCAAACAGCAACTCATGCCGCCGGCAGCACAGTTAAAGTTACTCAAAGTCCTGCAATTGCAAGTCAATGCGGATTCCGCTTTCCTCAACAACCAATTGCAACATGCGGCCAATTCCGCCCAAAAACGCAGCCTGCACGCCATCATCCGCCATCTCGGCGGAATGCAGGGCGACATCGCCACGCAAGCCCGGCATGTGGTGGACTCGATGCAAAAGTGACTGGCTCGTCAATTCGGACTTGGCGCGGAAACATAACTAAATCCATGGTTAATGTGCCGGAACCCATCGGAGATTAGACTATTTTGTGCTTTGGGTATCTTGTCATCACCGACTGCCAAATGCGGGCAATAAACCGAATAACGACAGCAAGCGTCGGGAATCGACTGATTGCCGACGTCTCGACAGCGCCGGTCGGCATACATCGCCCTGCTTACGCCTGCACCCGGGCTGCTAGCGCATCAAGCACGCTCATATAGTTCATATAGGCGTCATACGGCGATTCGTACATACTGAAACTCGGCGTATTGACATCCCCAAAAACACGCGTATTCATGTACAGGAAATGATCGCTGGAGCTTAATTTCCGCCACGTTGACAGCAACACCGGGTCCGCGGAATCTTTAATGGGCTTTTCCAGACGGTAAAGCTCCTGCAGTGCGTTTGCCTGCATGGCATTGCCCAACCAAGGCGATAAATCGCGCTGCGTGTCAGTCCAGCAGATATTCCGCGGTACACTTAATTCCGCAACTGGCTTATGCGACTTAATAACTTCCGACGGCAGGCTGAAGCGATCACCATGCTCGATGACAAATCGCGGCAAAGCCCGGAGAAAGTCAAAAATGCCGCTGGCGGCGGAATGCCGCTCGCCGAAGGTTTCGTAATCCATCCCCAGCAGGCAGTACTCCCCCGCGGCTCCTGTGTTATGCAGCCACTGTGCGTACTTATCCGCCAGCAGCGGCCAATTCGCCCAATCATGGGCGGAAAAGCGCAGCGACCAATCTTCGCTTAGTCGGTAGTGCCGCAGCAACAGGTTCAGCGGCTCACGTGCCGCTTTATAAACATGCCCGGGACTGCGGTTTCCCAAAGCTCCTTCCCATCCTTCGGTAATAGCGGCCTGAAAATTCAGGCCGGCCACCAGCCGCCCCACCTCATTGGAATAAATAAGATTGGTATTGCGGAATATCGTCGGTTTACATCCAAACATATTCGCCATGGTCCGGCTGTGCAGCTTTACCTGTGCCGCAAATTCATCCGGGGAATAAAGGCATCCCAGACTGTGGTGTGAGGTTTCTCCAAGAAATTCCACGCTGCCAGTACCTGCGAGTTCCTTTAACAATGCCACCACCTCAGGAGCGTCATCGGAACACTGTTCCAAAGCGGTGCTGGTCACGCTCAAGGCGACACGAAAAGCCGATCCATATTGTCGGGCCAATTCCAACAGCACTTGCGTGGCGGGTATATAGCTCCGGGCGGCAATTTCGCGTGTGTATCGCCGATTGGCCAGCGTGTCAAAATAATCTGCATCCGAATCAAAAATACTATAGCGCCGCAGGCGGAATGGCTGATGAATTTGAAAATATAAAATAATGTCAACCATTGGAAATATCCTATTGCAATACCCAGCTCTAATCGTGGACTATTATAACCATTCCAACCAGTTTGGAATGCTGGTCCAGGCACGCTGCTGCCGGGTGGGGTAGATGACACTTTGCTTGCCATTATTCTGTGGATCCGAACAAAGCCTTCTCCAGGCGGTCGCAGAAACGGCCACGCAGGGCTTCCTGGCTGAATCGCTCATGCAACAGATGCTGTGCTTCGCGCCCCATACGGTGCAGATCCGCCGGTGCCGTGGCCTTGATTTCTGCAAGGACCGCTACGGCACCGTTGACATCTCCATGGCCAATGCGCCAGCCAATGCGGTGTTGCGCAAAGATGTCGGCAATATGGCTGGGATCGGGGCCGAGAAAGAGTATGGGTTTACCCACCGCCATGGCTCCATAAATTTTGCAGGGATGAATAATTCCCACCATATTTTCGCCTAGGCTTACCAGATGCACATCTGCGGCCGCCAAAGAAAATTTCAGTGTCTCCAACGGCTGATAAGGCAGGGAGATGACATTGCTTAGTTGATGGTCTTTTTTATAGGATTCCACCTGTCGCTTGCCCAGTCCGCCGCCGACAAAAACAAACCGCAGCTGCGGATCATCCTTGAAATGCGCCGCTGCCTGAAGAATGGTATCCAGCGGATTGGCGGGGCTGTGGTTGCCGCTATACATCAGCACCAGTTTGCCCACCAGGCCATGTTCAATGCGGAACGGATTATTCTCCGGCGGCACCGGTTCAATAACATGCTCATGCGGCCATGGCGGATCAATATGAATCTTTTGCGCCAAGTCGCCACGTTTAGCCAACCGCTCCGCCATAAAGCGATCCAGGGCGAAAATGGCAGCGGAATTGCGCAGAATAAAACGGTTGACCACCTCCAAAAAACGCGCCCGCAAGCTGTAGTTCTTAATTTTCCCCATCATGATGAGTTGATCCGGGTTGAGGTCCATGGCCCAATAGGCGATGGGTACACGCCGTAATAAATGAATCCATGCGGCGGCGAAGCCGATCATGGGCGGAGAGGTGCTAAAGAGGATGCCCTTGACTCTCGGAGTAAACAGCCCAATACAAAAACATTGAATAAGGAAACTTGCGGTGCCGATCATGCGGATCAACAGATTCTTCTTGCCGAAGGAACTCCAACGCAGCCGCCGCACCTCCACTGCCTGCATATTTTCCCGCAATGGATAACGGCGACTTGGGTCTTCATATCCGCGGCTGGAAGCATAGACACGTACACGATGTCCACGCCGGGCTAATTCAATGGCGGCGTCGGTGACATGCTGGCCGACCGCAGCGGGATCGGGCGCAAAGGTCTGGCTGAAGATTAAGAGAACTCCGCGGTTTTTATGAGGAGATTCGGCCATTGTTCACACTCCGCCCAGTCCCTAAATACGCAAACATCAACACACGGTCGCCAGCGGCGGGGTAAGCGTTGGCTTCTTGCAGTGGCGTCACCGCTGGATTGGTTTGTTTTTCGGCGTTGTAAACGCAGGCGGAAGAGGGATAGTAGAACCGCCGAACCCGTTTTTTTCTGGCAGCCTGGCGCAGGTGAGTGTTAAGGAGCATGCCAATCGTGTTTTCTTCCCGATGTAATTCTAGGCAGCGCATCCCGCCCATATCACCAGCAAAATGAAACACCGTGCGCGCGGAATCAAAGGCTTTCTTACACGCCTTTTCCTCGCGTGACGCAAGGCCCAGATTCTTAACATCGGGAAAATTCTGATACCACTGATCCACCGGTTTGATATCCACGGCACGATCATGCACACGCCCCTGCCAGCGCGCATCCCCAACCAGATGCCCCCCGATACAGCTACCCGCTTCGCACACAACCACCATATCCTGTTGTCCGCTCGTGGGTATACTCCTCGCACAGCCAAGCCGAAAGTAGTTGCCCATACCGGCTCGAGCGCACAATATCACTCTGACGACGTAGCAATTATCGGCGATTGTATCCATCCCGCTTGAATCCGCAATTCCGCATGACATCTGCTTGCGGCTCTGCCACGCTGGAATTTCTCCGCAGCCGGGTATTAGCTCTGACATTTTACTCTACGCAGCAATGCCGCATTGGCCTGAAAATATGGCTACACCTTGCAACTATGGCCGCAGGCGCTGTACCGGTGGTGCCGCCGGCAGCGGAATATTGTTAAGCGTAAAGGGAATGCGGTATTCCCGCCAACCAGTCAACACCTTCAATTGTAGGACTGCTTGGGGGCCGGGGTTAGCAGTCAGCGGAAGCATCAGCTTATCAATTCCTTTGGGCAGTTGCACCATAATATAGCCACCGCTAATGGCTTTTCCCTTTTGCAGCATCGTGATCGACTGAAAAACGCCGGCGGGAGCCATTATTTCGACAATGAGAAAACGCGAATGGCGAGCTTTGAAGACGCTGATAATCCGCATGCGGATATGCGCCGCCCGCAACCCGGTATCGGATAATGGTTGCCCCATGCGCTCCAATGGATGCGCGACGGTGATAGTGGTGATTTTGCCACCCGCCGCCACATCAACCGCGCCGCTAAGTTTGCGAATCGCGGCGGCTTTTGGTGAGGGAGCGGCAAACCGCAGCAGCAAAGGAAAACCAACTTCCCCAGCCTGTTGCATACGCTCATAGACTGGACACTGCACCGGTACGACTTGCTGGAAACGCGGCGCCATGGGCCGCAGTGTATGGCCGGTATTTAATACTTCCGTAATAATGCGAAGATGATGATAAAAGTTCGGATTTTGCAGTAATGGGCTGACCACCTGAAGGCATACTGTCAGCCCCAGATGCCGGGAAATCGCTTGCGCGTATGGCGTTTTATTGGTGGCGAAGATTAACGCGCGGCTTTCGGTTACATAGGCCACACGGGTTTGAACCAGCGGCGGCGACGTGGTGGCGACCGCCCGAACCTGCGGGCCAGTACCGCCCATAAAACATGCCGGAACCACGATGGTGATAAGTATCCAAGTACATTGTGGGAATTTCATTATTCAAGTCTCCGCTACGACCGCCGTCCAATCCGTTATTCATACCGTCCGCCAGAAGTTTGTTGATTAATGATAGGTGTGGTCCTATTTTTTGCAAAGTCCGGCGGCTATCGTGCAATTGTCAGCATGGCCGCCAAAGTCGCCTGGACCAAGGCCACGCGGGTAAAATAAAATGTCGCAGTACGGCGTTGTGAAAACCGGTGGCAGGCTGCGGGATTGCCAAACAATATGGCCGCATGCATTGGTGATGAAATATCGGTGGTGGCCTTGAATTACCGACGCTATGGATGTATTGTCAGACACCGGCGAATGGAATGGACTTTCGTTTTTATAAAGGTATTGCATGGCGTCTGAATTGACACTTCCGGATACGTTGGGGAATACTTCCATTATCGGCCTGCAGTGGGGCGATGAGGGCAAAGGTAAAATTGTTGACCTTTTAACAGCGCAATTTGACTTTGCGATTCGTTGGAATGGCGGCAGCAATGCCGGGCATTCGGTGAAGGTTGGTGATAAAAAATTTGCGTTTCATCTAATTCCCAGTGGTATTCTACACCCTCAGTGCACCTCGGTGCTGGCCAACGGCGTGGTCATTGACCCCGTGCAGCTTTTGCAGGAAATGGATCAACTGGTTAGTGAGGGTGTCGCGATGGAAAGTAATCTGCGCATCAGCAGTCAGGCGCATGTGGTTATGCCCTATCATAAATTGCAGGATCAACTCTCCGAACAACGTCTGGGAGATAATAAACTCGGTACCACCGCACGGGGCATCGGGCCGTGCTATGCGGATAAGGCGGGGCGGTCCCTGGCAATCCGTATGGCTGATTTAGTTGATGAAACACGATTAAGCGACAAAGTACAGCGCGTGGTGGCTGATAAAAATCACCTGTTCAAAGGGCTTTATGGGGCACCGCCGCTGGAATGGGCGCCAATGTTGGAGCAATACCGCGGATATGGTCAACTGTTGCGGCCTTATGTCTGCAATACCTCCTCGCTGCTGCATCAGGCCATGGATGAGGGTAAGCGGCTGTTGTTTGAAGGGGCTAATGCGGTATTACTGGACCTGGACCACGGTACATTTCCGTTTGTCACCAGCAGCAATTGCGGTACGGGGCTTTCCGCGGGTACCGGCGTGCCGACTCAGGCGGTCAAAACGGTTTTGGGCGTGGTCAAAACATATTGCAGCCGGGTGGGAGCGGGGCCTTTCCCGACCGAACAAAATAATGCTATTGGTGAACGCATCCGTACACGCGGGCATGAATTTGGCACCACTACCGGTCGACCACGGCGTTGCGGCTGGCTGGATTTGGTAGCCTTGCGCTATGCCACGCGGATTGCCGGCGCAACCGGACTGTGCCTCATGCTATTGGACGTGCTGTCGACATTTGATACGCTGCGCGTCTGCACGGGTTATAAAATTGCCGGGCACATGACCAACACATTTCCACCTGATGCGTATGAATTACAAAAGGCCGAACCGGTTTATCAGGATCTACCGGGTTGGCATGAACCGCTTGATGAGGTTCGAACCTTGGCGGATTTGCCGGTCAATGCCCGTAACTATCTGGATATCATTGCCGCGTATGTCCAGGTGCCGATCCGGATTGTCAGCGTTGGTCCGGCCCGGCATCAAACGCTGATTTGCCCGGCGCATTAGATGCCGCGCGGTCCTGGTTAGTATTGTGGTCCAGCAGTTAAAAGTGGAGTTGCATGAGCACCCATCTCCCACATTCTGAGTCGGAAAAAATACTGGTCCCCCGCCTGCCGGGGCATGTCGCTGTCATTATGGACGGCAATGGCCGTTGGGCCAGACGACGGGGCAAACCTCGTACGGAAGGCCATCGCGCCGGGGCTGTGGCCGCACGGGAAATTGTGGAGCATGCGGCCCGTCTGGGGCTTAAGCAACTCACGCTTTACAGTTTTTCCGTGGAAAATTGGAGTCGCCCCGCCGCTGAAGTCAATACGCTCATGCGGCTGTATATCGACTACCTGATTAGTGAGCGCCCGGTCATGCTGAAAAATAATATCCGCTTTCGGCAAATTGGCCGACGGGAAGGACTTCCACCTGCGGTTTTAGAAGAATTAGATCGCACCATTGCCGCGCTGGATCAGAACACCGGCATGACATTATGTCTGGCGGTCAATTATGGTTCCCGCGCGGAAATTACCGATGCCGTACGGGCGATAGCCCGCAAGGTACAAGCTGGAATACTCCCTGCCGATGCGATCAATGAAGAGACCATTGCCCAACATCTTTACACGGCCGCAATGCCCGATCCGGATTTGCTTATTCGTACCGCCGGTGAAATGCGCGTAAGTAATTATCTGCTCTGGCAGATCAGTTATGCGGAGCTGTTTGTCACCGATGTCTATTGGCCCGATTTTACCGCAGCCGAGTTTGACCGTGCGCTGGCGGATTATGCCCGCCGCGAACGCCGCTTCGGTGGATTGTAGCCCCTTACCCGGCCCTTTTATTATTATTTCCCCACCCCAAACCGCGCAAAGTGCAAAGTGAGGGCTACGCGACAGGATTGAGGCATTTTTCCCGGCAGGCTTTAATGCTGTGGCCATCCCGGCGCCTGGCCTGATGGAAATGTCAACACCACGTTAATCCAATTTCTTGGCACGCCACCTTCAGCACCGCCACGCCTTGCGGGGGCCAGCGTCCGCCGGCGGGGGCGGAATTTGTAGATTCGATTATAATTCAACACCATGAAACACCTGCGATCCATGATTTTAAAACTCTTGCCGATTATCGCGCTGACAATACCACTGTTATTGATCTGGAACATAGCGCATGGCCGGGCGGGTGGTGGAGAAGGTTTTGGCGGCGGCGGAGGTTTCAGTGGTGGTGAGGGAGGTGGTGGAGGCGGTGGAGGCGGCATCATAATCTGGTTAATTATTGAATACTTGGTAATTGAACATCCCGTCATCGGCATTCCAGTACTTATCATCGCGGGCATTTTTTACTACCAAACGCACACTTCCGTCGCCGGATACGTCCGTGATCAGCGCACACAATCGGGCCTTGCCGCGGTGGATGAAAATGCGGAAGCCACCGCGCTACAGGAACTGCAGCAGTCCGATCCCGCCTTTGATCTACAAAAATTCTATGGCCGGGTCAATACAGGCTTTCTTAAAATTCAGGACGCCTGGTGCACCCAGAATCTTCAAACCATTCGCCCCTTTATTTCTGATGGTGTGCAGGAACGCTTCGGCCTGCAATTCACAGAACAAAAACTCGATGCCGTGCATGACCGCATGCGGGATATTCAAGTGCGGGGTATTCAGATGGTGCAATTGATCCATGACCAGGTGTTTGATTCCGCCACCGTTCGTATCATCGCCTCGGCCGTGGATCAAACGATATCCACTGTGGATGGCCGTGTGATTTCCGGATCCGATGAGGCGGAGGAATTTACGGAATATTGGTCCTTTTTGCGGCGCCGGGGGGCCACAACCCCCAATGGTGCCGGACTCATTGAAGGCCACTGCCCCAATTGCGGCGCGGCCATTGCAATCAATGAGGGGGCGCAATGTCAAAGCTGCCACGCGTTGCTACGCAGTGGTCAATACGACTGGGTATTGGCGGAGATTACCCAAGGCTCAGAATGGGTGCCGGAAACTTCAGCCGCTACGCCCGGTTTGCCGGAAATGCAAACGCGTGATCCCAATTTCACGCTCGCCGGCTTGGAAGATCGCGTATCGGTCATTTTCTGGCGGAAGGTGCTGGCGGATCGCCTGGGCAAAGTTGATCCACTACGGAAAGTAGCCGCTGCATCTTTCCTGCAACGGTATGGTCCACTTCTGGCTATGCAATCCAATGGGGTGCGCGCTTTCTGGGGTGATTGCGCGGTGGGGACGGTGCGGACGATTGGCGTGCTGGGCGGCTCTCCTATGGACCGCGCGCTGGTGGAAGTGCGCTGGTCCAGCCGACGCTATCAGACCGACGCTTCCGGGAAAGCGCAAAAAACGCCGCAGAGCAATTTGGCTCGGCATCTGATGGTGCTGGAACGCCAATTTGGCGTGAAGACGGATCCCGATCAAGGCATTTCCTCCGCGCATTGCCCCAAATGCGGCGCGCCGGTCATGGACGATATTTCCAATGCGTGCAGCTTTTGCGGCACTGTGCTCAATGATGGTACCTCCGCTTGGATTCTTCTGGATATGCTGCCTGTGCACGGCCAGGCAGCCCAAGAACTGCTAGGGCAATTGGCCGCAAGCCAACCTACGAGCTCCGATTCCGTCGCGCAACCGGTGACGGACCCACCGCATATACCGCCGCCGTCCAGCGGGCTGCTGGCTTGGATGGTTCAATGCGTGGCGTCCAATGGCGATATAGATGAAGCCGAAGAACGTATGTTGCGGCATACGGCGGATCGCCGTGGCGTCAGTGAGGAACAATTGCAGCGGATGCTGGATGCGGCCGCGCATGGTCAACTGCAGGTCACCGAACCGAAAACTCCCGACGCCATTCAGCGCTGGCTGGGGGCAATGGTAACGGCGGCATTATCAGATGGCGAAATAACGTCAACGGAACAGCAGCTTATCACCCGAGTTGGACAAAAATACGGATTAAGCGCATACGATATCAAGATGCTCATTCGCCGACAGCAGGATCAACTGTATGCCACCGCTAAAAATGCGCTAAGTGATCGTCGCCGACGGTTACGCTCGGCAACGGTCAGCACCGTCGGTTCCGCGTGAGTCTACAGGCCGCTTGATGGTGCGTGCGACATTTTTTCGCATGGAGGCATTAAAAGAGGTCCTGCCATCGCCTGGCGGAGTCGACGAGAATCGCGGCCTCCGGAAGCTGGAACAAAAAACTCTTACGCCGCGAATATCTTCAGATGTGACCGATATTGCGACGTGTCCTTGCGGAAATACCCCATGTGGGCGTACCATAATCTGGTTATGACTGATCGGGAAAAACATTTTCGCTGGGCGTCCGTGGTTTCAGCTCTTTGGCTGATTGGCGCGGCCCTGGTTGCTAATGCACTGGTGATAATGTGGATACATTGGCAGCCCGGCACTGCGGAGGCTGGTGGGGTTTTGATGGCGGCGCCGATGCCACCGCTGGTCGGTCATGGCAAAACCGTGGCGGGCCCAATAAAGGTTGTTCCAACACAACTCTCGGCAACGCATTGGGGTGTGGTGTTGGTCGATACCCACAATGATGTTTTCGCGATATATCGGTTTGTGGGCACGCAATGCCGGATTCAACTTATGGCCAGCCGGGATTTTCGATCGGACCTGCAATTGAAGGATTTCAATAATTTGGCGCCGACCCCCGCACAGGTAAAGGCGATGGTGACGGCCGGAAAAGCCTTAACGCAACCCTGACACTGCAGGAATAGAGGTGGCGTTCAATATCATCCCAATACGGGCTGGACGTGCTGCGGGAACTTCTGGTATAATCAAGCAGATGTAATGGTTCAGGCGTCATAACGAGGAGTAACTCATGGCAAAAATGTTTTACAGCGCCGAAGAAGCGAGCGCGAAACTCAATTTGGCCGCGGATAAGATCAAAGAACTCGTGGAGAAAAATAAGCTTCGCGAATTTCGTGATGGTAATCGGGTTATGTTCAAGGTGGATCAGGTGGATCGCTTGGCCACTGATATGCAGGGCGGAACACTGGACGAAGGCATGATTGAACTGGCGCCGCTATCAGGCACCGGTAATCCTATTCTCAATGCCAGTGATGCCACAGCGGGTGGTACTGCGGCGGGTTCCATGTCTGGTTCACTTTCCGGCAGTAAAGCCGGGCAATCCGCGATTGGCAAAGCTCCAGGCAAGGCGGATACCGGTTTACCATTACAGTCTCCGAAAAAACCGGTAAAGGTTTTTGATGAAAGCGAAGTCAAACCAACCGATGCCAGCGCCCAAACCCAGATATCTTCCCCGCTGGATGAATCCATATCTCCGTCGGGGTTGGATTCGGTAGGCAGCGGTTCAGGACTGCTTGATTTGACTCGCGAAAGCGACAATACAAGTCTGGGCGCGGAACTGCTTGAAGAAATTTACCCAGGCGATCATTCGGTGGCCGGGCAATCCGGAGTGGGATCCGCTTCGGGTGTTTTTGATCAGCCTTCCGCCGGCGCGCCGGCATCGTCGGATTCGGGTATCGCGGTGGCCGCGGGATCTGAGGGCAAAGCGGCAGCGGCTTCCACAGCGACCTTACCGGCGCCCACGTACGCTCCAATGTTTGAAGCATCGGATGCTTCTGCCGGCCTTTTTGGCGGTCTGGCTTTGGGAGCATCCTTTGTGATGGTGTTAACGTTGATCGCGGTGGCTGGAGCGTTTCAAGGCTTTGTGCCAACCTGGGTGCCGTTTCTGGCTAAAAATGTGCTGATGTTTGTTGCGTTTCTAGTGGTGATTGCAGCATTACTGGCCGGAGCCGGCTATCTCGCCGGGAAGGCCGCGGATTAATGATCAACCCGGTCGATGACCTGCGGCAATTTATTCGCACTTGGAGCGTTAATAATTTAGTGGAAGGGTATGGATTCTCGGGCTGGCAATGTGTCGGCATAGTTCCATTCCCGGTTATTTTTTGCCGCACGCTTTACTATTTTGACAGATTCGTTGAAACTAGTGGGTTGTTGAAAGTGTTGCGGAATGAAAACTTCTGGAGATCATGTTTATGAATCGAACAATTAAACAAAAACTCATCACGACTACGTTGTTGGTTGGTCTGACCGGCGGACTGCTGGGCGTGACAGGTTGCGTTTCGGAAAATCAGTATCAGCGTTTACAGACTGCCTTTGATCAGGCCAAATCGCAACTGGCGGCCGATCAAAATGAACTGCTTCGTCTGCGCGGAGAAATTTCAACCTTGCAGCAGAAGTTGGCGGAAGATGAACAACTGCTCCACGCCCAGGGCGGCGGAACCGCAGCGCTGCAAAGTGAAATTGCCGCGCTCAAAGAACGGCTTGCTAAATTGCGTGGACAATATAATCGGCTCCTGGCGCTGGCGGGTGGCGCCCCGCAGTTGCCCGCATCCGTCAACAACGCCCTGGAGCGCCTGGCGGAACAATATCCCAACCTTCTGGAATATAATAAAAAATTGGGTCTGTTGCGTTTCAAGAGCGATCTGCTTTTCGCCCTCGGCAGTACCGAAGTGCGGCCTGACGCGCAACGTGCCTTGTCCGAGTTTGCGCAAATTCTCAATATGCGGGGTATTTCGGATAATGAAATCCGCATCGTCGGCAACACCGATGATGTTCCGATTCGGCGTAACCGTAATACCGTTATGAATCCCACCAACTGGTATCTTTCCACCAATCGTGCCATCTCGGTTATGTACATTCTCAAGCATGACGGTGTCATTGACCGCCGAATGCAGGTTGCCGGATGGGGTAAAACCCATCCGATTGCGCCTAACGCTCCCCATCATCGTGGCAACGCTTTGAACCGCCGGGTGGATATCTTTATTCTTCCGATCAAACTTAAATATAATCCGTATGTTCCGGCTTCCGAGCAGGTAGTTCCATCCGACAACGCCACCAATCTCGCCCCGGCACAAAGCGTGCCGAATATGACCGGCAATCCACCCATGACGGTACCAGTTCCTGCGGGAAGTAACTAAACGGTCGTGGTAATTTTCGGGTAACTATGCGCGGTGGCGCAACGGCGGCTGGCCTTTTGGGGTAGCAACCTGATAATGTGGCGACGCTTGATTCCACGACGGTTCAGGTGCTTTGGTAGCCGTTCGCGGCGGTACCGCTCCCTTACGGCCGCGGCTCTGTCTGTCACCGTGCGCACACCGGCTGCGGTACGGCTTTTTCGGAGCGGAAATATGGAGCTACTTGTCAATGAGCCAATCCGAAGTTGAAATTCCGGCTTTGTGGCGACATCCAGCGCCAGTACATTTTGATTCCCAATGGCCACGGTGGGCTAAATTTCTTGTGGTCTTCATGGCCATGGCAATAGCGTTTGTCATCGACAAGCCTGTGGCGCACTGGGCGCTGGGAAATCCGATTACTTTCAAATCCGATATCAATCTTGAAATGATCATGCTCATGCAGTGGGGACAATGGACCTGCTCCGTGTTGGTGATTCTGGCCGTGGCGCTGTTGGATAAAAAAGGGCGACGGCGGGCCATCGCGTTGGCCATTGGATGCCTCAGCGCGGTGGCGCTGTGTTATCTGACGAAAGGTTTGTGTGGTCGCGCCAGGCCATGGATTCTCACGGAGGGGAAATATGGGTTCTATGGGCCGGCGTACGGGTTCGCTTCGGCGGCATATCAATCATTTCCCAGCGCGCATACCAGCGGAGCGTTTGCCCTGGCGGCGGGATTATCATGGTTTTATCCGCGCGGACGGGCGCTATTTTATGGTTTGGCGCTGGATGTGGCATTTCAGCGGGTGTTCCGGCATGATCACTATCCCTCGGACGTGATTGCCGGTGGATTGCTGGCGGTCACAATTGTCCGCAGTGTGCTGGCCAAGAGTTGGCCGGGGCGATTCATCGCCGCTCTGCCGAAACCATGGCAGCGCTGGATTTTCACGGCCAATAATGTGGAATAATAGCACACTTCAAGCCAACTTTTTCGCCGCCGCGATGATGGCTGCGGCATCAATACCGGCGGCGGCCATAAGTTCCGCCGGGGTTCCCGATCCTGGCATCCGCTGGACCGCGAGCTTGACTACCGTGGGGTGCGAAGCTCGGGATTGTGCAAAGGCTTCCAGCACCGCATCCCCCAAGCCACCGGCAATCCAATGATCTTCCGCCACAATAATTTTGTTGCCGGCCTCATCGGCCGCCTGGTGCAAGGCCTGCACGTCCACCGGTTTGACGGAATATAAATCAATAAGCCGCGCATGGATTCCCTCCCGGGCCAGCACGTCGCAGGCCTTCATAGCCTCATGTACCGTAATACCAGCGGCCACGATGCTGAGCTTGTCCTGCAGGGATTGACGCACTACGCGGCTACCGCCAATTTTGAATTCTTCTTCCGGCCCATAAATTACCGGCAGTTTTTCCCGCGTCGTGCGTAGGTACGAAATTCCGGATTGTCGGCACATCAATGCCGTAAGCTTGGCGGTTTGATTGGCGTCGCAGGGATACAATACCGTGCTGCCAAACACCGCCCGCATCATGGCAATATCTTCCAACGCCATTTGTGATGGTCCGTCCGCCCCAATGCTCACGCCGGCGTGGGAGCCAATTAACCGTATGGTCGCATTGGAAATGGCGCCCATACGGATCTGGTCGTAGGCCCGCGTTAAAAATGCCGCAAACGTTGAAGCAAACGCCTTTTTTCCCAACACACCAAAACCTGTGGCGGCGGAAACCATCAATTGCTCGGAAATAAACATCTCAAAAAATCGCTGCGGGTGCGCTTTTTTGAATTCATCGGCATAGGTGGAGTTTGATACTTCCGCATCCAGAACAATCACATCCAGATCATGCCTGCCGATCGCGGCGATAGCGTCGCCGTAAGCTTTGCGTGCCGCTTCTTTAGATCCCAAGATATAAGTGGGAAGTTTTAATGGTAAGGCGACGCCGTCCCGTGCGGGCTTTTTATTTTCCGGTTTGGCAACGTTATAGACCTGATTGGTTGGTGCCCCCAATTCCGCCAGCGCCTTGTTTTCCTCTTCTGCGGAAAGGGCTTTGCCATGCCAGTTTTCTTGGTTGGCAAGGAACGAAACACCATGGCCTTTTTCCGTCTTGGCGATCAGGCAGGTTGGCCGGTCCGTTTGCGTTAAAGCCTCTTTATAGGCCGCCTGGATGGCCGGGATGTCATGCCCATTGAGTTCAATGGCATGCCAGCCGAAAGCCCGTATCCGTGCCGCATACGTCGCACTGTTCCAGCCCAGATCGGTTTCACCTCTCTGACCCAGGCGGTTCATATCAAGTATCGCAATGATGTTATTAAGTTTGTAATACGAGGCCTTATCGAACGCCTCCCACACGGAACCTTCCGCCAATTCACTGTCCCCCAACAACACCCATACGCGATAAGGCAATTTATCGACATATTTTCCGTTTAACGCCATACCCACGGCATTGGCAATTCCCTGCCCCAGTGAACCGGTGGCCACATCCACCCATTTAAGTACATGCGGATTGGGATGCCCCTGCAAAATACTGCCCATTTTGCGTAAACGCAAAAGTTCCGCATCACTGATCACCCCCGCCGCTTTGTACATGGAATACAGCAGCGGGCACGCATGACCTTTGGAAAAAATCACCCGATCATTATTGGGATCATGGGGCTTGTTCCAGTCATAACGCAGGTGCTCTACCAGCAGCACAGCCATAAGATCTGCCGCGGACATTGATGAGGTCGGGTGGCCTGAACCGGCGGCGGTTGTACAGCGGATGGAATCTATTCGCAGTTGCATTCCCAGCGCTTTAAGCGTTTCGATGGATAATGCCGCGATAGGAGCGGGGGTTGGCGTCATTTTTTTGTTCCTCACAACCAAACAAGTTATTAATGTTACCAGAAAATCCCGTGGTCCGCCAAACGGGATACGGCCTATGTTCCGCCAATCATTGACCGCAGCCGCCAATTTTCGTGGGCCAGTACCGCGATAATCCTTTGCAGCCGCGTGGTCGTGGCCCAACGGCTTGCAGCAGAAATGACTTTCCTCCGCGCCCAGGTATGACTGCCTCCGCAATGGCGGATCATGGCTACCGCTTGCCAACCGGGCCTGAGGCCCACTATATTCACGGCATGGTAAAGAGGCGTACCCGATGGTTGCGGGGCGTTTAAAAGGCTGATTGCTTATGACTGTTGGTACAAAATTGCATCCTAATATGTTTCCCTCTTCGCAGCGGGCCAATCTCGCCGGCTATATCCGTCTGCGGCTCAAGGCGCTGGGGCTGGCCTCGATCAATGAAGATCAACAGGATGGGGCACTGGATGAATTCGCCACGGAGCTCCTGGCTAACGTTCGGCAACAAAACCGTTTGCTGAGGAATTATCGGGTACCGGTGGATCAGCGCATTGAAGGGTTTCTCAACGGATTGCTGGGACCGTTACCCCAGCCGTTGCGGCTGCCCGCCGTCACTTTCGGGCTTAGCAGCCCCGGCGTCGGAAGGGAACTGTCGCTGCCGCGTTACGGCGATCATATTGAGAGCGCTTACGTTTCCAGCTACCGTGTGCGTAATGGCGTGCTGCACAATCCACGTAGTGATCGCCGCACCACCAAAGGCACTTTCCATATCGCCGATTGTGGGTTGCCGGTTCCGGCGGATAAAATTGCTGTTCCGCCCCTGGTTTTTGCCGCCCTGTTTCAACAAGCGCTCAATCCGCCGGCAAAAGTTCTGGCGCTGCCGTACACCGCCGACATGCCCAATACGGTAGAAGTGTTCTGTTCACTGCTGCTGCGTCCCATCGTTGTGCCAGAAATTCCCGGCGTAAGTACGGAAAAAACCATGGAAATCCATTGTTTTGCCCCCGGCAGCCTGGTGAGTAATCTGGATTTTCTGGAATCCATCTTTGGTAACGCCGGTGATCCGGCTTTGCCGGAAAACGATGCGGCTCTCGACGTTGAACATTGGACCGGCCAAACCGGCTGCATCATTCTGGCCCCGCATCTCACGCAATGTACCAAAAAACAGTTGGGCCTGCCCCATTGGGATCAAGCCAGTGCTCGGCAGAAACGCGACGGCATGTGCTGGAAAACCGAGGATGAACATTATAATAATGGTTCGGCTTTTAAACTCACCTGTCGCAGCGCCGCCGGGGTCATGGTAACCCTCATCGCCGACAATTATTTCGGCTACTGCAAAAAGGAAGTCAAAACGCAGATCAGCTTTGCCGCCAATCTGCTGGGTAATGCGGAAGAAGAACATTCCGGCGGTGCGGTGGCCTTCGCCAGTTACAGCTTGGGTACGGAATATACCCACCGCGAAAAATACTGGAATGGCAGAACATTTGAGGATGTGGCCAAAGACTACGGGGCTATCATGACGATCATGCCGGAAGGCTACGGCATCGACAAAAACTGGCCGGAAATCATCTACCTGCCACACGAAGTTCACATGGATTTATACAATCTGTCCATCACCTGGAAAAAAGATGGCGCGGAGCATCGCCTTCCACTACTGGCGGATAAAATATACTTCACCCCATCCGGAGAAAAACTGTTTCTCCATAAGCATCCCGGATCGGGGCGATTCCGGATAGTGCTTACCGTTGCCGAAGGAACCTTCTGCCACAAGCCCTGCACCGTCAGCGGCGGCGGCAAAAGCGAAATCAGTAAAAGCCTGGCGGACTACATGATCTACGGGCCGATTTACATCAATAATCTGGAAGCGGATCTCAAAGAGGTGGAGGTGATTCTCAAGAAAGATCATGCCGTCCGATGGAAACCCGGCAGTGCGCCACACGACTATTCGGTCACACCCAGCCGCCCTATTCTCAGCCCGCAACGCTCCCTGGGAAGTGTCATTAAACTCTTGACGCCCTCAGCCGATTATACCGATGAATACAACCATTGGTTGACCTCCATCCCGGCTAACATTCTGGCTTTGGTTTTCCTCATCAAGCGGCTCTACAAACCCGAGTGGGGCAACCAGTGGCGGAGCCACTTTTCAGTTGACATTATCAACGGCGAACCGGGCCATGAATTGAAAATGGATGACCGTAAAGCTGCGGGTACTTATTTGCGCATGGGGTTGTTGCCCAACGGAGCGTGGAATACGTTTAAAGTCCGGCAGGATTTTTCCCCGGCGGCCAAGGTTCAGATGGAAGATGACATCACCGCCTCCACCGTTATTCCGGCCCGCCAGTTGCCGGTTCGGCTTAATTCCCCGCCGGGCGTCTCCGTGAAACTCACCAGCAACGCGGAAACGCGGTTGTTTCAACGTCCTGACGATGCGGTTTATCCGGGCTTGGATAAACAAACCGAAGTGGATTTCGCGCGGGATGACAATTTCCTATCCAACTATGAACCGCTCGATACCGCCGCCGTGACCCGGGTGGTTAATCGTATCACCGAATTTGACGCGTATACGGAACCGCTGAAGCGAATTTTGTTGCAAGCGGCCAACAGCGGTCGCGGGTATGTGGTGTCATCGGCGCATCCGCGTCTGGTGGCCGGCAAGCCCAGTAAAAATCCGCGCTATCTCCAGTATCGGCCTGATTTAGCGCATCCGCGGGATACGTATCTGGCGCAAATGGGTGTTCGGCTGGCGCGGGCCTTGCCACTGCCTATGCCGATTGTATTTCCGGTGGATGCAGTTCTTATGGGGCGACGCAACAATCCGCCGGATGAAAAAAATGGTATTCGCGCACTGGCGGTATATAACCCCATTCATTATCAGGAATTGCCCGAACTATTTATGGATGTTGTCTGCAGCCTTACCGGCGCCAGTCCATCCACCACTGGCGCCGGCAGCGAAGGGGCGTTGACCAAAGGACCATTTAACGCCTTGCTTACCACCGCCGATCTTAATGCCGCATTGGTCGGTTACGCGTTGACCGAACTGGCGGGCTTTTCCACCGCCGCCGCTTATGTCGGCCCCCAACGCCGATTCGGGCATGATATCAGCCTGCTGATACCGGAGCTCTGGTGTCGGCTTAACCCGGACGAACGGAATCCCGCATTTCTCATAGCCCACGGATATCTTGAAAAGCTGGAAGATTTTGAATACGAAGGTAAAACTATCCCGGCGAGTCGTCTGGGTTATCGCGTTACTCCCCGCTTTATGCGGACTTTTTTGGGACGCATTTTTGACAGCCCGGCCCGCGTTTTCAATGAAGCCGTTTTGAAACCTGAACTTCAGGGCATGGATGTGTTTGTTGATGGCGTGCTCAATATTGCCGAAGCGCAGCAGCGCGTGGCCATGCAGTATTTTGAGGATGGTTCCGTGCGACAGGCCTGCCCGCCGCTGCACGCACTTTTACACATCATGGCCTATGGCCATTTTGAGGGTAAAGATATCCGCCATCCCGATATTCGCCTTATGTTCACACGTGACCATATTCTTGCCAGCAACTGGTATAAACAACGCCTGATTGCAAAACAAAAGGTGGACATCGCTCTATGGAAACGCCATCAGGATTATCTCAAGGTCTATATTGATCAGACGCGCGGGGAAAGCGGGTTGGAACATTTACAGCTTTCCACGCGACTGGCCAACGCTGAAAGACAACTCGCCATCGTCAGCCAACCCGATTATCTCACAACCCTTATAGGCACCATCGGCGTAGACCCATACCTGTTTGAGTCGGCGTGAGAGGGACTTGGCATGACCGCTCGGATTATTGATGGCAAAGCACTGGCCGCCCAAATCCGGCAGCAGGTTGCCGCAGATGTGCTGGCGGTCAAAGTACAGCATTGTCCGGTACGGCTGGCGGCGATTCTGGTCGGCAGTTCTCCCGCCGCCCGGGTATATGCCGACAATCAGGCCCGCGCTTTCGCGCAGGCCGGGGTTGATTATCAACTCCATGAACTTTCGGAAGCTATTACCCAAACGCAGCTTGATGCAATCCTGGCCCAGTTGGCAAAAGACGCCTCCGTCACCGGAATCATGGTCCATTTGCCTTTGCCGCCCCAGCTCAATACCCAGCAGACACAATATCATATCGACGTATTAAAAGATGTTGAAGGTGTAAACCCCGCCAATATCGGCAATGTCCTGTACGGTCACCCGATCATCGCGCCCTGCACCGCCTTGGCCGCCGTTGCTCTCATTGATACCACCGGCGTGCCGTTACCAGGCGCGGAAGTGACCGTGGTGGGGGCGAGCCGCATCGCCGGTCGTCCCACCGCATTATTGCTTACCGAACGCGGGGCCACCGTCACCGTATGCCACATTCACACTCGTGATCTGGCGTTGCATACCCGGCGTGCTGAAATTTTAGTCGTGGCGGCGGGCAAACCGGGACTTATTGAGAAACAGCATGTTCGCCCCGGCGCGGTCATCATTGACATCGGCATTAATCGCATTGCCAGCACGGATAGAAATGGCAAAACTGTATCGAAAACCGTGGGCGATATTGATTTTGCGGCGGTGGCGGAAGTCGCATCGTGGATAACCCCGGTTCCCGGCGGTGTCGGTCCGGTGACCGTCGCCATGCTCCTCAAAAATACTCTCCGCGCCGCCCGCCTCGTCAATGGATTGGACCAGCCATTCTGAACCGCCCCCCGACGACTTATTGCATACATTGATGTCAAGTTCGCCTACAGCATTCCGGCGAACATTTCTTCCGTTGCCAGTACTGATGGACCACTGGTAAATAATCCATCAACGAAAACATATTTCGGATGGGCTTTCGGCATGAAGGCCAGCAGTCGCGCATGGCCGATACCGGTATTGTAAAAACAGTGCGGCGTCCCGGCGGGAATGCTCACCGTCGTGCCCGCGAACACCGGCTGCGGTTCCTGACCGACAAAAAGTGTGCCTTCGCCTTCCAGAAAGACGATTACCTGATCACAATCATGATAGTGTGGCGGACAGTGCCCACAGGCTTCATACTGCCCCTCAATGACGGTACAACTATTGCAGTTGGTTGCCGAGGCCGTCAGTAACCGAATTTTTCCCATTCGCTGTTTTTGCTCCAATTCCTTGAAGTTTTCCTGCGCGTCCATAAAGACCTCCATCTATAAGAGTAAACCGACATCAACTTCAACTGCAGCCCGGATCAGTACTAATTTCTGAACACCCCTTTTTGACCGGAGTTTCCAGACGGGCTGTTATTATTGTCGGCGTTATCCCGCCACAAGTTGAGGTTAAATCCATTGGGGTCTGGTTATAGGATGTTTCCACCCAATATGTTTCAATCCATTTTATTGGCCGCGTGCCGGTACCACCGCGTGGTCGGTGGCATTCTGGTTCGTCGCAACCGGTTGCGTCGCAGGGGCCGTCGTGGGTCTGGTGGTAGCTCTTGGCGTTGCCGGCTGGGTCGCCGGAACAAGTTCTTCATGCACCTGCATGACCGTGGAAGGTTCCACGGGCGGTGGCGGCAGGGTGGTGGCAGTGGTGGCTTGATGCGGCGCCAGCACGCTTAAAACAGTATCAACGTGGGGTTTACCATGCGGCGTGTTAGGCAGACTGATAACCACCAGCGGGTGCGGGGCGGGGGCATTGTACAGCATGGCACTGCCGTCATTGGATCCGGAGGGCGAGCGCAAAGCCGCCGCGGGCCGCAACGGTGTTTTCCCGCACCCAGCAAGTGAAACAAGGCTCGCAGCCAGCAATAGCAACGCACTCCATGGCGCGGCACGCAGCGCTACTCCGCCAGCCAGTGGTGGCTTATTAGTCGTCATGGTCACACCTTCTTTCTCCTTGCGGCCTGTTCATCCATCAGCCGCGCCACTTCCATGCAGTCTTTATCCCCACGCCCGCTTAAATTGACAATTAAATTCTGATCCTTGCGCATTTGTCCGGCCTGTTTAATCGCAAAAGCAACCGCGTGGGCGGACTCCAGAGCGGGAATAATTCCTTCCAGTTTGGAGAGGATATTGAAAGCCTCCAAGGCCTCGGCATCGGTAATCGACGAGTAGGCAACGCGTCGCGCGTCTTTCCAGTAGGCGTGTTCCGGCCCCACGCCGGGATAATCCAATCCGGCGCTGACACTATGGACGTGCGCGGTCTGTCCGTCGTCGTTTTGCAAAACGTAGGACAGCGAACCGTGCAGCACTCCGGGCTGCCCCATGGTTAACGATGCGGCATGCTGCCCCGGCGCCGTGCCGCGCCCACCAGGTTCCACGCCAAACAAGGCCACCTGGACATCGTCAACAAACGGATAAAACATCCCCGCCGCATTAGATCCGCCGCCCACGCACGCCACCAATACGTCCGGCAGGCGCCCCAGCATTTCCAGGGCCTGCGCCCGCGTCTCTTTGCCGATAATACTCTGGAAATCCCGCACGATCAGCGGAAACGGATGTGGTCCCACTACGCTGCCGATGATGTAATGTGTGTGCTCCACCGAGCCCATCCAATCGCGCATGGCTTCATTGGTGGCATCTTTCAGTGTGCACGACCCACTTTCCACCGGCACCACCCGCGCTCCGAGCAGCCGCATCCGAAACACATTCAGGGACTGCCGTCGGATATCCTCAGTGCCCATATAAACATCGCATTGCAGCCCAAACGCCGCCGCCGCCGTAGCTGTGGCCACGCCATGCTGTCCCGCCCCCGTCTCGGCAATGACCCGCTTTTTCTTCATGCGCAAAGTCAGCAGAGCCTGCCCGATGGTATTATTAATTTTATGGGCGCCGGTATGGGCAAGGTCTTCTCTTTTAAGATAGATTTTTGCACCGCCCGCCAATTCGGTCAGTCGCCGGGCAAAATAAAGAGGAGTTTCGCGCCCCGCAAAGTGGCGTAGGTAATAGTCCAGTTCCTGCTGGAATGCCGGATCTTTTTTTGCCCGCTGATATTCTTCCGCCAAATCGCTTACTGCCGCCATGAGTGTTTCCGGCACATACACGCCGCCATAAGGGCCAAAATGCCCGTGCGAATCCGGTACCTGACTGGTGGCTGGCGCGGTACTAACCGCTTCGTGAATAGTCCGCGATGAAAGCCGGTTGGTTTCGGATACTGAAGGCGCCATAACTGCGGTAGAATTCATGGGAACTCCTGCAACAACCATACTTTATCATAGGAGCGTACCGTCGATTTATGCAAATCCCGCAGCGGCGCATCAGCGAAATGTTGCCATAGTGGTAATCGTTCATGGGCCAAAACTCGCGGAAAATAAAAGAAATAATGTGGAATCTGGCGTTTACGAGGCGTAAACACCACGAAAAACAGAATCCGCAATGTGAACGGCCGCATCTTCCCGCTGGTTTCGGCGCGTTTGCCCGTGCACGGTTACGCTAGTTTAGGGAGTGTATATACTTTATCCGTAGTTAAGCTCATGGTGGGTTTGGCTGGCCGAAAGTCCGTAAACGGTTACCTTAATTCTCCCATTCACGCTGGTATAGCATCCTCATCAAAACGTGGCATTTCTCTTTCGGTACAACACACGGTACCCCCGTTCGCTTGCTCAACGCGGGGTTTGTGAATAACATCACAAGGTAGTGGGTTATGGGTGAAGCACCCTTTGCGGACCACCCGGGCCGAGCCGGCGGTTAGCGCTTGCCGGTCTGAAGCAGTGTTGGAGTTTTAGACATGCCATACACAATGGAAAAGGGTTCCTCCATGCTGACGGATGACCCCATGACAACCCCTCAACTTTCGGATAATTCCAACCTTTGGACCCTGAATTTTGGTCCCCAGCACCCGGCGACCCACACCGTCATTCGTCTGGTGATGGAGATTGACGGCGAACGCGTGGTAAAAGTCCTTCCGATTATCGGCTACCTGCACAGCGGTTTTGAAAAAAACGCGGAAGTGCTCGATTACAATCAGTACATCACCATTGTCAATCGTATGGATTATCTGGCTCCTATGGGTAATGAAATGGCGTGGATACGAGCCGTGGAAACGCTTTTCGATGTGAACCCGACTCCCCGCTGCAAAGTATATCGCACTATTTTGGGGGAACTGGCCCGCATTCAAAGCCATCTCTTGTGCGTCGGCGCCGCAGCTCTGGACCTCGGTGGATTTACCGCTTTTCTCTTTGGCTTTAATGAACGCGAACGTATTTACGATATCATGGAATATGTTACCGGTTCGCGTTTTCATACCAGTTGGAATCGTGTCGGCGGCGTGCTGAAGGATGCCGATGACAACATATTCCGCCCGCTGGTCAAAGAGTTTATTAATGAATCATTGCCGCGCGCCATTGAAGATATAGAAAAACTGCTCAACCGTTTGCGGATATTTATTGACCGCACGCAGGGCATCGGCGTTATTTCAACGCAAGAGGCGATTAACTGGAGTTTAAGCGGTCCGCTAGCCCGGGCCAGCGGAGTGTTACGTGATATTCGGAAAGATGATCCGTATTTCTGCTTTCAGAATAACTGGGATGGCCAAGGCGCACCGGCCGTGCAATTCAAAGTGCCCGTTATGAAAACCGGAGATGTACTGGCGCGGTATCTCGTGCGTATTGAGGAAATGAAACAATCCTGCGAAATTATTCGGCAACTTATTGATGATATTCCCGGCGGTCCGATCAATGTCAGCCCGGAAGGCAAGGATATTTTGCCGCCAAAATCACAGGTTTATGGGTCGATTGAGGGGCTGATTCAGCACTTTGAACTGGTGATGACCAACCGTGGCTTTAAGCCGCCGGTGGGTGAAGTTTATGGTTGCAGTGAAACCGCCAATGGCGAACAGGGCTATTATCTGGTCAGTGATGGGGGAAAAAATCCGTGGCGGGCGCGGTGCCGTCCTCCCTCGTTTATTCATTTAAGCGTGCTGCCGAAAATGATGGAAGGCCATACCATCTCGGATGTGGTGGCGGTATTGGGATCTTTGAATATCATTGCCGCGGAATTGGATCGTTAAACACAAGGAACTCGCATGGCCTGGATTGTTGAAGATCGCCTGAAGCCGTACCAACCTGTGCGCAGTGAGCCGTATCTCACTGCGGAGATCAGGTCCGATATTGAACAAAAATATTTTCCACGCTATCCGCGCAAACAGGCGGCACTGCTGCCGCTGTTTCACACCATCATGCACACCTACGGCTACATAGCGCCGCAGGCGATTGATGAAGCGGCGGAGTTTCTGGGTATCACCCGCGCGCAAGTGCAGGATGCGGTGACGTTTTACGAAGAATTCAGACTTCAGCCGTCAGGAAAATATGTGGTCAATGTCTGCCGCTCGATTTCCTGCGAACTTTGCGGCCATCAGGCGGTTCTGGATAAGATTCGTGACGTTTTCGGCATTGAACCCGGTGAAACGACGGAAGATGGAAAATTCACCCTGCTGGAAGTGGAATGTCTGGGCGCCTGCGAACAGGCCCCCTGTGCACTGGTCAATGAAGATCTGCACGGGCGCTTGGAACCGGACAAGTTTGCCGCGCAGTTGCGGGCCTTGCCGGATCATCCCGAAGCGGAGCACTGATCCGACGGTGAAGTGGTAATGCAGCCAGGGGTGGAAACCCATGGCTAGCTTCGCGTGCGTGTGCTAAACTTCCGGTGCATGAACGGTTACATGAAAGGTTTGTTATGGCGTTTGCCAGCCCAGTTTTGCTTAAGCGAATCCCGGATGATCCGTCGCAGCGTAAGTTCTTTAACTTGGCGGATTACATGGCCACCGGTGGCTATGAATCGCTCCGGAAGGCGCAGGCCATGCCTGCGGAACAGATAATTCAACTGGTCATTGACTCTGCTTTGCGCGGGCGCGGCGGGGCCGGATTTCCATGCGGAGCCAAATGGAAGTTTCTGCCCAAGGATCTGCATCCGCGTTATCTGGCGGTAAATTTTGATGAATCCGAGCCGGGAACTTTCAAGGATCGCTATCTTATCGATCATGATCCGCATATTCTGCTGGAAGGCATTGCCATTGCGGCGTATGCGAACCATATTACCACCAGTTATATTTACATAAGGGGCGAATACCACAAGCAGGCGAAAATTCTGGAAAAGGCGTTGGCGGAAGCCTACGCCAAAGGGATATTTGGACAGAAAATTCCCGGTACCGACATTGTCCATAACTGTTATGTGCATCGCGGCGCCGGAGCGTATATCTGTGGTGAAGAGACCGGTCTGTTGGAATCCCTCGAAGGCAAACGCGGCTGGCCGCGCATCAAGCCGCCGTTTCCCGCCATCGCCGGGGCCTTCGCAAAACCGACGATCATCAACAATGTCGAGACGCTGGCCTGTTTGCCGCATATCATTGCGCACGGGGCGCAATGGTTTAAATCCATGGGGACACCAAGTTCCGCCGGTCCGAAATTGTTTGGCGTTAGCGGTCTGGTCAACAAACCGGGCGTTTATGAAGAGGAACTTGGCATCAAGATGTCCACCCTTATTGAAAAATATGCCGGCGGAGTTAAAGGCGGAAAATATCGTGCGGCAATCCCCGGCGGAATTTCCATGGGCATTCTGGGAACGGATCAATATGACGCCGAGCTGGATTTTGACATTGGCCGCAAATATAACGTGCTGGGTTTGGGGACGGCTGGCGTGATTGTGATGAATGACCAGACCGATCTGGTGGCGATGCTGCGCAACATCGTCCGGTTTTTTGCCCATGAAAGCTGTGGCCAGTGCACCCCGTGCCGCGAAGGTACGGCGTGGATGCACAAAATACTTAACCGCATCGTGGCGGGTTATGGCAAGCCGCGGGATTTTGACCTGCTGCTGGAAGTTGCATCGAGCATGGGGGCTATGCCGGGAACCACGATTTGTGGTTTGGCGGATGGTGCCAACTGGGCGGTGCGAACATTTTTGCAGAAGTTTCCGGAAGATTTCAAAGCCCGGTTGAAATCAGATCACGTGCCGGGTGTAACGTTGGACGCGCAGGCCGCCGCCGTGTAAAACAAGTCCCGCAAAGGGCGGGAAAATTGTCCGCCGATAAATGCGGACGCAATGCTATAAGGTGTGATGTTTATGCCCACAATGGATGTTGACGGAAAAACAATTTCCTGGGAAGGGAAAAAAATGATTCTTCAGGCCTGCTTGGACGCGGGCATGGAAATTCCGCATTATTGCTATCATCCGGGTCTTTCCATTGTCGCGAGTTGCAGAATCTGTCTAGTGGAAATTGAATCACCCGACCCCAAGGACCCGACTAAACTCGTTAAAATTCCCAAGCTCGTGCCAAGCTGTCAGACGCCCGCGGTCGACGGTATGAAAGTTCATAGCATTTCAGCCAAGGCGGTGGCGAATCAAAAAGCGGTGATGGAATTTCTGCTGCTGAACCATCCGCTGGATTGCCCGGTATGTGATCAGGCCGGCGAGTGTCATCTGCAGGATTACAGCTATAAATACGGGCGTTCTGAGAGCCGCTTTGAAGAAGATAAAGCCAAAAAGCCCAAGAAAGACATCGGCAAGCATGTGCTGTTATACAGCGACCGCTGCATCATGTGTACGCGGTGCGTGCGCTTCACGCGGGAAATTTCCGGTACCGGTGAATTAGGCGTCTTTGGCCGGGGCCATCGGGAAGAAATTGATGTATTTCAAGGTCGCTCCCTGGATAATCCGCTGTCCGGTAATGTCGTTGATATTTGCCCGGTTGGGGCGCTGTTGGACAAAGATTTTCTTTTCACCCAGCGTGTTTGGTTTCTGAAAAAAACGCCCAGTATTTCACCATTTTCCAGCGGTGGAGAAAATATTTTTATTGACCATAACCAGGGGCGCATCTATCGCCTTAAGCCGCGTTTCAATGCGGATGTCAATAAATGGTGGATTTCCGATGAGATTCGTTATGGGTGGAATTTCATCCATACCAATCGCTTACAAACACCCGCCGCCCAGGGGGTTCCTCAGCCGGAATTAAACGCGGCTCAGTGTATTGGTCGGCTTGATCAAACCATAAAGAAAGCGGCTGCCGGCGCGCCGGGTTCCACGGTTCTGGTATTAAGTCCCTTTGATTCCACGGAAGAGATGTTTCTGGCCGCGCAATGGATTCGTCGCGTTGACCCGCAGGCGTGGTTGACATTTAATTATCCCAAAGTACTGGGGGAGGATCAGGTATTCAAAAATCCCGTCACCGGTGCTGTAACTTATACTCTCTACGCGGAAAAGGCTCCCAACCGCCGGGGGGCGGAGAAGGTGCTCAAGCTGTTGGATGGTAATGTCTGTACCATGGCGGAGATGTCGGCAAAAACAAAGGCGGGCCAAATTCACGCGGGCCTGATCATGGCGGACCCCCTGGCCCATAACGATCAATCCCTGGCGGCGGCATTGGCTGGTTTGGAAACGCTGGTGGTGCTAAGTACCCGTCCCGATGGCTTGGCGGCACAGGCCACGTTGACTGTACCGGTTTGTACATGGGCGGAAAAGGCGGGCGTATTTGAAAACTTTGCCGGACGCGTCCAGCTGTTTCAGCAGGCTATCGCCCCGCTGGAAAATACCCGTTCCGCTGGCAGTGTGTTCTGGGATCTTATGGATTTAGCGGGAACCTATGATGCTGCCGCAGTACGACGTATGATTACGGAACTGGGGTTGGCGGAATATGCGGATGTATCAATTTCACAACCGCGTGAAAAAGTTGAATTAATGCAGTTTACAGAATTGTGATTTTTTCTCGTTTTTCGGAGATGTCATGGTGGATCCAAAACGTGCGGCAATATGTCAAGCAGTGTCGGAAAAACTGGCCAAGGCGGATGCGTCCTGTATTGGAGCGGTCGTGGGTCTCGATGGGTTTGTTGATGAAATCGCCCAGGTGGTGGACAAACGTGCCAGTGCGGGAGAATTCGAGCGTATTGCCACCATTGACCGCTTCGCCCGCAGAATCGCCGAAGCGGCCGGGCAAAGTGCCAATATCGAGCTGGTCGTAAAATTACAAAAACTCGGCGGTAATGGCCCCATTATGGCCAACGCTTTGGCTACCATGGGGTTGGCGGTTACGTATATCGGTAATCTCGGCTATCCGGATTTACATCCGGTGTTTCATGATCTGGCCAAAAAAGCCAGCATTTTCAGCATTGCCGAGCCTTGTCATACCGACGCGTTGGAATTTGATGATGGCAAACTGATGCTCGGCAAACTTACGCCTACCGCCGAGATTACCTGGGAAAATATCGCCGCGCGGGTTGGTGTTGATGAACTGGTCAGCCTGGTGGCGTCGGTGCGCCTGCTGGGTCTGGTCAACTGGACAATGCTGCCTTATATGAACAGTATCTGGAAGCACCTTGCGGAAGATGTACTGCCGGATATTCCCGCCAAAGACCGGATTTTATTTGTTGATCTTGCTGATCCCGAAAAACGCACGCGTGAAGACCTTCATGCCGCTCTGAAAATACTGGAAATTTTTAAGCCTTTTGTCCATGTGATATTGGGATTAAATCTCAAGGAAGCGGTGCAGGTTGCCGAGGTTTTGAATATTGCATTATCCGCCGATCCGGAAAAAGAAATCGAACCTCTGGCGGAACAAATTCGAGCCAGGCTTGGACTCGGTACCGTGGTTATTCATCCACGCGCTGGAGCCGCCGCCGCCGATGCACAAGGTGCCGCTTTTTTTGCCGGCCCATTCGTCAAACATCCGAAAATCAGCACCGGTGCCGGCGATCATTTTAATGCCGGTTTCGTGGCGGGACGGCTGTTGGGACTGAACCTCGCCGAAGCACTGTGCATGGGCACAGCCACCAGCGGATTTTATGTTCGTAGCGCCGCCAGTCCGACGCTGCGTGATTTAGCTCAATTTATCCGTGATTTACCTGCGCCGCAGTAACACCTTGGAAATCTGCACCTGGGGCGCGGCATGTTGCCATCATCTTAAACGTTCGCAACTATGCCGCTTAGCCGCAATACGGTTTACTTAAGGAAAAATAGCGAAAAAAAGGGCCTCGATTGCCGATAAAAGTTTTATAATTAGAACTTTTATGCAAGGAGACCCTTCTCATGTCTGTTATCGTCCATGGAGGGACGATTGATTCACAAAAAATGCGGTTCCG
>JBMFGW010000003.1:0-63765 GCA_049977145.1 Phycisphaerae bacterium
CGCTAAAATCAACGCTCCCATCAACTTGCTCAACTTGAGCACCTTGCCCCGCGAACTTGAGCATCTTGGACACCTTGCAATTCGCAAAGCAAACCTTTCTGCCTTCTGGATTCCGGGTTCCGGCTCCTCGGCGTACCATCTTGGTGAAGTATGCCATCGTTGCCGCTTCTTGATGGGGGTGCCAAAAATTACGCCGTCGCAACCCGGCGATTACTTGGACAGACTTCTATCGTAAATCATTCTCATCAAGCAGCACAAAATGCTCTTCCGAGAGCACCATGCTGGCCAGAGCCGGATTATCCACATGAATTACCACCGCCGCAGCGTGCTGTGGATCAGTGATCAGGCCGTACACATAATGAATATCCACTTCGGCGCTTAATAGTGCCTTGCCGATACGGGCCAATCCATCCCCGGACGCGTCTGATGGCATTTCCACCGCCACGAGTTCACAGATTGAAAACCGGTAATCATTGTGCCGCAGAACATCGGCGGCAACATCGGTATCGCTGAATACAAACCGTACAATCGCGCAATCGACTCCCTGCATAACCGTCAGCGCCAGCGTACGCACGCCGGAGTTTTCAAAAATGCCCATCAATGAGGCCAAAGCCCCGACGCGATTTTCAACAAACACCGATAATTGCCGTACGCAGGGGGTGTCGCGGCCACGTTTGGTGATAGGTTTTTCGCGTGTCTCTGCCATAATACATGTCTTATCATGCCCGGTGCGTTCAGTTAGGAAAAGTCCATCAGGATCTTCACCAACCTTGCGCCGACACCCGCCCAGGTGACAGCCGGAGATACAGTTAGCTTACCATTAACTATACCAATGGTGCCGCCAAAAGCAAATGTGTTGGGTGTAACAGTGATGGGTGTAACGGTGATAGGTTCGCTGGCAATATTTCCGGGGCGGTTCCCGGCCGTGCGGGCAACTTCGCATAGCCCCCGGCTTTGTCGGCGGTGGAACGCATCATAAAAGCATTCCGGATCGTGACCCAATGCTGCTATTTCGGAACCGCCCGGAAAAATTGACACGCCCGAAGCCTAACCAAACTGTCGTGGTGCGCTGCTGAACGCTCCATCGCGTAGAAACGCGGAGTTTAGTGGAGTCTGATATAGTATTGGCGGCACTTGACCCAAGCGAAGAAAAGCCGCTATCCATGCGGGAAAGTGGCTTAAATCAAGGTGAATCAACCGACTGGAGACGATGGGAATCGAACCCACATTTGCGCATTGCGAACGCGCCGACAAAAGTTACTAAACCCTTGATAAATCAACATGAAACGCATGGTGCCAATGAGCCAATGGCGCGCAATGGGGCGCTTTCGGCGCAAAAAGATGCCCGGCTGGGCGCTTTGATTGACGCTTGGGATACCTTGCCGGAAGCGATCAAGGCAGGCATTGCCGCCATGGTGAAATCTGTCGGCTGATGCAATGCCGTTTTAAGGCCGCCTTCCGGTAAAGCTATGCCGGATGATGGATGCGAGGCTGGCGATGCAATGGCAGGCCGCTGGAATTCCGTGGCGCGGCAGCGGCTTGGCTGGATGGCTCAACCACGCGGGCCTTTATCGAACCCGTAAAAGTTTCGCTTTGTTGGATTGTGCGGCGGATGGCCAAGGGCAGTTGACTGCGGATGCGAGTAGTTGGATAATTGCTTTCAGTTGATTCACAAATCGAGGTGCTTGTGGCAGGCAGCGACGTTGAAACGTGTGCGAATTGCGGGCGCGTGATTGGTAAATTGGAAACGCCGATGGTGTGGCATAACAACGTGGTGTGTGTCCAGTGCCATGCGCGGCTGGCGGCTCTTCCGGTGGAACGCCATACCGAGACAATAGGGCCGAAAGCGCTGGCGGAAGCGGAGCGCGTACGGGCTGAACCGGCGGCCTTGGCCGATGCACCCATACGATGCCCAAGCTGCGGCTCTGCCCAATTATCATCAGGCGCGAAGGGCTTCGGCGGGGGCAAGGCCTTAGCGGGGGGGCTTTTAGTTGGTCCGGTGGGACTACTTGCGGGCACACTCGGGGCAGGAGAAGTGAAAATCACCTGTCTAAAATGCGGCGAAGTATTCGCACCCGGCGATACGATGGAGAAACGCAAATCGGCAGGCAGAAAACAAAAACGACGGCTTTGGCCGGGGTTGTGGCGTTCCATCATGATGGGGCTCGAGTTTCTGGCGGTGGTGCTGATTTTTGGCCTTGTTGGCCAGTGGTTGGATCATAAATTCCGATTGCATGGCGTGGCAACGCTCGTGATGATCTGTGTGGCGGTAATCGGGGATTTATTTAGCCAGATCAAAACACTGCTGAACGCCCAACACCAAAGGCCACAACGATAACAGGCAACAATGGATATTGACCAACACGATTAGGAGATCACCATGGAAGCCAAGGCACAACAGGATGTATGCGAAAATTGCCACCGTGTGATCGGTTCGCTGGAAACTCCATGCCTGTTCAACGGGCAGGTTGTCTGCTTTGACTGTGATGCACTGCTGCGCCGACAACAACACGGAAAGAGCGATCATGTTGGAGCCGTACCGGAAATATCGCCGGAAGGGATGCTGTTAGCGGCCAGGCTGCTTGCGCAGCCGTCACCTCCGGCGCCTCCGCCAAAAGACTACGCCAAGTCTATCCATAGTTTGCTGGTGTGGATTTTTGTGGTTATCCCACTGATCGTCCTGATAATTTGGTTTCTCGTGACCACGACCCAACAACGGATCCAACAACAGGCGCAGCAGCAGGCTCAACAACAGATTGGTGGCCAATAAGGTACAAGAATCCGCAATAACACCCATAAAATAATCGCTTATTTATGCCCATCTTTTAGGCATATTACATTGATATTTGCCTATTTATAGGGCAATAATAGCCGGATAAAAGGCCTGGTATTTACAGTGGTTTTGTATCTGCGACAAATGTTTTGACGCGCTTTAGTGCGGCTGTGATACTTACCTTCATGCCGGATCGGCGCAGAGCGCCGGCGCTTTGACGAGCGTATCCGGCGAATTTTTGAGGTGCTTTCATGTTATACGAATTTGCCGAGCGGTCAACTATGATGAATTCGTTGAAAACAATCGGGGGGGATGGTCTATTCTGTATAAAAAGAATGTCTGTGGCTTACGTATTACATGCGCGGGGGGCGTGATGCAGAACGTTAAACAGGTTGAACAGCAGATAGACGCCGCGTTTCATGCGCTCGGCGATTTCATGGTAGAACGGGGCGGATTTATTCTTGAACTGTTTGAACTCCGGGTGATAGATGGCCGCAGGTTCTGCACTGTTCATAAGCCGACGGGAGATTTACCAGAGCTGTGGCTGATGAAAGGTAAGAAGAAGGTGCGGCAACTGGCACCAAAGGAAGGTGGCCTTAATCTTCCAGATGATGCTGACAAGGTGGTCAAACAGGTTGCGTTTAGTTGGTCTGTATTGAGGCGCTCTTTGGAACAAATGAACGTTCACGGCGCGGCGTTCTATAACGCATTGAAAGATGCGAGAAGGTGGCCCGGTATGACGCCCGATTACGCCGCCACCATCGCCAAGGCTATGAGCGATATGCGGGATGCGGCGGTTATCGTCTTGGATTACTTCCCAAGCTGCCTCTATAGTCGTCCGAATGATAAGCATGCGTATATTGATGCCGTCGCTGCTGAGGAAAAGCAGTACGACGATGTACGGAGAGTGCTGCGGGGACTCGCTTATATCGCCACCGACACCGTGGCCGCCGAGCCGGTTGGTGCGGCTGAGTCTGAACGAAAAGCACTCGGCACAAAAGAGCCGGAAAGGCAGGCCGTGAAAGCGTATCGGCTGGTAGTTGTGACCGGCAAATCTCAAAGCGAAGTTGCAACCATGATGGGCACGTACCAGGGGAAAATATCGAGATGGGTTAACAAGACAACGGCATGGATAAAAGCGGGCAACGTACTTCCCGACATTGAAGGTCTGCACGCCAAGCCTATATCTGTTGACCCCGCCATAATTGATATGGGGGAGCGAAAAGACCACCTGACTAAGCGGCAACGCGGTCATCGTAGCGATGATTCTGAAGATTAACAGCGACAATTCCAAGAAATTTTAAGCCAATTATGCGCGCGAAAACGCCACTTTCCTTGAAGGTGTGATGAATATGCGCTCCATGCGCGCATATCCGCCGGGATGAAGGGGACGCAGATGTTTGCGTCCCCGATACTACCGAGGATAGGGCAATGCCTGAATACCTGACCGCGAGCGAACTGGGAAAATTATTGCGGCTTTCACGCGAAAAGATTTTGGTGATGGCCCGCAAAGGCCAGATACCGGCGATGCGTCTATCGCCAAAAACAATTCGATTCAATCCCGATGCTGTGGCTGCCGCGCTTTCCCCAAAGCGGGAGGGCCGCGCATGACTGCCACCACCGCACCGCCGCCCGATACCTCGCCGCTGGCCGTCGATTCATTCGGCGCGGCCAGATTGCTGGGCGTGAGCGAATCGCACTGGCGCGTCATGCTGGCGGCTGGGCGCGTGCCGCCGGGCTTTCGGCTGGGGCGACGGCGGCTGTTTGCCGTTGCGGAATTGTTGGCATGGATTCAAGCCGGAGCGCCGAGCGCTGACCGCTGGGCGGCACAAAAAAGATAGAAATAGCCGCCGGAACCCGTGCAAGGGTACCGACGGTGGAAAGATTGGGATATGACTACGATACCAGAAAATCACGCCGAACCGCAAACGCGATTGCCTGACCGGATCATTGATGCCGAGCATCAGTTACTCGCATGTTTACTATCGCGCGCACCAGAGAATCCAGAGCGACAGGGCGAGCGATGCGCGTATATCATCGGGCTGGCCGAGGGCGAGTTATCCCGGCACGTTTGGTACGGCACCGGGCACCGCGACATATTCGGAGCCACGGTTAGGCTGCCTGGGCAGTATCTGATGCCTGCCGCCGCGAGCGTGGCTGATGAGCTTGAGCGGGCCGGCAATCCTGCCGCCGCAAAGCTGGCGCTGCAATATGGAAGCGAGTATCCGAATGATTCCGAAGCACCGTATTGGGCCGCGCGGTTGGCCAAGCTGGGCCGTGATGCACGCCTATATGCAAGTGCCGCGGCAATCACCGGCGGTATCGACGCCGGGCAGACTACGGATGATATGGCTGATCGAATCAGTGACCTTACCGCTATGGCCAGCGACACCACATCCGCCGCAACAACCGAGGTGAGTATCGGCGACGTGCTGACCGACCCGGAGCCGCCGCAAGCGTGGGTGTGGGACGGCCTGATACCGGCTGGACTGCCCACTATTCTGGGTGGCCATGGCGGGGCTGGTAAGTCCACGGAGGCCATGGAAATCGGCACGCATATGGCCATGGGGCTACCGTTTTGCGGCCATGCTACCACAGCATCGCCAGTGGTTTACTATTCCGCCGAGGATGGCCCGGCAACAATTCGCTTCCGCACGGGTTTAATGTGCAAGGCGTTCAACATAGACGCGGCCCTGCTGGCGGAAAACTTTCACGTCCTCGCGCCCGATGATCCCGTGCTGTACTCCGTTGACGAAACAATCCGTGGCGGCAAGGGCCGCACGACCGACGCGTATCGGCACTTGCAGTCTGTGTGCCGAAAATACAAACCGGGCCTGCTGATCGTTGACAACGCCAGCGATTGCTTTGACGGGCCGGAAAACGAGCGTAGGCACGTCCGGGCTTTCATCCGCAAGCTAATGCGGCTGGTATCGGAATGGGGCGGCGCCGTGCTGCTTTTAGTCCACGTCAACCGCGCCACGGCCAAGGGCGGTAGTAAGTCTACTGAAAACTACAGCGGTTCAACGGGTTGGCACAATTCCGCGCGTAGCCGCCTGGCATTGCTGATCGATGAGGATGGCCCGGAAAATTCCCTGACCTTACGCCACGAAAAATGTAACTTTGGGCCATTGCAGTCGCCTATCCTGCTGACGCGCGATATTGATGGCGTGATCCATCAGGCGTTTGCGGATGATCAGGGCCATTCCGACGCCGAAAATCAGCGGGCAATACTCCAGATCATGGCCGAGTTTTCATCGCGCGGGGAATACGTGCCGAGCAATCCACACGCGCCGCGTGGGGCATACGCAGCGCTTTCCGGCGAAAAGACTTTCCCGCACGGCCTGAAGCGTGGCCAGTGCGAAGCCTTGCTGCGTGACCTTGAACGGCAGGGACATATCCAGCATACACAGCATCGGGCCAGCAATCGCAAGACTGTTGAAATATGGGAGGTGACGCCGAAAGGGTACACCCATATCGGGCAATCAGCGCCAGTAAAAGGGGATAACCATGAGCCATAAAACTTATCTGCGTCAAGTGCGTCAAGTCCGCGTCAAGTTACTTAACGCACTTAGCACAGGAACCGGCCCCAAGGCCGCGTTTCAATTGCGGCAGGGGGTGTGGGGGATTGAAGCGCACTTGCCTTGTGACGCGGCTTATACCGCCCGGCAATGCCGATGCGCCAACCGGCAACCCGGGAAGTTAACGCACCAGCCTTTCGGTGTGGTGGATGCCGATGGCCAACGACTTCAAAAGCTGATTCTCCGCCGCCGCCGGGCTTTGGGCCTTGTGCCTTCCCGCTGGCGGATGGCTTGGCAACGCCTGGGCCGGATAGCGGCGGCCTTCGGCGGATGGATTTTGTAACCGCGTATCGTCCCGGCGGATTAACAGGGACGAAGTAATTCACACGCCGCAATGCGGCAGAAAGTTGGTTTTATGAAAACCACAAAAACCCCCAAAGTTAAAACCGTATCGCCATGGAAGCGACAAAAGGGCTGCCAAGGCCATTCTTGCACCTGCGGCAATGGCCGATATGGCACAACGATTCCCAAAGACGTTGGAGATGAACCGTTGACGTGCCACGAGCACGATTTAATGCGGCTGGCCGCAATTGGACAGGCGGCGTTGACCTTTTGGCCCCGTGAAAAGGCGTTGTATGTGATCCGCGAGGCCGTAAGCCATCAGTTTGAGACGCCAATTTGCAATCAATCTTATGTGCAATTTATCGTCCAGCAAATTGCGGAAGCCATGCAGGCCGACGGCGCTCAAATTCACTTTATCGATGAACACTTTTTCGATGTGGCACGCGGGCCGAAACCAAAGCCGAGGCAATACGACCCTGATTGCCCATTCTGAAAATTAACCGCGATGCGCCCGGCGGATAACGGGGCGCAGTTTTATCACGCCGGGAGACCGGCAGAAAAGGAAGTGCCGCTATGGCAATCAAACCAACTACCGTGATTAACCCGAAGAACAAACCCGCACAACCGGAGGCCGAAGTATGCCGGCACCGCTGTGCGGACTGCGGAACTGATTATTCGGTACGCACCCACGGGAAATTAACGCTTTGCCAAGCCTGTGCCGAAAAGCGGGCGAATGCTTTGATGGCCGAAGGCAAGCGGCTGTTACACCTTTTTTGGGCCGACCAATGATTAACCGCGAACTATTCGATAATCCTGAATCGTTGGCTGGCAAGCTGAAACGCCAGCGCCCGGGATCCACAACGCCACTTATCCCCGTGCCGCCAAAGGTTGCATCGGAGCGATGGCGCGTAACTTTCCAAACCGCCGGCACTGGAGCGCCTGGAATTGTCCGCTTGAAGCGTATGCTCAAAAACGCCTACCGCGCTCATAAGTTGAAGGCCATATCCGTTGAACCGCTGGGCGACATTGCAACGCCCGGCAAACCAATGGCCTCCAAGTCGCCTGAAGCGCCACGAGGCCCGCAAATGGCGTTTGTGCAAGCCGAAAAATGTTGAAACCACTATTTTGAAAGGAATTTTATGAAAACTCTACTCTATCGTGTTTCCCAAAGTGAATTGCTCCTACCAATAATTGCCGGGGCCATTGTCGGCGTGTTGCTTTACGACGTTATCACGCTGGCGTACCTGCTGGGCCGATGGATGGCCGGATAAATAATTCCGGATTGCTATTGACATAGGTATCAACGCGATATATGCTTTATCGTATGGAAGTTAGATTAACGCGGGAAGCGGCAGCGGATTTGGAGAGGCTGCCGATGGTTATGAAGAAAAGAATTCAGGCTGTTATATCCCGCGTTCAGCGCTGGCCTGATGTTAGCGGCGTAAAACCGTTGACGGGCACGCTGGCCGGGCATTACCGCATCCGTACCGGCGATTACCGTATGCAGTTTGTGTTGCGGGATAACATTCTGTGGATTGAGAAAATAGGACATCGTGATGGATTTTACGAGGATTGAATTATGAACGTGCAGACATTGGAAATTAAAGGCAGGCGGATGGTTCAATTGCCGGAGCGAGCCTATCTGAAACTTTTGGAACGTGCCGGTGAAAGCGTATCCGGTAACACGGATGAACAGGGCCTGCCGCCACTGCCCAAAGAATTGCCCGGGGGTGGCTATCCGGCGTTGGAATACGCCAAAGCGAGCCTGGCGCGGGATATTATCCGCACACGCCGCCGCCTCGGCTTGTCCCAAGCGGAACTGGCCCGGCGTGCCGGTATTCCTGTGGAAACCGTGAACCGCATTGAGCGTGCCAAACTAAATACCACGGTGTACATGGTTGAAAAGATTGACGCGGTATTGCGTGCCGGAGAGAAAGAGGCCAGTAAAGGCCGCAAGTCCGCCTGAAAAATTGAATTGGAACAGCAGCAAAGGACGGTGAACCATGCGTATCTATCGACCAACACGCCGTAACGCCGATGGGCAACAAATTCCATACGACAAATTTTACTGCGAATTCCGCACCGCTGACGGGCGCATTATGCGATTGCCAGGCTTTGAGAATCAACGCCTGACTGAATCCCTTGGCCGCAACGTGCAACGCCTAATTGACTGCCGGGCTTCCGGCGAAACCCTGCCACAAGATACCAGTAAATGGCTGGAAACTTTGCCGCAACAAACAACCGAAGTCTTGGCACGCTGGGGCCTGCTGCAAGGCCATACGCTGGCCGCCGGCACGCCGTTGAGCGAGCACGCCGCCGACTGGATTGAAAGCCTACGGGCTAAGGGCGTGACCGCCAAACGGTTATCCCTGTTGGAATACCGGATGAAAAAGCTGACCGACGTTTGCTGTATTACATTCTGGGCACAATTAACGCCGGATACCCTTCAGCAATTCTTTGCCGCCATGCGTGAGGGGCCGGATGGCGTCAATATCCGCACACGCAATGCCTACGTGCAAACTCTCAAACAATTCTGCGGTTGGATGGTACGCGAAGGCCGGGCCACACAATCGCCCGCCTTGGGATTTACCGGCATGAATGCCAAGGGAGATAGGCGGCATGTACGTCGGGCCTTTGCTGTGGATGAAATACGCCGCCTGCTGGCCGCCGCTGAAACCGGTAGGCCGTGGCGTGGCGTGCCTGGGCATGATCGGGCGATGGTCTACCGGCTGGCCGTTGAGACTGGCCTACGGGCTGGAGAAATAGCCGCCCTGACGCGGCAATGCTTCAAGCTGGACGATACACCGCCAACCGTTGAACTTTCCGCTGAATTCACCAAGAACCGGCAGTATGCGATTATTGAATTGCGCCCGGATACCGCCGCCATGCTCAAGGATTCTCTGGCCGATAAGCTGCCGATGGCCAAGGCGTTCAACATGCCGTCAAATTCCATTACGGCGCTTATGCTCAAAGCTGACCTTGCCGCCGCCGGTATCCCATACGCCGATAACCAAGGCCGCGTGGGCGATTTTCATAGTCTGCGTCACACATGCGGCACATGGCTGGCTGCATCGGGAGCGCATCCGAAAGTGATTCAATCCATCATGCGGCATAGCACGATTACCCTGACCATGGATACTTACGGGCACCGCCTGATGGAACAGGAAAGCCAAGCACTGGCCAAGCTGCCGGATTTGGGCCTGCCGCCGGAAAGCCAGAGCCTACAGGCAACCGGCACCACCGATGCAACCGTAAATCGTATGGCGCGCAGTGGGGCGCTTTTGTGTGATAAACAGTGGCGCCCAGTAGCGCCCAGTAGCGCCGTGGCCATGCAAGGCCATGACGAAGAAAAGCCGCTAACCATGCGGGAAAGTGGCTTAAATCAAGGTGAATCAACCGACTGGAGACGATGGGAATCGAACCCACATTTGCGCATTGCGAACGCGCCGTCCTCCCATTGAACGACGTCCCCTATACAACTATTAAAGTAACGGATGCCGAACATTTAATCAACCGTCTGTCACGTCCACGTTAAAATATCCTCGGGCCCCTTCCGCTGTAATTGTGGCAGATAAATCAGGCTGTCCGAACAATCTTACGGTAAAGTGATTCGTCACGGCGCGGTGGGCGGTCGTATGGTATTGACCCAGCGGCATTATGCCGATATGCTTATAGATCGCGCTACCGACAGGAGTGGACCCCCCGGTACGCGAAGTAAAGGTGTCATTGGGGTGATTTCAGGCAGATGATGGAGTGTACATGCCTACCAAAAAAGTCAACAGAATGAAGGCCTCCAAGCGGGTCAAAAAAGTGAAAATCAACGTCCGGGCGAAAGATAAAGTGACGTCCTCCGGTAAAAAAAAATTGGCCGATAAAATGAAGCCCACCGCGCATAAAATCATTCGCGCTCGTCAGGCTGCTGCGCGACCGGAAGCGGGCCGCCGCAACGCCAGCGCCGTAAAGGCGGTTAAGAACCCCCGCAGTTACAGCGGTCATACCCGAAATGTTAATAACTTCGCTAATGACTCCGGCCAGCGGGATGCACTTTCCGTCGGCATGGCCGGTGGGAAAAAATCGGCTGCGAACATATCCCGGTCCGACTTGGAGTATTTTCGCCAATTGCTGCTGGACAAACGCCGCGAAATTCTCGGTGATGTCGGATCCATGGAAAATGAAGCCTTTCGCGATCAGGACAATCACTCCAGCAGTCCGATGCACATGGCGGATGTCGGAACTGATAATTTCGAGCAGGAATTTACGCTGGGTTTGCTGCAGAGTGAACGCGAACTTCTCAAAGAAATTCAAGAGGCGCTCAATCGCATTGATAACGGCTCTTTTGGTATTTGCATCGCGACTGGAAAGCCCATTGGCCTGGCCCGCCTGAAGGCCAAGCCTTGGGCGAAATATTGCATCGAATACGCGCGGATGATGGAAAACAACACTCTGCCGCACAATAGTGGAGCCAACTCCGTGGTTGAAGCCGCGGAAGAAGAGGAATAATGGTTTTCCCAAGCGCGCCAGATAAGGCCAATTAGAACGCTGTAAGCGGACCGTGCACGGCTACACTGATCAGTATTGGGTCCGGTATTCAGGCGTGAAAGCCTGGCATCTGGAAGTTAAAAGTTAGCCGGCGGCATTGTGCCTCTGTGAAGTACCGTTGGGTATATTAGCCGGTGGATTTAACCCAACACCGTATAAAGCCGAGATCGCAAATCCCGCCAGCGAACATTGATCAACGAACAACGACTCTGAACCACAGATGAACGACGATGCTACGTTTACCAGCATTCTCAAATCCTAAAACAAAATTCTGGGCAATCTTAGGAATCTGTGGATTGGTTTACCTGTCAAGCCATTTCCGCAGCCGATAGTGCGCGCTCAACCCACCCATTCAAAGCGGGAGTTTCAATGGAAATCCGCCGCAGATCAGCTTTCCAGGCCGCCACGATATTTCTTGGCCGGGCGTTCGGATTCCGAGGATTCCCGTTCTTCACCCCATTGCGCACGTTTAAGCGAGAGGCCGATCTTGCGGTCATCAATATCCACGCGGAGAATCTTGACTTCCAGTTCATCGTCCAATTTGACCATATCCTGTGGATTTTCGATCTTGTTATCGGAAAGTTCGCTGATGTGCAACAGACCTTCCAAGCCCGGTTCAAGTTCCACAAACACACCAAAGTTGGTGATTTTGGTAACCTTGCCTTTGACGATCATGCCGGGGTGATAATTGGTTGGGATCGCGTGGAGCCACGGGTCTTCCGCCAATTGCTTGACACCCAGGGCCACACGATTCTTTTCCTGATCCACACTAAGCACGACACACTGCAGGATATCGCCCTTCCGGATCATCTCACTGGGGTGAACAATTTTTTTCGTCCAACTCATGTCACTGACGTGTAGCAGACCGTCAATGCCTTCTTCAATTTCAATGAAAGCCCCATAGTTGGCCAAATTGCGTACCTTGCCGGTAACCACGGTGCCGGGCGGATATTTCTCTGCGAGAACGGTCCAGGGATTGGCTTCGGTCTGTTTAACGCCGAGGCTGATTTCCTGTTTACCTTTGTTGACTTCCAGCACCACCACATCCACTTCTTCACCGACGGAAAGCATTTCTCCGGGATGATTGATGCGTTTGGTCCAGCTCATTTCGGAGATATGCACAAGCCCTTCCACGCCTTCCTCCAGCTTCACAAAAGCGCCATAGCTCATGATGTTGGTGACCTGACCTTTAATACGCGTACCGACTGGATATTTCTCATCAACATGCTCCCACGGCGAAGCCGTTTTCTGTTTCAAACCCAGCGCAATTTTTTCTTTCTCCCGGTCCACATTCAGAACCACCACTTCAATCTCCTCATCCAGTTTGACCAGATCGGAGGGATGATTGATACGCCCCCAGCTCATATCGGTAATGTGCAGCAGACCGTCCAGACCTCCGAGATCCACAAATGCGCCAAAATCGGCGATATTTTTAACCACACCTTGACGCAACTGGCCCACCGCAATTTCATCAAAGAGTTTCTGTTTGGCTTCGCTGCGGTGCCGCTCCAGAAGTTTACGGCGGCTGATGACAATGTTGCGGCGCTCCAGATCAATTTTCAGGATTTCCGCATCAATGGTTTTGTTAATAAACTCACCGATGTCCGACGGCCGCCGAATATCTACCTGGGAAGCCGGAAGAAATACCGGCACCCCAATGTCCACCAGCAGCCCACCCTTGATTTTACGGGTGACTTTTCCGCTGATGGGGTCCCCCTCTTTTTTGGTGTTAACGATGGTTTCCCATCCAATGATACGATCCGCCTTGCGTTTAGAAATCTGCACGAGGCCGTTTTCGGATTCCACCTGCTCCAGCAGTACGGTAATTTCATCACCAACTTCCACGGAACCGGGATCATCAAATTCGCGCATCAGCGAAAGCACACCTTCACTTTTCAGACCGACTTCCAGCACCACGTCATCACCGCGGATGTTGACGACCTTGCCCTTCAGCATGGAACCGTTGGTAAAGCTATTACCACTTTTTTCCAACAACCCGCCGATTTCGCCCGCACCAAGATTTTCAAACTTGTTCTGGACTTCCTGAGTGGCGGCCTGATCATCAAGCCCTAATTCCTTGAGGAGTGAAAAATTAACCATAAAACGACCTGAAACCTTTCTCCGTATTATCCGCTTTGTATGTTAATAACCGGCGAAAATGACGGTAGAAAACGCCCGGACCAGACTTTTTCCCATCGGCTACATCGCCTGTGGAATCCCGGGCTGATGCCGTACCGGGCGCATCCAGCGCCGGAATATATGCCTTGATCGACACGCCACCGGACGGTGGATAGATTAAAAATTATACACCAAATGAAAAATAATTCAAATGATGAAAATTTCTTCATATCCACATCAGTTTTTAGCGCCACGTTAACATATCGGCATGACACCACTACGCGACGCGGGCATAATAACAGAGCGCGGTGCCGAAACTTCGCGCTGGCGCAGCGTGCGGCATGACCCTCTGAGGAATCCATGAGTAACCATGGCTGATGAAATCATACAACCACGCCGATTGAACTTGGGATATTGGATCGGCACAGCGCTGGTATTACTGACGGCGGCCCTTCTGGCCGGCTTGTTGCATCCATTTTATCCCGTTAAATCACATTTACCGGCGCGGGTATGGCAGTTGCCGCAAGATGCGGCGTGGTCGCTTTTCCGTATGATCGAGGCGTATGTATTATCGTTAGTTTTTGCCATGAGTGTTGGTGTTTACGCCTACAACAACCAGCGCGCCCGCCAATTGATTCTGCCGATTCTGGATATTTTGCAGTCCATTCCGATTGTGAGTTTTTTCCCGGCGGCCCTGGCCGTGGCGGTGTGGCTGTTTGGCGGTGGACGACTGGGGTTTGAAATTGCGGCTATTGTGCTGATTTTCACCAGCATGTCGTGGAACATGGCCTTCAGCGTTTATGAAAGCCTGATTATGGTGCCGCAGGAAACCATTGAGTGTGCTGAGAGTTTCGGTATTCGTGGAACGCAACGATTTTTTACCATTACCATGCCGGTGTGCGTGCCGGGATTGCTTTATAACAGCATTGTCAGTTGGGCTGCGGGGTGGTTCGCGTTAACCGCCTGTGAGATTTTGTCCGTGAATAATCGCAACATTACGTTGCCGGGAATCGGCAGCTTCCTGCAACAAGCCGCAAACTCCAAAACCCACCCGCTGGAGTTAAATCTCTGTGGCGTGGCGGTGCTACTTGGTATTATTCTGATGATGGAAATTTTCATCTGGCGGCCTTTGGCGGTCTGGGCGGAGAGATTTCGCTATGAGGTGGCGGTTTCCTCCATTACGCGAGGCAATACCGGTGTACTGGGCTGGTACCAGCGTGGATGGCTGCCGCGGATGGTTGTCAACCGTATTGTGCTTCCGTTGAATAATGGGGTTAATTTTATGATTCTCCATGCGCGTGGGTCGGCCAGAAAGCTGGTGCTGCCACGCTTGGAAGTGCCGGCGCTCATCAGCCGCTTATGGCGCAACATCCAACGGTTTGCCGGCTGGTTGCTGATTACCGCGATAACCAGCGGCGGTGGGTTTTATCTGTTTGATATTTTTCGCAATCACCTGCTGCCGCCACTGGCAAGAGAAATTCCAAGTTATATTGGATACTCCTTTCTAAGGATTCTCGTGGCGTACGTGCTGTCGATGCTATGGGTTGTTCCGGCGGTGTTGTGGGCGCGAACCCGGCCACGGATCTTTCGACTTTTGTCATCGATTTCGCAGACCATGGCCAGTATGCCGCCGATCGCCCTGACCTTTATTGTCATCAGTATTTTCGTTGAATATCTGCATTTAGGGTATTGGGGGGTGGAAGCCGCCGGCATGGTGCTGCTGATGAATGGCGTGCAATGGTATGTGTTGTTTAACATGCTTGGGGGGATTGCGAAAATTCCCGGAGATCTTAAGGAGGTATGCAATGCCATGGGTTTATCGCGCTGGCAGCAATGGAAGAATCTGGTAATCCCGGCAATTCTTCCCTCGTTATTTACCGGCACGATTACCGCCTTTGGCGGCGGTTGGAACACTCTGATTTTCAGTGAATGTATTACTTATGCCGGGCAAACCTACAAGCTGCATGGGATTGGCTGGCTGCTGGATGTGGCATCCGGAACGGCCCTGCCGCCATCCGGCACGCCGCTGGCCGGACCACAGGCGCAGGCGTTGTTGTTTGTCGCCGTGGGTTGTTTGATGGTGTTGATCGTGGTATTGAATCGGTTGCTGTGGAAGCGGCTGCAGGCCTGGGCGGCGGATCGCTTCCGCCTGGATTATTAAAGGGGGCCAGGGCGCGGATCACAAACACCGGTACCGGGTACTGACAACAAACATGAGATTGATCGTATGCTGCTGAAACTCCAGAACGTCACAAAAATTTACCAGACCGATGGCCCGGCGGCCACGATCCTGGAAGATGTCAACTTAAGTGTTGATTCCGGGCAGTTTATATGCTTGGTCGGACAGTCCGGCTGCGGCAAATCAACCACGCTGCGGCTGATCAATGGATTAATGCCCCCGAGCCGCGGTACCGTGTTGTTTAAGGATAAACCCATGACCGGCATCAATTTGCAATGCGGGATGGTGTTTCAGAATTTTGCGCTTTTACCATGGATGACCGTCGCGCAGAATATTCTTCTGGCGCTGGAGGCGCGACGTATTGATCGGCCCACCGCGGAAAAACGGGCGGCATTTTATATTGATAAGGTGGGCTTGGACGGATTTGAGGGAGCTTATCCGCGGGAACTTTCCGGTGGCATGAAACAGCGAGTGGGCTTGGCCCGCGCCATGGCGGTGGAACCGGAGCTGCTGCTGATGGATGAACCATTTAGCGCGCTGGACCCTTTGACCAGCATTAACTTACGTGAAGAACTATTGGATATTTGGGCGGACCCTCACCTGGCCGTCAGTACAGTCATTATGGTGACGCATAATATTGAAGAAGCCGTCGAACTGGCGGATCGGGTGGTACTTATTGGTGGTCGGCCCGGACATGTGGTGATGGATTTGGATATTGCCCTACCCCGTCCAAGGCTTAAAAATTCCGAGGCCTTTATTCGCTATGTGGATTCAATATTCAGCATGATGGCGGAAATTTGACCGGCCCGCGGATTTTCTGGAGAATATCAATATGGTTAGTTTGGAAAATTTGCAACCCGTTGATCCCCCGCCGGGCGGTGAACCACCGGTTGTCCCCGTGCCCCCCATCGGACTTAGCAAGGTGTTGGGACTGTTGGAAATCCTTGATGACCATGGCGGCAAAGAAGATATTTACAAACTCGCGCGCGAACTGCGCGACAGTTTCGGCGAATTGCTGCTGATTATCAAGGCTGCGGAAGTGTTGGGATTTGTCGATACCCCGAAGGGCGATCTGGTCATGGAGCCGCTAGGCAAGCGCATTATTGAATTGCCGGTGAATGAAAAAAAGAAACTCATCGCCGGGCAAATTGCCACATTGCCGTTGTTTGTGCACTTCCGTGCGTTTCTCCGCGGGCAACCGGATCATGCGGTGGCGCGCAAGGACATTATCGAGGAACTAGGTCGGGTGCTGCCCACCGAACGCCCGAAGCCGCAATATGATGCGCTTTTAAACTGGGGACGGTATGCGGAAATTTTTTCCTATAATCGGGATACGGATACGTTCCATCTGGTAGAACCGCATTGAGATTTCATGGCTGATACGCGTTTACCAATTTACCGGGAACCGCAAGCCGTACCGCCGTGGTATAGCTCCGGATTGCGCTTTAAGTGCACGCAGTGCGGCAATTGCTGCGGTGGTGGGCCGGGATATGTCTGGCTTACACTGGATGATATGTCGCGGATTGCGGAGTTTCTTAATTTACCGTTTAATGATTTCACACGGAAGTATGTGCGAAAAACGCAAGGGGCCTTCAGCCTTGTTGAACGCCCGGGTTATGACTGCATTTTTCTTAACCGTGCCGACGGCAAAGCCACATGCGGCATATATGCGGTGCGCCCCACGCAATGCCGAACGTGGCCATTCTGGGATATGAACCTGCAATCGCCCCAGGCGTGGACACACGCGGCCGCCCGTTGTCCGGGAATGTGCGATGGCGATGCGCCAACCTATTCGCTGGTACACATTGAAAAATGCCGCACGCATCCGGAATCACCGGTGTAACTTGCGACAGCTCTCCGTTACTTGGAAATATTGCCTGCACCACAACGAACATGGGGAAGGGTGGTGTATGGCTACTACGTATACTGCCGGCGCTGGCGCGCGGGCGCGATTTTGCATATTTTTCGGTATTTGGCGACGGTGCGGCGGGCCAGCGTCAGGCCTTTGGTTTTGAGTTGTTTGACAATTTCGTCATCGTTAAGCGGATCTTGTTTGTCTTCCTGGGAGATCACTTCCAAAAGTTTGGCTTTGATGGCGTCAAAACTGACGGTTTCTCCGGAAGAATTTTCCATGCCGCCGCTGAAAAATGCCCGCAGCGGAAAAATACCGCGCGGCGTTTGCACGTATTTGTCAGCCACCGTCCGGCTGACCGTGGCCACATGCACGCCGAGCTGGTCGGCTACGCCGGTCATCGGGAGTGGCTTTATAAATTCCGGTCCCATTTCAATGAACTCTTTTTGGGCATCAACCACCACACGCAACACGCGCAGCAAAGTATTGCGGCGTTGTTCAATAGCTTCAATAAGCCAGCGCGCGTTGCGGATATTGTTGGAAATAAAGTGGCGTGTGCCGGTATCAACGGTGCGGGCACGCGCCATACGACTGTACATGGAATTAATGTACAAACGCGGCAGGCGATCATCAGTCAGGCGAATGCGGTATTCGCCGGTCTGTTCATCAGGTTCAATAATCGCATCCGGTGTAATCATGGGAACTTGTCGGTCCGCCAGCAGCCGGCCGGGGCGCGGGTGCAAATGGCGGGCCATAAATGATTTGGCTTCGTTGATCTGATCCAGAGTCAATCCACTTTTCGCCGCAATTTGCGGCAGACGGTTAAGTTGCAAATCCTGCAGATAATGGGTAATTAACGTCCGTGCGGTGGAAAGGTCCAGGTGCTGATCACGGCTGCTGGCATCTATTTGCAGCAGCAGCGATTCCTTCAGGTCGCGGGCGCACACCCCCGCTGGTTCCAGCCGTTGTTGGATAATAGGCAACGCTCTTTCCAAATCTTCCCGTCGTACGCCTTGGGGAAGTTCCCGGCAGATCGTATCAAGGCTGTCCCGCAGATAACCATCCACATCAACCCAATCAATTAATACGCTACCGCCACGCTGAATGGCCGGGGCAATATCATCAATGAGGCTCCACTGCTGGTGTAGTTGTTCCTGAAGGGAAGCTGCGGGTGCGGCGGTATTGGCCATGGCCTCCATTTTGGGGTCGCGTTCTCCGGCTTTGGCAGAGGAGCTGCGTGTGCCGGGTATGTAATCATCGAAACTATTGGCATTTGGTTCTATTTCCGGTGCTGTGTTTGCCGCCGCGCTTTGAGATAGAGCCGGGGTGGCCGCCTCGGGTGGCATCCCGGCAACGGGGGTTAAATCCGGACCTTGCGCGATCGAGGCTTCTTCTCTTTCGAGTACCGGGTTGGCGGCTAGTTCATCGTCAATGCGTTCCTCCAGCGCCATGGTGCCCAATTGGAGGATTTCCATGGACTGAATCATTTGCGGAGCCAACTTCATTCGCTGTTCCAAACGCATATGTTGAGAAGAATCTAACCGCATGTATCCAACCCGTTTTTCCGACGGAACTTCTCCGCCACTTCGTACAACCCGTATATTATAATGGATACTTGGCCGCAATAGTGAAATGGCGTGGGGCGTTTCGCGGCGCTGGCTGGAGCCGCCTTGGTGGCGTATAGTTTCCGGGGAGACGGTCTGTTGGATGGTTGAATGGCACAGGCAAATACGAAGAAAAAAGCGATCAAACACTGGTGGAGTTGGGAAGACGCATTATTGATTGTACTGCTGGCGGGGGCGTTATACCTTCCGGGTTTGGCACGCATCCCGTTGTTTGACCGTGATGAACCACGGTTTGCGGAAGCCGCGCGGGAAATGCTCGCCAGCGGAAATTTTATTGTGCCACGTTTTGATGGCGTGTTGCGTCCCGATAAGCCGCCGGTGATTTATTGGCTCATGGATATCAGTTATAAAATCTTCGGCGTCAGCGGCATGGCGGCACGGCTGCCCAGTGTGCTATTCGGCACGCTGACGCTGTTGGTGGTCTATTGGATGGCGGGGCGGCGCTTTGGTCGAGCCACCGGACTGCTAGCCGCACTAATGTTATCGGTGGCGGCGCTGTATTTTGCCGAAACTCGTCTGGCTACGGCGGATTCGGTGATGATTTTTTTCACCACGGTTTGCATGGCCTGCGTGTGGGAGGCCTGGGATTCGCAAGGGGCGGATGACGGCGTGCCCAGGCTCCGGCCGCGTGTGGATCAGCTTCGGGACTTGAACGATGGCGAATTACTCAATGAATTGTATGTCCGTACGCAGGGACAAGTATCGTTATGGGTGGTGCTGATTTTCTGGGCATCCATGGCGGCGGGGATTATGACCAAGGGCGTGACGCCCATTTTTGTATTTGCCACCATGCTGGTGCTTTCCATGACTACAGGCTCGGCCAGCGCGGTGTGGCGCGACTGGTGGAAAAGCCCCGGTTGGCAGCGAATTATCCATTTTCCGGAACTAGTTTATGGGATGATTCGAAAAGGTAACTGGGGTTGGTGGCGGCGTTTGCGCCCGTTGCTTGGCTTGGTTCTGTTGGTTCTGTTGGTGTTGCCATGGTTCCTCGCGGCCTGGCATGCCACCAACGGCAAACTGATAGAAGCCATGATCGATCAAAATGTGATCAAACGTACTTCCCGCGGGTTGCAAGGTCACGGGGAACCCCCGGGATTTTATCTGCTGGTGATCTGGGGCATATTTTGGCCATGGAGTGTCTTGCTGGTGCCCGCGGCGTACCATGCCATTCGGCGCGTGCGCGGCAAACTGGTGCTGTCCATTGACCCCTCGCCCTATCAATTTCTTCTGGCGTGGATCATTCCATCCTGGCTGATTTTTGAGTGCATCGTCACCAAGATGGTGGAGTATGTCCTGCCACTGTTTATTCCCTTGGCGATTCTTTGTGCCGATACGCTGGTGCAGAGTTGGCATCGGATGACCGATGTGCTGGCCCCCAAGTGGTTTGCCGCGGCACGCTGGGTGTGGATGGCGATATGGCTGGGTATGGGGTTGGGGGCGGTGGGGGGAGGCTGGATGTTGTTTGTGCCGCATCATCCCTATCAGTTCTATCATCTTATTCCCTTGGCCGCGGCGTTGATGGCCACGGGCGCGGCGGGGGCCATCGCGTGGAACCGTCCGGCTTGGCCCTATGTGACCGTATTGTGTTTCGGTCTTACTTTGATGATTGCGGATCTCTCGACATTGCCGAGTATAAAGGCCTTACAGTTAAGTCGGGAGGCGGGGCAGCAAATGCGGCGGTTACGGGCGGAAGGGTTCCAACTCGGAGCGGTGGGTTACATAGAACCGAGTCTGGTATTCTATGCACGCGGGCATGTGCGGTTATTTTCCAGTCCGCAGGCGGTATTGCAACAAGTGCGGTTCCATAGCAGCGCCACTGCCAGGCAAGCCATTCATCGGCGTTATTGCATTGTGGCGGATCGCCGGGCCATGCACTACTTTGCCGCGCATCATGTGCATTACTATGTTTGGGATTGGTTTGCTGGATTGAAGCTGGCCAAAGGACGCCCTGTTCGCATTACGCTGCTGACTAATGTCGATCCCTGGCCGAAAACCCGTGCCGCGTCGAAACTACCACGCAAGCGGAATTGATTTTCGTCCATGACTTTTGTGGCGGAAATTCGGCAATCCGCTAAACTATGCCCCTGTTAATTATGGAGCCTACGACATGACCCTGCCAGCCGGTGCAAATAGTCCCACGGAACCGTCAACCTTGCTGCAGGGGGTCGACCATGTTTATTCCGCCAGAGAGTTGCAGGACCGCCTGTACAAGGCGGCGGCGGACGGTCGGCAATTGCGTATCAAACTGGGTATGGACCCCACCGCGCCGGACCTGCATCTGGGGCATGCGGTAGTGTTGCGGAAGCTGCGGCAGTTTCAGGACCTCGGCCACCGGGCGGTGCTGATTATTGGTGATTTTACCGCCATGATCGGTGATCCCACGGGCAAGCAAAAAACGCGACCGGTACTTTCCGCGCAACAGGTGGATATGAACGCCGCAACCTATTTTTCCCAGGCGGGAAAAATTTTGGATACCAGCTCCGACAAACTTGAAATTCGCCGCAACAGTGAATGGCTGGCGGCGATGAATTTTGCCGATGCCCTGCGCCTGGCGCGGCAGATGACCGTGGCGCGGATGCTGGAACGCGATACGTTCAGCGCCCGCCATAAAGCCGGTGACGCCATTTATATCCATGAGTTCATGTATCCACTCATGCAGGGTTGGGATTCAGTGATGATCCGGGCGGATGTGGAACTCGGTGGCACGGATCAGACCTTTAACAATCTGGTAGGACGGGATTTGCAGATCGGGCAGGGCCAGGATCCGCAGATTGTGATGATTATGCCGATTCTCTGCGGTACCGATGGCGTGCGGAAAATGAGCAAATCTCTGGGAAATTACGTGGGCGTAGCGGAATCCGCGCCGGAGCAATTCGGAAAAGTCATGAGTATTCCTGATGCTCTCATGAAGCAGTGGTTTGAGCTTTGCACGGTGCTGCCGGCGGGAGAAATCGCAACGCTGGTGGATGGCCGTCAAACTCATCCCCGCCAAGCTAAAGAGAAATTGGCACGCTGTATTGTGGAGCAATTCCACGGCGCCGCTGCGGCCCAGGCCGCCGCCGAGGATTTTCGCGGGCGTTTTTCCGAAGGACTCTTGCCGCAGGAAATTGTAACGCGGGAAATTGATCCCGCCCTGCTGCAAGACGGGCAAATCGGACTGCTGACACTCATCAAAACGGTGGACTTCGCTCCCTCCACCAGCGAGGCCAGACGCTTGGTGGAAAGCGGCGCGGTAAGTTTTGCTGGGCAAAAAATAAGCGATCCCAGAATACGGGTATCGTTGCACCAAACACCGATTCTGCAAATCGGCAAACGCCGGGTGTGCCGGGTGGCCGTAAAGACAACGTAAGAGTGACGGCCAGATGCATCAATAACTTCTGGTTCTCTGGCGGCAGCCGCGTCCTGCCGCTGCTCGTATGAGCTTCTTGCTTCCGCCGCGTTGGTTCGCCGCGGCCCGCCGACGCCGAAACTATACTTGCACTATCGCTAAGCGCTCGCAGTGTGACGCGCGCCGCCGTACCGATCAATTACTGCCGCCGGGCGCGGATTTGTTATCATCGCTTTCATCGGTGACGCCCATCGGGCCGGCGAGAACAATGGCGTTTTTACCGAGGGATTTGGCGCGCATCAACTCGCCATCCGCGACCGCCAGGAGATCCGTAAGGTTCTGAGCGTCCCAAGGAAACGTCGCCAATCCCCCGCTGATGCTTAAGCGACCGGAGATGGGGCCGCCTTCCGCGTTCCATGGATGTTCCGCCACAGCCTTCCGGAAACGTTGCGCAATATTCAGCACGGTGCGCGGATGCTGGGAATCCGGTTGCCGCGGACCGCCTTCATCCCAGAAAACCACGGCGAATTCATCGCCTCCCACACGGGCTACCAGATCCCGGTTACGGGTGCAATGCCGCAACAGTCGGATAACCTCGCGGATAATGGCATCACCGGCGGCATGTCCGAACTGATCGTTATATTGTTTGAAATCATCAATATCAAAAAGCAGAATGGTCACACAGAAGCGATCCCGGCGGGCATGGTCCAGCAGATGCGGAACGTTTTCCATGAAATAACGGCGGTTATACGCACCGGATAATTCATCCGTATCCGCCAGGCGGCGCAAATTCTTGAAATTCCGATTCAATACCAGCATGGCGGTAAGCCAGGCCGCCGCCTGTTGCAGTTGCGCGGTCACGCGGGCGCTTTTGGCGGAGCCGGCGAGTGCCAGCGTACCAAAGTTAATGCCCCGGTGTTGCAACGGAATGGCGGTTTTTTCCGCGGCGATTGGGAAAAGTTGTTTTTGTTCCGGGCCGGGCGACTCAATTTGCAGATGTCCGGGCCAGCGGAAATTGCTTTGCAGAATTTCCAGAGCGACAGTCTGAATATCGCGCTGTCCTCTTTGCATTTCCTCGGTCAGCGTAATCTGGGCCTGCATGGGAATTTTAAGCGTGGCCGAGGAGCCTGCCGCGGTCCCGTTGGCTGGCTCTTCGTTTCCTGGTATATCCGCCGCCGACGCGGACTCAATGCGATCCGCCACAGTCGGTTTTTCCGCTGACGTTTGTGCCGCTGATTGCTTATTATCACGCTGCGACGACTTGGGCGAACGCGCGGCGCCCGCATGAGGTACCGCCTTAAAAATCTCAAACGCGGGGCGCACACCGGCGTCTCCGCCCGCCAATGGATCATTAGGATTAAAACCAGACACAACACACCTCTCTCTCGCAGGCCGTTGGACAAGATGCGCCTTGACGAGATTGATCGGTTCAACCTCAGACGCCTCCTTGCGTAATTCGCCGGAAACACTCATATCCGCAGCCTGACGAAATTCTCACAACACGGCTTAAACTAACAGGTCCAATCCGCGCGGCTAATTAGAAGACTTTTTCACGCCTGCTTCCTGCCCAATATCACCAGTGAAAAAATCCTCTTTCCGGCTATCCTCCGATACCACCAGCCAAGCTCTGGTCAACTTCCCTTAACACACTTGGCCTATGGACTCGGTAGCAAAGTCCTGCTGTTAACCTTCTATGACTACCTTATACTAGAACGGTCCAAAATGCAAAACAGGTTACGGTTTTTTGTGTTTTTTACATTATCAGACGGCAGTTCCCGGAAAGGCTATAGGAACATGGCAATCGCCAGTAGATTTCCATCAACAATTCGCACTGATGAAATTTGTGTGTATGAAAATGATGTGGTAAGGAATGGTATCCGGAATAACTTCCACAATGTCGAATAGGCCGGGATCCCGATGCGTGGAAAACGCTAACCGTTCACGGGCCTGAAGGAAGAAGCGAAGGTGTAGGCTGTCCCGCGAGGTGGTTGTTGACGGCCTGATATAGGAATTCAAACACGCTGCGTTGTTGGTAAACTTGTTCGGAACGTGCGTCCATGTCACTTCGACCAATCCTTTAATGTGTTTCTATTGTTGGACAGTTTGCGTGGCACACTTAAATATTACACCAAACTATATCATGGAAACACATTTGTTTTTTCTGGAAGGGGGTATAATCCGCTTTCATGGTCAGACTCGTTGTGCTTTTGACAAGCCGAAAGGCCGCGAACGGTTACGGTAGAGCTGACTTGGTACTCCGAAAAAGCCTGTATATTTTAGGAGACTTTATGAATCGACGAGTTAAACTATCAGGACTTCTGCTATTGACCGGATTGTGTGCATCGTGCACATCGCAAATGGCCATGCGATCCAGTACCACGAATTCAAAGCCCAATACTGCATCGAGCCGACCTGCCAGGCTGGCGCGGGTGGATCTCTTTAGCCGGGGTGTGGGGGTGTTCCAATATCAAGGGACGGTAGATGGTACGCAGAAAGAAACATTATCGTTTCGATCAGGGCAAATCAATGATGTATTGGCCTCGCTGGTGTTTCAGGATACGGGCGGCGGTAATGCCGGGGAAGTGACCTTTCCCGCCGCGACACCGCTAAGCGTAACATTGCGTGGCTTCCTGTTGGATATTAATAACAATCCATCAAGAAGAGAGTTGCTGCAACAATTGCGGGGTGTGTCGGTAACGCTGGCGTTGAAAAGGCCGGAGCATTGTAAAGTCACGGGCCGTATTATTGATCTGCTACATCGCGGATTTTACATGCCCCCCCTACAGCCTGGATCGCCGGTGGTTCGGTACAACAACGGCCCGGCGATCATGGCCGGCAGCGGCTGGTATATGAACCTGCTTTCAGACGGCAAAATTAAACAAGTCGCGTTAAATAATGTACGTGACATCCGTATCAATAATCGCCGATTGCAAGCAAGCCTCAACAAGGCCCTGGACGCACTGGCCAATCAGCCGGATAAACATAAGCGCCGCATGACGCTGTGGTTTCAGGGGCATGCAACACGCCTGGTGCGATTTGCATATCTGCTGGAAACACCGTTGTGGCGCATGACTTATCGCCTGATTCTGCCTGCTCCGGCAACAGACATTGCCGGAGCAACGCCTTCGACTATGCACTCCAAGCCCGTGCTGCAGGGGATGGTCATTGTAGCCAATCAGACGGATATGAATTGGAACCATGTGCAATTGGATATTCGCGGCGGAGAGCCGCTGTCATTTATTGAAGACCTGTATCGGCCGCTGTATATGTGGCGGCCCGTTGCGCCCACACCGGCGGATACGTACGTAACACCGCAGACTTATGGCCAGGGGGTTATGCCGAGACCCTATGCCCACAAGGCAATGGTGCCCCAGGCACAGATGTTTTCGGGCGCTGGAGGCGGTGGCGAATTCAATGCGCTTAATGCCGCACAGGCCCGCATGGCCATACCAATGATGGCGCGACAGCGGCAGGCCAGTGAGCCATTTAATCCACTGCAAGGCGTCAACGCGATGGCGTCCGCGGGTGTCGTGCATCCGGCCTTTGATTATCATGTCAATAATGTGACCGTACCGCGCGAACAATCCGCCATGGTGCCGGTGCTGGTAACAGCCATTCAAGCACAACAACTTGATCTCTATACGATCGGGCAGGCCTCCGTGCATGCGTTCTTTGCCGCACGGATCACCAATGATACGCATAAATTTCTTCCTCCCGGCACGCTGACGGTTTATACGGGATCCATTTATGACGGTGAATTCAAGATCAACGCGTTGCCGCAGGGGCAGCATCATGTATGTACTTTTGCGGTGGATCAGTCCACGACGGTGCGGTTCAAGAAATCTTCACAGCATACCGCTCTGGAAACAGCGGCACTGCATAATGCCACACTGCAACTTAAAAATCAGATAACAATCAATACATTTTACGCGGTACATAACACGGCGGCGCGCCAACGCACGATTCTGGTGCGAAGTTCGATCGACAAACAATGGAAGATTCTTTTACCCGCAACCGGGGTCACACGGCACAAGGGGCTGTATGAGTACACATTGGCACTTCAGCCCGGCAGCAGGATGGTTCTGCATATTCGGCAGCGGCAAAGCCAGAACCAGAATGTTTATTTAGCGGGCCTAAATATCGCCGCATTGCGTTCAACGTTGAAAACCAAGAATATTCCGACCAATATTTCCACGGCGATCAACAAAGCCATAGCATTACTAAAAATCGTCAACGGCAGGCAGGCGACGCTTAACAGGATCAAAGATAAAATCCAGCAGGCCCAAAACGACGAAGCCCGCTTACGACAAAATCTGCAGGCCATGAAAAAAGTCTCACCGGTCTATGACAAAATTGCCACCGAGCTGGCGACGTTGGATACGCACCTGATGGCGTTGCAGCATCAGGCACAATCAAGACAACGCGAAGTGACCGATGCACAAAGGGCTGTTAACACGTATTGGTCGCATACCAATGTTCCGCAAACCAAAGCAAAGTAGGTCCAATGCCGCGGTGTGCGATGCGAATTTAAGGAGATAGAACCTTGTCAAAACATGCTGTTTTAATTATTGACACATCTGAATCATCCATTATGAAAAAATGTACCGCAATGCGAAACCGGCGGCATGAAACTGCGGCTGATTTATATTATTTTATCCCCGTTAATTAACGGCCAGTGTTTTTTCCCTTGACCAAGGAAAATTTATGCGGCGAAAAAAAGCCCGACATTATCATACGAGGTTTCGCGCCGAAGAACGTTATGGGGTTCATCTGTCAACTGCCGATATGGATGATATCTGCGCTGCGATCCAGAATCAGCCAAACAGCAAGTGGAAGGTGCTGTCCGCAATGCGATTAAGTTGGAGTCAAACCAGGATAACGGTGCAAAAGGGAGATGACCAGCTTATCGTTGTTTATGATAAGCATCATAAAATATTGCGAACGTGTTTACCCGGCCAGCTCTTTACCGCTTGCAAAACGGTTGAAAATATGCCCCCAACAGAGCAATAACCGATCCGACAACCCGTGCCTGCGGCTAAAATACCCATTCATAAGAGGGGTTGTTCGGGTGCATAGCAATCCGGCGATTACCAGAACAGGCTCCTGCTGGTACTACAGTGCGACCTGCCAACCGTCCGTGCGTCAGGCGCGGAAAATCAGAATTTCGGGAGAGCGTTTTTGTCCATCAAAGGGCCAAAGTCGCGATTATCGTGCTAAGCATGTGTCTGTAGCAGTGCCATCGCGGCTTGGGTAATCGCGGCGGCGGCGGCGGCGGCGGTTTCAATTCGTAAAATATGGTTGCCCAGTCGCACCGGGGGCGCCATGTGATTCAAGCGTGCCTGTTCTTCCCGGCTCCATCCGCCCTCTGGGCCGATCAGGATGGTCAGGCCCGACGCAGGATAAATTTCGGGTACAGCAGCCAGATGGTCAAGAGGTTCCGCCGCCGCGTTGCCCGGAGGCCCAAAATTTACTCTTTCGTTTGGGTCAGCGGCGGGCATGGAGTTCCGGGCATGGTTAGCCTGCCAGGACATCAGGCGTTCCAGCAGGGATTGCGCGGCCTTGACATCGGTCCATATTAGCGAGCGGTTTATATCGGGACGGTCCAGCAACTCCATGAGCGTACATGGCGGCGCCACCGCCAGTATCCGGTTTCGCCCGCATTGTTTGGCGGATTCAATGGCCAAGCGTTTCCATTTATCCATTTTGTCCGCCGCAGCGCTGGGATGCACCACGCTATAGCGGCACTCCAGCCAGATCAGCTGGTCCACCCCCAATTGGCTGATTTTCTCCACCAAATCATGCACACGATAACCTTGGGGAACTGCGGCAGCGATGGTCAGTTGATGCAGCGGCAGTGGATCGCAAACCATGGCTGTGGTCAATTGGTACGTGACCTGTTTTTTTTGGATGGTTAATTGTGCGGACGCCCATTGCCCATCGCCATCAAAAAGCACCACGGCCGTATCCGCGTTCAGACGCAGAACGTCGCGAGCATGATGGGCCTGATCGGTTGATAATTCACCACTACGGGCCAACGGGCTAACGTAAAAGCGCGGCATATTCATAAACATTTACTCACGGATGTACGACTCCGGATAAAACCATCGGTCGCTGCACGCGGTGCAGGATCAGTAAGTCGGCATCGGAATTCACACCGACGGGACCGGTCCATTTCAACACGGAATTGGCAATGTGGAATCCACGCTCGACCGCCGCAGGCGGAAAATCAGCAGCGCTGTTTCTCCGCGGATCGCTGATCCAGCACACGCCGGTTGGCGTCAGCAGGTGATTAATAGCATCCAGGAGAATAGAATGCAGCCGGCGCTCATACAGCACATCCGAGGCGATGATCCAGTCAAATTGTGCATCCATAGGCCAGCGCCAGTCCATGTGCTGCGCGGCGACACGGTTGGGAGGGATATTATTGCAACTGGCGTTGAAGGCGGCAAAAGCGATGGCTTCGGGGTCATAATCCGTGAAGGTAACATGCCAACCGCGTTGGGCGGCCGCGATACCGGCAATACCCAAACCGCAACCCAATTCAATAGCGTGCGGCGGAGCAGCGGAATGCCCACCGGGTAAACACGGCGGCGAATCCATGCCATCAAGAATATGTTCAGCCAGCATCAGGCTGCTGGGCCAGATTACCGGCCAATAAGGGAGATACTGATCTTTCTTATAACGCGCCTCCACCGTGGGATCATCCAGGAGTGAATCCGGATCCGCCGGCGCGACAATTTCCAAATGGTGTGTGCCGGCGGCAAGCTCATGCTTGCGAACGGGATAACGGGATTGCAAAAGGGGATGGTCGGTCATGGGTGCGGTTCCGGCAAAGATTTTGCGTGTATGCCGGAAGGAGGTGCCGGGACCGTGTGGGGCGGCCCGCCGACTTGTGTTGTCGCCGGTGCATGGTGGGTGGTCAGGATGATGGTGGCGACAATGCCAATAAATAGTACGATGGCGGTAGCGATGACAAAACGGGTCCAAGGGGACAAATTAAGCCCCTCCATGGCCTCATCCGAACCGGTTTTTTTTTTCTGCGGCGCCAGCAGCGGGTCATAGGCGAGCATGGATTGCTCATCGGCGCCGCCGAGTGTGGCGGCTTCAATTTGAATTGCCGCGGCCAGCCGCGCCCATACATCCGCAGGCATAGCCACATCCGATATGGTGACCGGCGCCGCAGCCGGACGATTGCCAAGTTCAGCCTGAATATGGCCAGCCAACCATTCCACCTGTCCCTCCCGTGGCGCTTCATTGCGGGCATACTCACGAAAGGCGCTGCGGATACCGCGTTGCAGCGCGGTTTCTATGATTGCTGGTGTACCGCCCTGAACCGCCAGCGCATAAAGCTCATTACGATGTACTTCAAGCAACTCCAAAAAACGGCGGCTGGCGGATTCAATCATCAGCAAATTCCATGGAATGATTGATTATTTGACCGATGGTGGCGTAGTTGCCAACGGAGCCGCGAGCGCCTCGGCAATCGTCACGCCATCATGCTGCATGCTTTCAACAAGTCCCGGCATCACCGGGTCCAACCGGTATATCCGGATATATAATGTCCGGGCCTTGCTCTTTTCTCCAATACTGTCATAAAACTGCGCCACCTGCATAAGCACTTCCGGATTGGACGGCGCCATGGCGGCGGCTTTGACGAAGTTGACCCGCGCGTCATCCAGATCGCCAATACGTTTGTAGAACCGGGCCACACGCAGGCGTCCATTAACACGCCCCGTAAGTTCCGCGTCACGCTCCAGAAAGTTCATGGCTTCATTGGGGCGGCCCGCACGGATCAACGCTTCCGCCAAGGCGCTTTTAACATGGCCGAAATTGGGATCAACCGTCCAAGCGGTTTTGTAATGGAATGCCGCCTCCTGATAACGCGCCAGCATATAATCCGAAGCGCCCGCATAATAATTAGCCCGCGGATCGGAAGGGTTGTATTTCAGGGCATCATTAAATTTTTGCAGAGCGGGCTGATACTTTCCCTGATGGTAAAGTGATAAACCCTGATTACGCAATCGCATAGCCGAACTTTCGCACCCGGCCAACAGCATTGAAGCCAAGGCCAGCAGCAGGAGCACCATTGGGGACCAGCGAGTTGATTGCTTAATTTCCATAAAATAAATCTCCTAGCGTATTCTATTATTAAAGATGGTAACATTGAAACATGGTTTGGCAAGGCTACGGGCAAAAAAATATTCGTTTTGCAATTCTGAAACATGTTCGTGATTCGGATGTGCACTGGGATTTATTGCTGCAAAACCCGGATCATCCACTGTTGGCGACGTGGCAAATTCGGATAGAACCAGTCGCCTGGCAAAGTCGTGCCATTGCCGCCATACGTTTACCCGACCATCGGGCGGTCTATTTAGATTATGAAGGGGAAATTTCCAGCGGTCGCGGGCGGGTTACCCGCGTTGATGGCGGCCTGATGGAACTGTTGCGGTATGATCCGCAACGGATCGAAACCGTTTTGCATGGACAGCTTCTCCAAGGGGCGTTGACGCTTATCCGAGCAGCGGATACTTCAACCTCTTCGGACCAGTGGACATTACAATGGACTGTAACGGTATAGTCTTTGTTTTTAACCCGACGGCAGTATAACTTCCGGCTTGGGCGGCCACAGCGAACCAACATGACACGGGCAGAATAGCCATGCGACTATCGGCATGATACTGATGCCGCAAAGAACCCAAAGTTATTGAGGCACTGGCGCTTATTCGCGCTCGCGGTTCGGGAAGCGCTCTTTACGCGGCGGTGGGGCAATGCCTCGGGCCTCCATGAGCGTCTTAAGTTCGCGCTTCTCTGCTTTGCGCAATTGACGACGGCGTTTTTCGCTGGGTTTCTCATAATAAGCCAGCCGCTTCATATCTTTAATGAGTCCCTCTTTTTCACAGAGTTTCTTGAAACGACGCAGCATTTGATCCACTGTTTCGTTACCACGCGACTTTACTTTCAGCATAGCTACTCCGCCAAACCGGCTTTTCCACATCAATACCCCATCTCCAAGGCAACCTCCGCCCGGTTCACCAGACAACCAGATCAGCCCAAGGATGGTCCCCGCACTGCTAAGCAAGGGGATTTTCAAGTTCTGTAGTATAATACCTATGAGACACTCTGGCAAGGCTTAATTTTTAACTTTGGCCTAAGGGCGTGGCCCGGACGATTGTAAGTCGCAATAGAGTGGCGGCTGGTACGTTTTAGATTATATAGTCTGGTAAAAGCCGCGGCCCGCCGACGGAGCCGGGACTTTGGCGGACGATGAAAGATGGGTATGGATGCGCAAGCAGTAACAGTTTTGCTGGCCCAGTGTCAGGGGGGTGATAAACGCGCTTGGGATGCGCTGGTGGAGGCCTATTGGCAACGTTTGTATGGATTTGCCTGGCAAAGCACCAAAAACCGTGAATTAGCCCACGACTTGGTGCAGGAGACCTTTCTGCGAGTGGTGCAGAAGCTGGAGCGCTATGACCATCGCGATAAATTTGACGCCTGGCTGTTTCGGATCCTGGTAAATCTGATACGCGACCATAGCCGCGCACGGGTTCGCCACCCCATGCGTTCCACCGTGGTGGATTGCGCCTCGGGAGCGGAAATTACCGATGATATGGCCGCTCGGACGTGCCAACCCTCCGATCCGGTACATCATCAGGAAGATGTGCAGCGGCTCTACGAGGCATTGGAACAGCTTCCGGACATGGATCGGCAGGTATTACTACTGCGTCATTATGGAGAAATGCCGTTCAAAGACATCGCCAAAACATTAAACTGTCCACTCGGTACAGTACTGGCCAGAGCCCACCGAGCTTTGGGAAAATTGCGGGTATTCATGGAGGTTGATCATGAAACAGCTTAAATTATCACAAGCTTGCCTGTTGGATGTATCGGAGGAATTAGGCTCCGAGGCACGCGCTATTTTGCGCGAACATGTGGAAACCTATCCGGCGGCCATGCTGGAATATGATCAGGCGTTGGCGCACTTCAAAGTCCTGCAAACCTTACCTCCCATCGCATCGCAGATAGATCAGGTGACGATGGAACGCATGCGACAGCAGGTTCAGCAGGCGGTGCACGACGCGGTGGTCCAGCAGCGTCGCGCGGTACGTTGGCGCGCCGCGCGGCGTGTGTATTATAGAATCATGTCCGTTGCGGCAGGCGTGGCTGCGGCGCTGGTAGTCATGGTGGGTGTTTATATCGTGCGCCAGTACATTCAGGCGCAGCAAGCGCGCCTTACGGATGCGGAAAGCACTTTTCAGGAAATGGCGGAAAGCCAAGTGCCCTATCGCGCCAACCCCTCCATTCAACGGATTCGCACGCGGATCGACAGTCTGGACGCAGGCAACATATTTGATGCGCAGAATGGTGTCGGCAGCGCGGGCATCATGCATCTGTTTAACGCTCTTGACAAAATATCACTGCCCGGTGCCGAAGACGCTATTCAGCAGACCGGCCACATCCAATAGTGAGAGGTCCAGCCCATGCTGCCACATTTCAACATTCGTTTTCCCGCCATCCTTATGACCATACTCCTCGGCAGCGCCATGCCGGGCGCCAGCGTCGGAAGTTGCGCCGCAGCACCGGCCAAACCCGCGATGCACGCCGTGGTGAAGACGCCTCCGGTGCCGCTCTCCCAGCAGCAAATTGCGCAGATTATGAATTTTCTCAAAGCCACAGAGCCGGACGTATACAACAAGGCGCAAACGCTGCGCCGTTCCGATCCGAAACAATTTGCAACATTAATCGCCGAAGCCGCGCCCAACTTCGCCCGCCTGGAACACTTGCGGAAAACCGATCCCCATTTACTGACACTCACCTTGCAGGATCTTGCCGACACCCACGAGTCCTTTAAACTGGCGGGAGAGTTGCGACAGCCCGGGTTGCCGCCCTCGGCAGCGCAGTTGCTGCGGGTCCGATTGCGGCAGGTGGTAACGGCACAGTTTGATCTGCGGCAGAAAATTCGCCTGCACGAGCTTAATGAACTGCTCAAAAAAATCAATGAGCTCAAAGCCCAACTGAAACGCCGCGAAACCCGGTGCCAGGAAATCATTAACCGCCGTGTGGCCCAACTCATTGGCAAACCGCCCAGCGTTAATTGGTAAGCACCGCCGCTTCCTTGACGCGCTAACTATACCGTTGGATAATCCGGGGCTTAAGAAGGTCCAGCCGGCGCGTGGCCGGGGAAGCCGAATCAAAACATGGACCTTACGATATTTCCATGGAGATGTTACCCGCCATGGCCACCATAACCAAAAAAGAAATTGTAAACCATATTGCCGATGCGCAAAAAGTGAACCGTGCCGTCACTAAACAGATTGTTCAGGCGTTTCTTGATGAAATCGGCAATTATCTGGCGGCGCGAGATCGCCTGGAATTTCGGGATTTTGGGGTCTTTGAGGTACGACAGCGCGGTCCACACCAGGCCTTGAATCCTAAAACCTTGACGGCGGTGGCGGTTCCAAAACGTATTAGCATCCGCTTCAAAGCCGGACGGACATTAAAAGAAAAACTCAACGGTGAAATAGCCGGCGGCACCAAAACGGATAGCGTCAGGCGAGCGCCGTAAGGCGTTGGGCGTGATTCTTCTATGAACGATCCGAATTCAATAGCGCCGTCGGCTATACGGCATTGGCTCACCAGGCTGGGCGATGAGCTGGCGCAACGCCAACGCGATCATCTGTGGCGTGAACTATCTCCGGTGGATGGGCCGCAAGGCGCTGAATTATGTATCGGTGGAAAAACGTACCTGCAGTTTTGCACAAATAATTACCTTGGGTTAGCTTCCGATCCGGAAGTTATCGACGCCGCCCGCACCGCGCTGGAGCGCTGGGGCGTCGGCTCCGGAGCCGCGCGGCTGGTTGCCGGGTCCATGCGATCCCATCATGATCTTGAGACGGACTTGGCGGAATTTAAGCACGCGGAGGCAGCGTTGGTATTTTCTTCGGGTTATGCCGCAAACATGGCGGTGCTGACGACCTTTGCCGGGGCGCGGGACATCATCCTTTCCGACAAGCTCAATCATGCCAGCCTGTTAGATGCCGCCAGTGCCTCCGGGGCTGGCTGTCGGACCTTCCAGCATCGGAATTATCAGCGTCTTACTTCCCTGTTGGATCATTACACGTCCGGAAACGCGGCGTCGAATCGCTCGCCACGGCAGGGTGACGGTAGCCCCGTGACGCATCCCACAGGCGTGCTGAGTCCCGATGGCCGGGGCGTGGCGGCCCTGGCCGATCCCGTGGCAGAAACGCCGCCCCCCAAGCGACAGATTTGGATTGTTACGGATACTGTTTTTTCCATGGATGGCGATCTGGCGGATCTGGCGGAGTTGGCAAGCGTTGCGCGGAAATATGAAGCACTCTTGGTGACCGATGAAGCCCATGCCACAGGCGTGCTGGGTCCTGATGGCCGGGGCGTGGCGGCCCTGTATGAAGCACAGCGTGATGTGGCAGTGAGTGTCGGAACATTGTCCAAAGCTTTTGGCTCCATTGGCGGTTTTGTTACCGGCCCGCGTCCGGTTATAGATATTCTCATGAACCGCTCCCGGCAATTTATCTATACCACCGCCCTGCCGGCGGCATGTACTGCGGCGGCCCGCGCGGCCTTGCGGATCAGTCGGCGCGAGCCGCAACGACGGCAGCGGGTGTTAACGTTGGCCCGGCATGTGCGCCAGGAACTTTCCGCATTGGGCTATCAAACCGGCGCCTCGGAATCGCCGATTATTCCCGTAGTCCTCGGATCCGCGCAGCGGGCACTGGAGGCAGCCGCCTATCTGCGTGAACAAAATATTTTTATCCCGGCAATTCGCCCACCCACCGTGCCACCCCATACCGCACGCCTGCGCATCAGCCTCATGGCCACACACACCGACAGTCACATCGACCGCCTGCTTTCCGCCATGAAAAAACTTGGTAATCATCTGCATCTGGTTGCATAGTAATTTTGTTCAGGCCAAGGCAAATAGTATGCTCCTGATCATTGCAAGCGCTGTAACCGTTCACGGGCCTGCGGGCAGAAGTGCAGGTATTGGCCGTCCGGTAAAGTGGTGGCTGACGCTTTGATGCGGGAATTCAAACACGCTGCTGGTAGCCTTTGTTCGTCGCATACATCCATGCTGTTTTGACCCGTCCTTTGATCCCAATTGCCTTGTCGCACGGATGGCGCAAAATTCTAAAGTTTTGTTCAAAACTGTTTTGGGGATTGCTGATTGGCTTGCTGATTGGCTTTTGCCTGGTGGGCAAATATAATTTATCCACAGTTAGACTCGTCGTGAGCTTAACCGGCCGCAAGGCCGTGAACGGTTATTGCTTGGGGATATGATCATGTTCAATCGGCTAAAATTGGAATGGATGGCAGCAGCTTTGGTGTTGGCGCTTACCGCACCAGCAATGGCCTCTCCCATCCAACATGCCGTTATTCCGGTATGGCCCCATTTGCGGGTGGCACTAAGCCTACGCACCGCTAAAAGCAAAGTAGTGCCTGAGCTTGGCAGGGTCCTATTTCCGCCAGTGCGTTGGCCCACGCTTACAGAATATCTGGCTCCCAAAAGCCAAGCCAACGGCTGCGCGGTCATTAGTTGTCCGGGTGGCGGTTATGGGGTACTGTGTGTGCATTGGGAAGGCACGCGCGTGGCTAAGTGGCTAAACCGTATCGGCGTATCGTGTTTTGTTTTGCAATATCGCTTACCGGATGGCAAGCTGCCGCCCAGTGGAGTGCCGTGGCCGCTGCAGGATATTCGCCGTGCGGTGCAGATTGTTCGCGCGCACGCGGGAAAATGGCATATCAATCCGCATGACATCGGGGTGGCGGGCTTTTCCGCCGGCGGTTCGGTGGCGTCCCTGGCCGGTGTACACTGGCTGCCGGGCAACCCCAACGCCAAAAATCCGCTGGACCGTTTCAGCACCCGACCGGATTTTTTGATTTTAGGTTATCCGGTGATTTCCATGATGCCCGGCATCACCAATATTGGAACCCGCAATAACCTCTTGGGCGCCAATCCGCCACAAGATGTCGCCGAATATTTTTCCAGCGAACTGAATGTAACGCCGCTGACACCCCCGGCCTTTATCTGTTACGCGCACAACGATACCGTGGTCGCGCACCAAAATGAGATTCGTTTTTATAAGGCGCTCAAACGCAACGGTGTTCCCGCGCAACTGCGCGTTTACAAGGTAGGCGAGCACGGCTTTGTTTCAGGGCCTAAACATGGGGTAAGCAAATGGTCGCAGGCATGCAAAAAATGGTTGCGGCGGATGCATTTTATTCCCAGAAAATAAAAGCACGGAGCCGGATTCATTTTTTTGTACCGTTGCTGATCGCCATAAACTGAGCGTAACATGCTCGGCACAGGCTTGCTGATCACCAGATACCCGGCGGTATCGGGCGGTACTTCCTGACTATCCCTATTCATCACCGCCAGATCAACGCCAACAAACGGAATCGCGCAGCTTCCCAGTTTGGTCGGCGTAATGCCCGGCAACGTAGTACACGTATCCAGGAATTTTTGGTCCGGAATGAGATCTGATGGCCGTGCCGGAGGCATTGAAACCGGCCCCGCAATACCGATTTAATGGCTTGCTTGCGAGTTTTTCATCAGCGTGATCGCGGCCCCATGGTGCCCTGCGAATCAGTGAGTGTTTTATTATTCAACGGCAAGGTAATACGGAAAGTTGTGCCCCCGCCAACACGGGATGTGGCGGAAATCTGACCGCCATGTTCTTCCACAATCTTTCTGGTTACCGCAAGGCCCAAACCGGTGCCTTTCTGTCCCTTGGTGGAATAAAACGGCTGGAAAATGCGTGTGAGATTTTGCGGTGAAATGCCCACCCCATTGTCCTGTACTTCAATAATGGCATTCTGCCCGGTCGCATCCACATTGCTGGTCAGCGTAATGACGCCTCGGCCCGATTCTACCGCATCGAGCGCGTTGGTCAGAAGATTCAAAACCGCCTGATGGATTCCATCGGCATCGGCGGGCACTGGCGGTTGATTTTTGTTTATTTCCGTCAGCAGTGTAACTTTTTTGTCATGGGCCTGCGTGGTTATCAGTTCCAGGCATTCGCCAAGCACATAAGCTAAATTAGTCAGTTCAAAGGTGGGCGTGCGCGGCTTGCTGTACGCCAGCATATTCATGGTCAGGGCCTGCACCTTGTCCAAATTGCGCTGCAGGATGCTCCATCCGGTACGAATTTGTCCAATGTCATTGGTTTTCAACCCCAGATCCACCACATCGGCTCCGCCGCGCATGCCTTGGAGAATGTTCTTGATGGAATGCGACAGCGACGCGACAGTCTGCCCCGTGGCGGCCAACCGTTCCTGTTGTACATTTTCGTGGTAGAGCTGGGCGATCTCAATGGCCAGACCGGTTTGCAACCCAATGGCTGTCAGCAACCGCAACTGATCCGGGGTGTAGGAATAATTGGCGACACTGGAATCAATATGCAGAACGCCCAGCTGTTTTTCTCGCCCCTTAATGGGTACACAAATGGCGCTGCGGATAGCCATGTTGTGTACTGATTTACCCTTAAGAAAGCGCTGATCGGTCATGGCATTGCTGGACAGTACGCCTTCATTTTTCGCCAGAACATGACGGATGATCGTCTGGCTGACGGCAATTTTTCCAACTTGTTCATCATCACGATAACGCACCACCACCGGTACAACCTGTCCGGTTTCTTCATTAAACAAGCCGATAAATCCGCGATCCGCCCGCAGTTGCTCAAAAACGAGGTCCATGACTTTGTTTAACAATTGTTGCTGGTCGAAAACGCTGGCGATGGCGCTGGATATTTGTAAAAGCACGCGAAAGTGGGCCATGGCCACCTGGGATGGTTCCGGAGCGGCCAAGATCACCGAATCATCACTGCTCGGTACGGTGCTGATGATGGATGAATCTCCTGGTTTACCTTCGGAGGAGGCATCTACTTCATCACTGGAAGCCAGATTCACGCTATGTACCGGCGCACCGAAGACCATCAGTGTGGATCCCAGGCGAATTTGGTCGCCAACTTTGAGTTTGGAGGATTTGTTGATCCGTACGCCATTGACAAAAACCCCGTTGGCTCCCCCTTCATCAAAAAGCACCCAGGCATTATCGCTCCATTCCAACCGCGCATGACGCCTTGAAACCGTCAGATCCGCCAGCGGAACCTGTTCACTGGCGCGGCCCAGTAATACCGGCTCGTTGGCGGTAAAATCAAATTGCCGACCTTTATCGGGGCCTTGCAACACATATAAGAAAAGTTCCGCCACGGATAACAAACCCAATGAACCAACAATAACCTGAAACCTAATAGTCCATCATTATACGATGAAAGAGGATTTTTAACAGCTACTATGCCTGGATTTTAACCGTTCACAGAGATTGGGACGTCCAGGCTGAAAAGACAGACTGGTTAGCACTACAGCGCGACAACATCAGTATCAGGCTTCCAGATTCAGCCAGCGGAGTTGCTCCGGGGTAAGCTGAATCTGCAAGGCCGCAAAACTCTCACGCGTTTCATCAATCGTGGCGGGGCCGATCATGGGGAAGGTTATAAACGGCTGGCAGAGCACATAAGCCAGCGCTACGGCAATGGGAGTTACTCCGAGTTTCCGCCCCAGTTCGCGAGCGCGCTGCTGCCGACGGAAATTATCCGGGGAATACCAGCACCGCACCAGTTCCGCGTCGGCGGTTTTATCCGGAGCGGCGCGATCAGTAAAAAATCCTCGCGCCTGACTGCTCCAAGGCATAATAATGATCTCATTATTTTCCAACCAGGTGCGCCATTCCCAGTCCGCCGATGAAAGTCCGCCCACTTTGGGCGGATGGATCATCCGGGCCAGGCTGAATTGATTGCTGATGGCGGCAAACGGCGTAAGCCCGCGTGACAGGGCGCTGGTGTTGAAGGCCTCTATGCGCGGCATGCTCCAGTTGGAGCAGCCGAACGCGCGAATCCGTCCGGCGTGTTGCTGTTCATTGAGCACATCGACAAATTCATCGACGGGAACTGCGGGATTATCATGGTGTAGCATATACATATCAACGTAAGAAGTGTTTAGCCGATCCAGACTTTCCAGCAACTGCCGCGTCACAGCCACCGGATTACAATCGGGTGTATGTGCTCCTTTGTCCACAATGACCACCTGCTCGCGGATTGCACGGTTGGATACCCACGCCCCCAACGCCCGTTCACATACGCCACTGCCGTAAATATGGGCGGTATCAAAGGTGTTGCCGCCGCGCTGGAAATAATCATCCAGCATGGCCTCGACCATGGGAAAATCGGTAATGCTGATTTTGTCGACTCCGAAAATAAGGCGCGATAATGGCTTTTCCAGTCCCGGCACCCGCCCATAGGGCATCAGATTCGGCGGCCGCACCGCTAACGGGTTGCCGTGCCGGGGAGTTAACCGATTTTCCGGTTTTTCGTCATCGTAGGCCAGTCCGATGATTCGCCGCCAGCGATCCAGCGTTTTCATGTTGCCCAGCGTATCGGCCCAGCGCATCGCCGGCCATCCTGGTTCCTGCGCTCCTTGCGCAATGGCCGTCGCTACCACATCCGCCTCCAGCGTGTAAACATCCGCGGGCGCAGCGACGTTGATCTCTTCCGGTTGGCGTCCATGGCGGCGGATAATGATTTTATTGTCATTCGGCTGCGGAATCCAAAGCCATGGAATGTAAATGCTGCCGCCGGAACCGTAAATATGAACATCATTATTTAAGGCGCATTGCACCGCCGTGTTGATAGCGGCCATGACGCGATTGGGAAACGTCAGCAGCAGCGAGGCCATTTCATCCACGCGGCTCTTCTCGCCGATGATACCTGAAGCCGCCACCGCCACAGGATCAAGAAAATCCTTGCCCGCCGCCACACCGGCAATCAGGCGCGCCAGAGAAACGGGATAACATCCGACATCGAGTATGGCCCCTCCGCCCAAGGCATGATTGAGTAACCGATGGTCAAAATTCAGGGCGCACTGAAATCCGAAATTAGCGTGGATCATTCGCACATCGTGAATCACGCCATCGCGTAAAATCTGGATCAACCGATCTATGATCGGATGGCAGCGGTACATGAAGGCTTCCATGAGGAACACGCGATTGGCGCGGGCGGCCTCAATAATCTGCATGGCATCGGCGTAATTCAGGGCCAGCGGTTTTTCACATAAGATATGCTTGCCCGCAAGGGCAGCGCGAATGGCCCAGCGGGCATGATAGGGATGCGGAGTCGCAATATAGACCGCGTGAACCGTCTGGTCCGCCAGTAGATCATCATAACTGGCGTACCGGGTGAGCGCTGTTTCCGGTAAAAAATCCCGGCCAAACTGTTCCACGGTTTCCCGGTCGCGACTGGCCACAGCCACCAGACGCCCGGTTTGGGACGTTGCCAAATTTTTGGCGAACTTGCCAGCTATGGCACCGGTACCAAGAATACCCCAGTGCAACAATTCCGCCATAACCACTCCGGTTTTGTAAAACGCTTTTGAACAGGCGCTCGCCACACGCACTACACCGCAATGATAAGCCTTGTCCACCCCGGAGTACAAATAATCCGGTGGTCATTACACCATGGCGGGTGTGGTTTTTTTCGCGGCTTTCACGCCGGCAAGCCGGGCCAGCTCATCTGCTTTATCTGTTAATTCCCATGTGAATTGCGGTAATTCGCGGCCAAAGTGTCCGTGCCGCGCCGTTTCACGGTATATGGGCCGCAGTAAATTCAAATGTTTGATGATGCTTAGTGGCTTAAGCGGAAATACTTTCCGTACCAGGTCGCTGAGGACTTGTTCATCAATGACGGCGGTATTTTCGGTATCCACCAACACGCTCACCGGCTCGGCCACACCAATGGCATAACCAAGTTGCACTTCGCATGCGGTGGCCAAACCAGCCGCCACAACATTTTTGGCGATGTAACGCGCCATATAACTGGCGGAGCGATCCACCTTGGAGGGGTCCTTGCCGGAAAATGCGCCGCCGCCATGACTGCCGCGCCCACCATAGGTATCCACAATAATTTTTCGCCCGGTCAGACCGGAATCACCCTGTGGGCCGCCGATAAGGAATTTGCCGGTCGGATTAATATGGAAAATGATCTGATTGTTCCAAAGTTGGGGACATTCGGCCATCACGACTGGTTTAATAATCTTTTCAATGACCTGCTGGCGAGCGACATCGGAAAAACTGTCGGTTTTCTTGTCCACCGCTTCCTCGGTGTGCTGCGTGGAAATCACCACTGTGTGCAGACGCTGCGGTTGGTTATCAAGATATTCCACGGTGACCTGACTTTTGGCGTCGGGCCGCAGCCATGGAATCGAACCATCACGCCGTACCCTGGCCTGTTGCTCTACCAGACGATGGCTAAGATAAATCGGCAGCGGCATCAGGGACCGCGTTTCATTGCAGGCGAACCCAAACATAATGCCCTGATCTCCGGCCCCCTGTTCCCTGGCGTCCGAAGCGGTTACACCGCGGGAAATATCAGCGGATTGACCGTGTAGCGTCCGCAGCACCGCGCAACTCCGATAGTCGAAACCCGTGCGCGGATCGTCATAGCCAATATCCCGGATCGTTTCCCGCACAGTATCTTCCGCGCGGTTCAACGCTTCAATCCCGGCATGGTTATGCACCGTCACTTCACCGGCCAGCACCACCAATCCCGTGGTGACGAGCGTTTCACAGGCGACGCGCGCCTGCGCATCAGCAGCCAGCAGGGAATCCAGAATGGCATCAGAAATCTGATCCGCGACCTTATCCGGGTGGCCCATGCTCACGGATTCACTGGTAAACAGGTGCTTTTTAGTCATAATCTAAATACCTCTCACATTGTGGACAATCTTATCTTTGTCCGCATCGGACAAATGTCCATACCATACTCCAATTTATCCATTACGCCAAATAGTAACCGGCAGGTGTGGCTGACGGTTCCCCGCCAAGCCACTTTTGCCTTGACTTGCCCGGGCTAGAGTTTATCATCTTACTTATGAAGTTTTGCTCGATACATCACCGGTGGCTTATCGCGGTTTGTCTGGCGGTCGGCCTGACCGTGCCAACCGTGACTCGGGCGCAAATAGCCCGGGAGCATATCAGTTCAGCCATTCCCCGGATGACCGCCAAGCGCAGTTCCATTCCGGTTTATCTTATTGCCTTTATTGCACTGGCCGGGGTGGTGGCGGTAGCGATGCGCAGCGCCAATCGGGGAAAACGCCGAGGTGGCCGTGAGTAACCAATTTCCCGGCGGTAGCCGCTGGTTAAAATGGAATTCTGAAATTGCAGGATGATGAAGTTCGTATAGCGGAGACATTAGCATGAACGGAAAAAAACTTCTCCTGATCGGTCTGCTGGTTCTTAACATCGTTCTCGCCGGCGGCCTGCTGGCGCGCCGCGGCTGGCAAACGGCCGCCGCCCGAGCGCAAGTGGCGCGCGGTGGACATTACTTGACGGTCGCAGGGGGTGATACCGCCGGGGGTATTGTTTATGTCTACAATGTGGACAGTGGCATTTTGACCGCTAAAATTACGCCCGCGAATAATATCCCGGGCACACATTGGCTGGCCCCGTACAATGTCAGCGCGGATATCAAACGCGCCCGTATGCAGATGCGGTGAGGCCACGCGTTGCCGCGCGGCGACGGCGGTGTGAAAAATCCAATCAATCTATTGATTTTCCGGAGTAACAACTATGAAATCTGAAAATACCATCATCGGCTTGCTCACCGTTAGCGCCCTGTTGCTGGCGGCCTTGCTGGTCCTGCCTTCCAGAACCTCCAATATCGCCCACGCTGATGTGGTCAACACCGGCGGCGGTATTACGCTGTTGACATCTTCCATCGGATTCGGGAGCGTGGATCTGTTGAATATCATTGACAGCCGGGACGGAATCATGCTGGTTTATACGCCTGCTCCCAACGGCAACCAACTGCGGCTGGTGGGCGGTTATGATCTCAATCGGATCATGCGTGTGCCGTCGCTACGTTAAAATTGCGGTAAACGGCGCAAATAGTTTCTTGACCTATAAGAAGAGGATGCTGTTGTGCTGGATTACGTTGCCAATCTCGCCCGGAATGTACTCAACGGTCATCTGCTTTCACGCGCTGAAGCGCAGGAACTTATCAGCGTTTCCGGAGAGGATATTTATGATCTTTTTTATTGGGCCAACAAAATCCGCATCCGCTTTAAAGGACCCCAGGTGCGGTTTTGTGCTATTGTGGCGGCCAAAGTCGGCGGCTGCTCGGAAGATTGTAAATTTTGCGCGCAATCCTCCCACTATCAAACCGCCATTGCCAGCCAAGGCAAACTTACCAATCAGCAGGTGCTGGAATCCGCATTCCACGCGGGCGCCGTTGGCGCGGAGAGTTTTGGCATTGTGAATAGTGGGCGCGGGCCGACCCGCTCGGAACTGGAAAATTGGCTTGCACCACTGTTAAGAAAGATTGCGGCAAGCGGTAAAACGCGGGCTTGCGCCACATTGGGCGCACTGACGCCGGAGACGGCCGATTTCCTTTACGCCAACGGCGTAAGACGAATTAACCATAATCTGGAAACCGGTGAGCGGTTTTATCCGGAAATTATTTCCACCCATCCATATTCGGAACGCTTGCGCACACTGTACGCGGCCAAGGCCGCGGGATTGTCATTGTGCTCCGGCGGTATATTCGGCATGGGGGAACAGTGGGAGGATCGCCTGGATATGGTCTTCACCCTGCGGGATATCGGCGTGGATGTCATGCCCGTTAATTTCCTCAATGCCATCGCCGGCACGCCGCTGGAAAGTCAACCCAAAGTCGCCCCCATGGAATGTCTCAAAATTATCAGTATCTGCCGCTTTATTTTCCCGACTGTGGAATTGAAAGTGGCCGGGGGGCGGGAAGCGTCTTTGCGCGATCTGCAAAGCTGGATATTTTTCGCCGGGGCGGATAGCACGATGATCGGCAATTATTTAACCACCTATGGCCGCAGCCCCGAGCTGGATCATCAGATGGTGCATGATTTGGGATTGCAATGGCGCGGCTATGAACTTGGTCCGGTTGAACCGAGCAGTCCGGAACCGAAAATTTCGCGCGTCAGCCATACGGGGCGCTATAACATTCCCATTATGTATGAAGGGGATGTGGTGCTGAACTCCACCACGGCGGCGACAGTGCTGACCTGATCCACTGCTCTCTGACCGCGCCAAATGTTGCCGGCCCGGTGACCAGATGTTCGGTGGAAACATACAGCCACCGGCGATGCCGGTGATGGAACTCCGCCGCAAGACCTTGGATGGGCGCTGATTTCAAGTTGTAAGGTGTTTAATGTCACTGGTTCGAGACAATATCGTGAATATGACGGGATATGTTCCAGGCGAACAGCCCGACGATGGTTCCGTGATCAAACTTAACACCAATGAAAATCCTTATCCCCCCTCACCGCGCGTGCTCGAGGCGGTACATACCATAACCGCGGAACAATTGCGACGTTATCCCAGCCCCGACGCACGGTCTTTCCGCCAAGCCGCCGCGTCCGTGCATGGCATAACACCAGACATGATTCTGTGCACCAACGGCGGCGATGAATTGCTGTCGCTGGTTTTTCGCGCTTGTGTGGGCGATGGGGATAAGGTGGCGTTTTTAGACCCCAGCTATTCGTTGTATCCGGTATTGGCCACGATGCAGGCTGCGAAAAAACAGATTCTTTCATATCGCATCAACGGTGATAAGTGGGAATTTCCCAAGCAGATTTTCCAACTTGACGCCAGACTTCTGTTGATCGTCAATCCCAACGCGCCCTCGGGCACACAGACTGATAAAGCTACTCTGGCCCGCGTTATCCAAGCCTTTCCCGGAGTGGTGCTGGTGGATGAGGCGTATGTTGATTTTGCCCCCGGCACTGCTTTGTCACTGGTGCGGGACCAGGCCAATGTGATTCTGCTGCGCAGCATGTCCAAGGGATATGGTTTGGCGGGCATGCGATTTGGTTATGGCATTGCCCAGGCATCACTATTGGCCGAATTGTACAAAGTGCGCGACAGCTATCCCTGTGATGCCGTCGCCATCGCCGCCGCCACGGCCGCGATCATGGATCAGGCTTATGCCTCCAGCACCTGGGAAAAAGTAAAAAGCGAACGCACTGTGGTTTCCGCGGCGCTGCGGAATCTGGGATTTACGTTACCGGAGAGCCACAGCAATTTTGTTCTCGCCCAAGTTCCGCCGGGCGCGAATGCTGGTGAGTTATATCAGCGGCTTAAAGCGGCCCATATTCTGGTGCGGTACTTCAATGTTCCGGGATTAACGGATAAACTGCGCATTACCATCGGCACGACAGCGCAGAACGCTGCGTTATTGGCGACTCTGAAAAAATTGTTGGTGCGGTGATGTGGCGGAAGAGCGGCGGGGTTCCCGGAGCTCCGTCAGGATAGTGTGGTGCGGAAGCAGCACCTGACCAATATCGGAGTTAATATGACGACACCTGATACACTGCGGAATAACAAAAACACATCCCGCATGAAAGAAATCATCCGCCAGACACGGGAAACACAAATTAGCATGTCACTGAACCTGGATGGTTCGGGAACCAGTAGTATTGCTACCGGTGTCGGTTTTTTTGATCACATGCTGGATCATCTGGCGCGACACGGCATGTTGGACCTGAAAGTCCAGGCCACCGGTGATCTGCACATTGACTCCCATCACACCGTGGAAGATGTTTCGCTGGTGTTAGGATCAGCGCTCCAACAGGCGCTAGGTGATAAGCGCGGCATCTACCGTTATGGCTGGGCCAGTGTGCCGATGGAAGATACGCTGGCCAATGTAGCTCTGGATTTATCAGGCCGGCCCGCATTTGTTTTCAATGCCCGGTTTCCGACCCCAAAAATAGGTGAATTTGATGTGGAATTGGTGCCTGAATCCTTGCGGTCTTTGGCGAACACCGCCGGTATGAACCTGCACATCAATGTGCCATACGGCACCAACAGCCACCATATTGCCGAGGCGATTTTCAAAGCCTTGGCCAAATCCCTGCGGCAAGCGGTGGCGATAGACCCACGATCACATGATATTCCCAGCACCAAGGGTGTATTATGAAATTCGATACTGGCGGGCACCGCTTGACATACACATTCAGGCTTCGATAACCGTTCACGGCTTTTCGGACGGCCAACACCTTCATTTTTGCCGCAGGCCCGGGCAGGGTTGACGAGTCCCTTTCTCATAAAGACTCCATGCTAATATCACTTTCGTCGTGTCTTGCACCACGGAATCGCTGATTCCCGTTATACTTTTTCGCCATGACCTTGAACTTTGAAATTCTGGCCAAAGACTCCACCACCCAGGCCCGCCTGGGCCGGATACATACGGCCCATGGCAGCTTTGACACTCCGGCATTTATGGCGGTCGGAACCCGCGGTACGGTCAAAGGGCTTACCCCGGATATGCTGCGCCAGGTCGGCTGCCAGATAATTTTGAGCAATACCTATCATCTGATGTTACGCCCTGGATCAGCGGTGGTGCGCGATTTGGGCGGGTTGCAGAAATTTTCCGGATTTAATGGCCCCATGCTTACCGATTCCGGCGGATTTCAGGTTTTTTCCCTGTCTGAGCTGCGACAATTTGATCGTGATCATGTGGTGTTCAAATCTCATATTGATGGAACCACCGTTCAGCTGGGGCCGGTGGAATCTATGAAAATACAGCATGAACTGGGCGCTGATATTGCCATGGCTTTTGATGATTGCCCACCTGCGGATTGCCTGCCGGATCGCCTGGCGCAGGCTATGGACCGGACCATTCGCTGGGCAGGTGTATGCCGGGAGGAACATGAAAAACTTGATCCGAAAAAAAAACAGGCCTTGTTCGGCATTGTGCAGGGTGGAACGAATTCAGAAGAGCGCCGGCGTTGCGCGGAGGCCTTGATCGCCATGGATTTTGACGGCTACGCCCTGGGCGGTCTGGCGGTGGGGGAAGGGCATGAACGAATGATCGCAACCATTGACCATACCGCACCACTGTTGCCGGAGAATCGCCCACGTTATCTTATGGGTGTCGGGTACCCTGTGGATATTTTGGAAGCGGTCAAACGCGGAGTGGATATGTTTGATTGCGTATTGCCTACACGTAATGGCCGCAATGCCGTAGCTTTTACCTCCGCAGGACCGATCCGTCTGCGTAATAGTCAATATATCCGTGATAATGGCCCATTGGACGCTTTATGCGATTGTGTTTGTTGCCACCAATTCTCCCGTGGCTACCTCCGGCATTTATTCGCGGTTGGGGAAATGCTCGGCCCTGTGCTAATCTCCTTACACAATCTGCGATTCTTCCAGCGGTGGATGCTGGACATTCGACAGGCGATACGCGACAATCACGTATCTATGCTCGCTGCGCCGGGCGCGGCGGAGCACTAATGTAGAAGTTAGGAGTTTATTTCATGAAACCAAGGGTTGTTGCAAGTTTCTTCGGCTCGCTATGCCTGGTTATGGCGCTGCTGGCTAATGCGTCGTCGGCAATAGCCGCAAACCAACCAGCTATTGCCACGGCCAAACCCGCATTGAGTTCCGCCGCCGCGCCGGCGGCCGTACCAGCCCCCACCGCCGCCCCAACGGCGTCCGCCAAGACCGTTCCATCAACAGTCCACTCGAAATCCGGCACTGCCGCCAGCCAGCCAACCGCGCCCTCCGGGTCAATGGCCCAAGCCATTTTCGGAATGTGGCCGCTAGCGCTGATGCTGATCGTCATTTTCTTTTTTATGAGTTCAGGCCGCAAACGGGAACAGAAAAAGCGTGATCAGATGTACAGTGCCTTGAAGCGCGGTTCGCGCGTGGTGACGGCGGGCGGGCTGATCGCCTCCGTGGTTGAGGTGCGGGATGAGGAGGTGGTACTGAAAGTCGATGAGGCCAATAATATCAAAGAGCGCTACACGAAATCAGCCATTATCAAGGTACTTGATGAGGGTGATGCGGCGCCGGATAAAAAATAATCGGAATCTGGCGCAGTCCCGGCCAAGCCGGGTGCTATTTAGGGCGGCCCGGAATGGCGGGCGGAGAATTCTGGAAACATCATGAAATCCAATCTACTTTCCCGTTTTATTTTGATCTTTGGCGCTATCGTCTTGGCGCTGTTTTGCATTTTTTCCAACGGCATTAAGGGCGGTATTGATTTATCCGGCGGCACCGATCTGATTTATCAGTTGGATGTGCCACCGGGATACAAGGGGGATCCGAATGTTCTGGCCCAGCAGGTGATCTCCGTTTTACGCCGCCGCGTCGATCCGGGGAATGTGCATAATTTAGTCTGGCGCGTTCTGGCCGGCGAACGCATTGAAATTCAGATGCCGCTGGCCAGCAGCGCCTCGCGGCAGGCCCAAAGCCATTATCAGAAACTGGTGGATAAACTCCTGGCGGATAATGTCATGCCGTCGCAAATTGACGCGGCGATGGCATTACCCGCCACTGCGCGGCAGGAACAAATTAAAGTCCTGGCCCAGGCCAATCCGGCGCGTTTGGCGTTGTTGGAAAAACTGGCACAACGCTATAAGGCTTTGGCCGCCGCCAGAAAAATCGCCGCCCAATACCTTAATGATCCCCAAAATATGCCCGCGCATGATATTGCGCTATTAAACCATACCACCACCGTTTATCAAAACACGCTGCAAAAGATTTTGGCATTTAATGTCAATGTGCAGCATCTGGCGAATCTGCTGGCGTCCACCTATGGTCGAAAAAATCCCCAGGCGCAGGCGGCGCTGGTGGATTTGCTGCAGCGGCACTCGGATCGTGCTGCATTAATTCGCCAAATTCAAGCGGCCTACGCGCAGGTACGGCAACACAGCGCCGGATTGGATAGTCCGGCGGAATTGGAGCGCATGTTGCGCGGGGCCGGCGTTTTGGATTTTCGTATCACCGTAAGCCCGCAAAATGCCGATGCGCAACGCGCCCTGGCGCAGTTGGCCACCAAAGGGCCGCACAACGGTTACACCCCACCGGGCACCGCCTGGTTTGAAGTGGACCCACGCGATGGGACGGATATTCTGCGGTCGCGCGAGTTGTATGTCGTAGGCCAATATGAAGGCCAGCATTACATCCTTTTGTATACCAACACCGCCCGCGCGCTGACGCATGGCACCAGTCGGGCGCACTGGCAGGTTAACAATGCCCGGCTGCAAACCGATCCGCAAACCGGTGGATTGGCGGTGGGCTTTAATCTTGACGCCATCGGCGCGGATTATATGCGGCAGCTTACCAGCCATAACATTCATCGCGACATGGCCATTTTATTGGATAATAAGGCCATCACCGCACCGACAATTCAAAGCACGATCGCCGGTTCCGGACAAATCACGCTGGGAATGCCATCAGCGCGTAATCCGGCCAAGGATATTGAAAAAGAGGGGCAGTTGCTGGTGCAGACGCTTAACGCCGGATCACTGCCCGCCACATTGCAATCGCAACCTATTTCCGTGCAGACCATTGGGGCCACACTGGGAGCGGACAACCTTAAGGCCGGTCTGCGCAGTGCGGTCATTGCCGTAATCGTGGTGCTGGGCTTCATGTTCGTCTATTACACCATTACCGGCTTGTTCGCCGATGTCGCCTTGATGCTCAACTTGCTTCTGACGCTGGGGGTCATGGCGCTGCTGCACGCCACCTTCACGCTGCCGGGTATTGCCGGCGTGGTCTTGACCCTGGGCATGGCGGTGGACGCCAACATCCTTATCAATGAGCGCATTCGTGAAGAAATACATAAAGGAGCATCGCTGTGGCTGGCGGTCAAGCAAGGCTATGACAAGGTGTTTTGGACGATCTTTGACGCCAATTTAACCACCTCCATGACCAGTATCGTGCTGATATTCATGGGGTCGGAAGATGTCAAAGGCTTCGGCATCACTTTATTAATCGGCTTGGCGGTGCACATGTTCACCGCGCTATTTGTCACCCGCACCCTGATGATCGCGGCGATCCGCGCCGGGGTTATGCGGAAAATTGAAGACCTGTCCATCCAGGAGTATTTCCGGGATCTCTTCACTTTCACCTGGCTTAAAGGCCGCTGGCCGTTCATGCGGGTTTTCACCGTTGCTAATTTTGACTGGATCGGCAAGCGGCATATATTCTGGGTGGTATCGGGCGTGATTATGATCGCCGGGATTATTACCTTTGTGGCCCGGGGAAATAAGAAATATGACACCGAATTCAATGGCGGCACCCAAGTGACGCTGCAATTGCGCCCGGGCAAGGAATTATCCGTCGGTGAAGTGCGCCGGCGCATTGCCCAGCTCGGACGACAGGACCTCAATTTGAAGGCGCTGCGCCACGCCACGGTCTATTCCGTCGGTACGCATCATAATCAGTTTGTTATTATTACCAGCATTGTCAATCCGCCGGCGAACAAGATGGTCCATGCCACGGCTGCGGCGGCAACGGCCGCCGCGCCGGTGCAGCAGCTCACGCGCGCTCTGGAAGCGAAATTTTCCGATGTGATCAAAGTGACCCGACGGCTGACATTTTTACATGTCAATGTCAAATCGCGGCATATTCAAGATTTGTTGGATGATGGTGCGGTCATGCCCATTACCCATGCCAACTTAACCAACATGGGGCCTGGTTTGCCGAATGTGGATATTGGAGATTTCCGCGGTGGCGTGGCGATTTTCCTCCGGCATATCAGCCCGGCACAAAGTCCTGCGGAAATCGCATCGCGTATTCGCGCCATGAGCCAGGAGCCGGATTTTGCTTCCCTGCAATACCGGCCTTTCCGCGTGATCACTCTGCAATATGCTCCCGCGGCACCGGGCAAAAAACCTGCCGCCACGGACGCCGTGGTGGTCGCCACCGATCCCAGCCTGTTGTATAAGGCGGACAATACGGGCTTGGTTTCGCAATGGAAATCCCAGGTGGCCGCCCCGGAATGGCGGATCGTCCGCACCGCCCTGACCACTTCCGGTGGCCTGGCCGGTGTTACCAGCTTCGCGCCACAGGTCGCCAGCGAGGCCCGGCTTAACGCCGTGATGTCCGTGTTGGTTTCACTGTTCCTGATTGTGGCGTATGTGTGGATCAGGTTTGGCGGCATCCGCTATGGATTTGGCGTCATATTCTCTCTGGTGCATGACGCCATTGTGGCTGTGGCCGCAACGGTTTTAGCCGTGTACATCCATCGCACCGGAATCGGGAATGCCCTGCTGGTGGATAATTTCAAAATTAACATGACGATGATCGCCGCGTATCTGACGATTATTGGGTACAGTGTCAATGACACCATCGTTATTTTTGACCGGGTACGTGAAAACCGGGGGCGTTCGCATCAGCCGTTGACCACGAAATTGGTTAATGATTCCATCAATCAATGTTTTGGCCGGACGATCTGGACCACTTTTACGGTATTTTCCGTAGTGTTAATTTTGTATATCTGGGGTGGTCAGGGCATTCATGGCTTCGCGTATGCCATGCTTGTGGGTGTAATTACCGGTGCGTACAGTACGTTGGCCATCGCTTCCCCCATGCTGTTGCACATGAAAGAGGTTGCGGTGAAGAAACCGGAACCTGAAAATCCCTACAAGGGGACCAAGGAATTAGGAGTTGGGAGCTAACCAAACTCTCCCCTGTGAGGCGCGAAAGTCCTTGATTTACGCCCTTGCGGCAGTAAGGCACTTGCTACATACAGCCCGGCACCCAAGCGGGCGGCTGGGTGAAGAGTTCCAGTAACCCCAGTTCACTGAGAACAACATCGAGTTCTTTAGGCCGGAGTTTTGGCAATAAAATACGTTAACTCCTTGTGAAATAATGACTTATATCAATTTTCGATTTCCCGGCACTGAAACCAGACCCCTCAAAAATAAAGGAAATTTTCACTATTTACATGAGAGCACTTTACCGTCGAAAAACCACACCCAACACCCCTCAAACGCAACACTATCAAGGGTTTTCTCTTATAGAAATGAAATTTATTGGGCTAAACTCCGGACTATATTTCTCCTGCGAAGGCATCTGGCAGCCGAAAACATTCGGGTTGCGTAGTGCCCGTCACCATCCATACGCATCAGCATAACCGCCTGCCGGCTGGCGTGTCATTGAGGTTTTTCGCAAGCGAACTACGTTTTTTCGTAATCGTCTACGGACATTCAGTAAACTGTAACGCACATCCTCATTTTAACTCGACCGCATCGGCAAAAGTGAGGTTTACTGGCCCAATCAGGCCCGATTCGACCAGCGGATCGGTTTTGTGCCAGTGCTGCCAAGTCGTAAACGTAAACCGCCCGGTGGGGCTGGGTTTGCCTTCCAGCAGCCATTGCGGCCATTTAAGCAAATTCCCGCCGGGGCCGCGATCCGAGTCTTCCGGCAATTGCTCGTCTCCGATCATCCGGTTGATCCAGAGATTGGTCACACGGATATTAAGCTGGTTGCGGCCCGACCTCAGAGCGGCGGTGGCGTCCAACCTGAACGGCGGCTTCCATAGAATGCCAAGGTCATGGTTATTGAGCGTGACATGGGCCATGACCGCGACCTCGCCCAAATCAAGATATATCCGCTGATCCGGTGTCAGCAGCCCAGCGGGAATCTTAAATTCCGTCTGATACTCCGCCGTGCCGGAAAAATAGCGGACGCCCACATCGTGGTGCTTGTTCCACGCGATTAGCTTATCCAGATGAATCTCCGCCGGCGCACCCCAGCCGGCGGGAAACTTCACTTTCCAAGACCCCTCAATGGCAACGGGCTTGGGAATATCCGCGACGTTGATAGTGGATTGTTTGCCGGAAGCGAACATGCAATCGTACTTACCCGGCTCCGTGACAATGGCCTTGAGGCGGCCATTGTTCTCGGCCTCCAGCTCAACGATCCGGCGATACGCCGGCCCGGCTCCGGCGAAGGATGCCCAGCCGCCATCCTGCGAACTGATGTGGCCTTTGCGGCCGTCCGCCTCGTAGTGAATATCAAGCGTCTTGACCACGCCCGGATCCGGATCGCCCCCAATCACGACCATTTGCATAACCGGGAAATCGGTGTCACCTTGGTTGACCAGTTTCTGGACGATGGCTGTTACGTTACGTGTATGGACGGCATCGCCCGGAACACCGTAACTGGCAGATAGTATCTTGATATGCGACCCAGGGGTGAGATTGATATGCACACGCTGGCCATCTTGGTAGCTGATGTGGCCTTCGTGGCCGTTCACCGTATAGTGAATATCGAGCGTCTTGACCACGCCGGGATCCGGATCGCCCCCAATCGCGGCAATTTGCATCACCGGGAAATCGGTCTGTCCTTGGTTGACCAGTTTTTGGACGATCGCCGTCACGTCGCGTGTGTGGGCGGCGTTCCCCGGAACGCCGTAGCTGGCGGATAATATCTTGATATGCGGAGGAGGGGCCACGCTGGCGGCAAAAAGTAGTTTGCCATTATGGCTGATGCTTCGGATGGCCTCCGTTATTTGGGCGGACTTCCCATGCCGGAATACCACAAACGCCGATCCCTTCGGCTCGAAAACAATCGGAATATGGGTCATGCCGCCGGAAGATTCATAAGCGGGAACCGGTGAAATTGTTCCGGTTTCCGGATCCCAGAATTCCGGTTGAATACCGGTAACGCGAAATGCGCAATTCGCCAGCATTGATTTTCCCGCGAACGGCAGCTTATCGGCAACCTCGCCATTGGCGACAAAATAAATATCCATGTCGGCCGTATGCCGATGCGTCCAGCGCACCATTGGGTGATCGCATTGAAAATCAGGCTTGATGCCCTTGGCCGCCAACACCTGGGCGGCTGTTTTCCCGGCGATGATTTTGCCGGTGCTCCACAATTCGCCCGTCAGTTTTTGAACTTGATCATCGCAATGGGGAAAGTCACTGAGGCTCGGCGACTTCTGTGGCTGCGGGCCGATGACCGTCGCACCGGCATCGACCAGTGTTTTTATTTTCTTGAGCAGTTGCGGTGTCATCGTGGGCGAATCTGGCAGAACCAGAACGCGGTATTTCATACCGCTGGGCAGCGTCAAAAAACCACCCTTATATTCCATACGGGTAAGCACCACCTCGGCCGGGCAGAAGTCATAATTGTAGCCGGGCCGTCGGGGTGGATTGCCGGGGCCGTTATCCAGAGTGGCAAACTCCTGCGGCGCACCTTCCGCCTGCATGTAGCAGACATCGGCGACGAAGTGGCCTTGACGCAACAGATAAGAGCACCGCGAGACATAATCATGCCACGGTTTGGTTAAATGCCACCAGGTTTCCGTGCGTTCATAATGCATTCCAGTGGAATCCATCGACATGCCCGGAGCATAATGGGGATTCGTCCAAGGCTGCATCGCAAAGCGATGAAATACGAAACGATTCACGCCTTCGCCAAAGGCCCAATCGCCTATATCCTTCACCACCGCCGGGTAAGCCTGCCATTTTTCACTGGGACCGGCGGTGAATGTTTCCTGGCCGATGATGTTGCGGCCATAGACGTGTCCGGCGGAGGTCATTTCGGCCACAATGTTCCAGGCGTTCCATCGCGGCCATGACCACAACTCGGACATTGGCTCATTGGCCTGGCCACCATAGCGTAATTCATCCGCCGGTACGCCCGCGTAACCCTCAATCGAAAGCCCAATGCCGTGCTTATTAGCCAGCTCACGCATACACGCGGCATAATTCTCCACCAGCAGATCGGAAATCGTCCGCCGAAAATCCCATAAAAAGCGATTGGACACTTCCAAATTTTCAACCACCCGGCCAGCCAGAACCGGCAGATACGGCGCGATGTCATAACCGCGCAGTCGCCTAAACTCCCGCGGGAATTCCAGCGTCCAGTTTTGCGAGCCGTTCTCCCAACTGTCAATATGCGTACGCACAAACGATTTGCCCGCCAACGGCCCAACATCACGAATCAGCCGGAGTATCAGGGAATTAAATTGCAGTTCCGTCGCCTTCCGGCTGAGCTTGTCGATTTCCAGGCCGCTGCCGCTCACCGATGCCGGGTGGTTGTCCCTTCCAGTCGAGGTATGGCCAAAGCGGATAATCGTCCAATCGCCCGCCGGCGCTTCCCATTTCAATCGGCCATAAGAATCCATAAAGCGCGATACGTCCACCAAACCGGATTGGGGAATTGCCTGGCCGAGGGGTAGTTGCGGATAATTTATTTGTGTGGGCATATTGTCTTGTACCACATATTCCGCCTTGGCTTGAATGTCCGGTATGCGGTAGCCGTGGCCAGCCATGTCGGCCTGCGGTGTGGGGAATGCTAGTACGGCGATATCAGCATAATAATCCAGAACCGCCTGCAACTGAACCCCGGTATCCGCCGCCGTTGGAAAAGGGGGATTGTGCCGCACAATCGGCTTCGGCTGGGGCAAAAGCACGTCAATGGTTGTACCGCCGTGAAGCCGCGTTGTTGTGTATACAACCCTCTGCATGGAGCGCTCGGGTGTCACCCACGGCCCGCCGCTGCCTTCCCAGCCAGCATCATTGGTCATATTGATCTGCAGTCCCAAGCGGGCCGCCTCGCGGCACGCAAAAGCAAACATCTCGCGCCATTCAACGGTGCCGAATTTAACCGGCCCCGGCGGCACGCCCATTTCGTATGAACCTCCCGGGTCCGTGGAAACATTCATGATCAACGCGCCGCCGATGCCGACACGCCGCATCGCCTCGAGATCCGCCGTCACCCCTTCACGGGTAATGTTGCCACCCATCCAGAACCAGTAAACCCAAGGCCCGCAATCCAGCGACGGAGAGGCGAATTTACCCGCTACTTCTTCCGCCGATGCGGCGGTCGTTGCGTTGCTGGCCGATGGTGTTCCGGACTTTGCCGCACAACCCGACGGCAGCATCAGCAACCCCGAAGCGGTCAGGCCCATGAGGCTTACAAAATCCCGACGATTAAGATTCGACATCACAACGCTCCTTGTAAAATAAACGGTTGCCGGTCCTCTGAAGGTATGCGGCCTCATTGCCGAGTTGTACCACCCCTGGTTATCGCGTCCAATATGTACGTTCCTGAAGTTGCCTTGAAAATCGAACACCCCTGCCGCACGCCCTCAAAGCTCAATCCCGACGCGGAAGCGGCCAGACGTCCGGATTCCTGTATCGCCCGGACACCCGAATGCGGAAAATAAATCTTTGCGCTGGTGTTGGCCGGAATTGTAATATTCATGGTGAATCGTTCACCGTCGCGATGCCAACCGCTGTCAATTCGGCCATACGGTGAAAGATGATGGGCCCTGACCCAGGTTAAGCCGCGAGGATAAACTGGCCGCACGGTGAATTGGCGAAACCCCGGCGCATCCGGATCGGGCTTAATTCCCGCCAGATCGTGAAACATCCACGCACAAACACTGCCGAACATGATGTGCATGTGCGATCCCATCCCGTTCCAACTCTCCCACAATGTCGTGGCACCATGTGCTATCTGCCAGCCGTAACTCGGGTATGTGGTCTGGCTCATCAACGCCAAGGCTAAATCGGCCCGACCGTGGCGTGTCAACACCTCCAGCAGCAGTGGGGTCGCCAGTATCCCGGTGTCGAAATGGCGATGGGTTACGGTTTCCAAGTGGTTGACCATATGGGCGAATACTTTATGCCGCCATACCGATGGAACCAGGCCAAAAGCCAGCGGGAAAACGTCCGCCCCCTGCCGCCCTATCGAATAATATCCAGCGGCGGAATTAAAAAAAGCGGTGTTGATCGCCTGCGTCGATATTGCAAAACGCCGCCTGAACGCGGCAATATCGTCGGGCCGGCGAACAAGCGCGGCAATGCGGGCCATCAAGTTGCAGAGGTGGGCAAGGTAGCAGGTGTTAACCAGTTCCGGAGGAATCGCAATGGTTTCAGGTGTCGCCCAATCTCCCAGGCACCAGCCGCCGGGTTCTTCATGGGTAACGATTCCGGCGCGATTTGTGCGGGTTTCCAGAAATGCCACCCATTTTTTCATCACATCATAGTGTTGGTGAAGAATCCGCCGGTCCCCGTAATAAAGATAGACATACCATGGGATCAACACACAGGCGGAACCCCAGGCGGGACCGCCCCCGCCGCCTTCAAACGGCGCTGTGTGCGGAACAAAACCGCTGTTCGGCCCCTGCGCATCGGCGAGGTCTTGTGCCCACTTGATGTAGAGACGGTGCATATCACAAGAATAGATTGCGGACCGGGCCGTTATTTGTGCATCACCACCGTAACCGAGCCGCTCCCGATGAGGATCTGATGCCGGCACCGCACCGTGCAGATCGCCCAATTCCGTGCGGCGATAATTGCCATAAATAGCGTTGAGCAGGCGGCTGGAGCATTCAAAATCGCCGGCCTCGGCTACATCCGTATGAATCGATCGGCCTATGATGGCGGCGGTTTTGGGTGCGACGGAACATCCGGTTATCTCGATATATCGGAATCCATGCCAGGTAAAGCGAGGCTCAAACGTCTCCTCCACCAGCCCTTTGGTGATATAGGTATCGGATTGGCCATACCGTAAACCGGTATCCTCAATGTAATCAATTCGTATTTTTGTGCCAGCGGGCTGGCGTAGTTTAAGACGCACCCAGCCCGCAAAATTCTGGCCGAAATCAAATCCATAGACGCCAGGCTTAGGCTGAAATATCTGGCCTTCCAGACCATGCACCGGACGGGTTAGCGCTGTTGCGGATAGATCGCCAACTATCCGGTCATACGGGGCCATCTGCGACCTCAAAGGGCCGGTGGGCGCGGCAATGGTCCGCGCTGTAGGCCACGCTGAATCATCAAAGTCCGGATGACACCATCCGGGAATTTCACGACGTGCATCGTAGGTTTCTCCGGTAAAAATGGCATCTTGAAGGATCGGCCCGGTGGTGACCTTCCACTGCGGCGTGGTGGCAACGACAGTGGAGGTGCCATCCGTGAATTCCAGCCGCATTTGTAAAATCAAGCGTGGCTGACCGTACCACATCCAGCCTTCCACCCGGCGCGCTCGCTGGTTGTACCAGCCATTGCCAAGAATGACGCCCACAGCATTGTGACCGGGACGGAGATGGGAGGTGATATCATACGTGTTATAAAGGACACGTTTTAATCCGTTATCACGCACCGGATACAGCAAATGTGAGAGATTCCGCTGGCTGTAATCCGTCTGCGCGGGAGCCAGCACCTGATCGCCGACTTTGGCACCGTTCAAATAAAACTCGTAATAGCCCAAACCACAGATGTAAGCGTGTGCGGACTTCAGTGGTTTATCAATCTGAAACACCGTTCTGAAATAAGGCGCAGGCGGTGTGTCAAAGGAATCGGCGTTCTCAATCATCGGTGCGCCAATCCATGTCCCATGCCAGTCCGTTGGTTCAAGGAGGCCCATTTCCCATACGGCCGGCTCGCTCCACGCGCCGGGCGTTCCATTCTGATCCCAAATCCGCACCTTCCAGTGCGCAATCATGCTGGATTGCAAAGGCTTGCCGTTATAAATCACATTCGCACATTCTTCCGACCTGACCTTGCCGGAGTCCCACAAATCGCCAAGGTTGTCACGAAGTGCCGTTGCAGCGCTTGCCACCAGTATCTGATAGCCCGACTGGCGGGCACCACGCATTGAGGATACGAGTTGCCAGCCCAGCCGCGGCTTGGTGGTATCGATGCCCAGGGGATCGACCATGAATTCACATGTCAGATGGCACACCGTCGGCGCGGCCAAGAGAACGTGCGTTCGTGCCTCTCCTGCGGTGGCTGCGGCCTCCGCAGATCGAGCGGCACACAAGGCCGAGACGCCGATAGCGGCAACTCCAAGAAACCTACGACGATCCATCCCACTGTCGCGGGGTTTCGCGTTGGGAGGTTGAGAATTACCGGCGGGGTTGTTATTCATTGGGTGCCTTTCGGTAAATATTACGCTTCGCGCAGCGAAGCAACTCATTAACACCGGCTCAAGCCGGGAGTCTCTTTATTCATTATTTCATTGCGATGCCCGCCATCACCAGCCCGGATGGCGGGCGATCCGTCTTGGCCGAGGCCCATTCCTTGTTGGGCTTACGGCCCATGCGGAAATACAGTTCTCCGCCCGCCACGATATCGGCATGGGTAAACCATGCCCGGTTCAACTCCCTGCCGTTGAGACGAGCGCTTTGAACGTAACAATTTTCCGCCGAGTTATTTTCCGCGATGACCGTAAAAGTGGTTCGGGCGACGGGATTGTGAATTTTCACCCGATTAATTAGCGGGCTGCCAATAACATACACGCCGGTGGCGGCATTTACCGGATAAAAGCCCAAAGCCCCCATGACAAAGCAACTGGAAAGTTGGCCGATATCGTCATTGCCGGGAATACCGTTGGGCGTGTTGTTGTAAAGGGACAGCACTTTGCGAATCCAATATTGCGTTTTCCACGCCGCCCCGGCAAACGGATACAGATACGGGATATGGTTGCTCGGTTCATTGCCCTGGGCGTCTTGGCCGACCATGCCGGTAATGTCCGGATCATAGTTATAGACTTTTGAGCGAGCGGTGAAGAAGGCGTCGAGCTTGGCAATAAAAGGTTCGTCTCCGCCATAAAGATCAATCAACCCCTGCACATCCTGCATGACATTAAACGTGGCCTGCCAAGCGTCGGATTCAGTGTAATCCGAATGGTATACTTGATCCGGACGGAACGGCTCCCGCCATTTTCCATCCACCAGTTTGCCGCGCATAAATCCGCTCTTGGGGTCGAAGAGATTTTTGTAGTTTCGGCCAAGTTTATAAAACATTTGGGCATCGTCACGCTTGCCAAGAAGTTCGGCCATGGCCCCCACACACCAGCAGTCATAAGCATAATCCAGCGTACATGAGACGCACTGCTGTGTTGGTCCGGTTACCACATAACCGTACTTGCGGAATTCCGCTTGTAATTCTCTGTTATTGCCTTTGGTAAACGCAAAATTATAGGCCGACCCCACCAAGGCGGTATCCCGCATGGCGTTGTACATGGCCGGTACATCATAATCTCGAAAGCCCCGTATATAGGCTCCAAGAATCATAGACACAACATGGAAACCCGTCATGGACCAAGTTTCATTGCCCCACAGCGGCCAGACCGGCAGCGAATGTGCATCAAGCTGTTGGTAGTCGGCCAGGAAAGTACGCATCACGTCATTGGTGCGCTGCGGGTTGGTCAGCATGATAAACGGGAATTCGCCTCGGTAAATATCCCAAATCGAAATGGTGGTGTAATTGGTGAATCCGGGATCGCGATGGTTCTTGTGATCCTCCCCGCGGTAAGTCCCGTCCGCATCGTTAAACGTGGTCGGCCCCATCATGCAATGATAAACGCCGGTGTAGAAGGTCTGCATCAGTTCTTGCCCAGGCAGTTGGGCCTCCAACACGCCAAGTGCCTTATCCCAGTTTTGCTCCGCCTGTCGATGGATAGAGTCAAAATCAAAGTTTGTAATTTCCGCCTGCAAATTCTTGCGGGCACCGTCAATGCCGGTGCCGGAAATCCCCACTTTGATAACTAACGGTTCGTTGAAAGTGGTTTTGTAACTAAATGCGGCTTTTAGTTTTGGTCCCTGAAAAGAACCAACAGTCCCGGTCTTTACCCGTCCGTTCTGCTGTATCTGGCAGAATTCAAAAGGTTTTGAGAACTGGATAACGAAATAAACCTGTCGGTTTGGTGCCCACCCATGGGTGCCGCGATAGCCGCTGACGGTGGTGGCGTTTTCAATGTTTAATTGTGCTTCGTAGACCGTCTCAGCAAGGGCGTGTACCAGGTCAAGAATGACATGGGACTGATCGCTGTTGGGAAATGTATAACGGTGCATGCCGCAGCGCGTGGTGGCCGTGAGTTCAGCCAGAATGTCTGAATCATCCAACCGCACGCTGTAATAACCGGCGCGGGCGGTTTCATGCCGGTGGGAAAAACGCGAAGAGTAACCTTTTTCGCGGGCCACCCAACCGGAATTCGGCCCAAGGGCTTGAATCTGCGCTTCATGCTCCAAGCCGGGGGAACCTGCGTTCCAGCGCACCGGGCCAGCTCCCGGCATCAGCAGCACATCGCCAAGTGCCACGCCACCGGTACCTGATATGTGCGTATGGCTGAATCCGAGGATGGTGTTGTCCGGATAGTGATAGCCGCCACAATGATCCCACTCATACGGAGGAAACCCATTGGGCAACCTTGCTTCTGGTGGCCCGGAAGTGTCCGGACTTAGTTGAACCAGTCCAAACGGCAAGGCGGCTCCAGGAAACGTATGTCCATGCCAGCCCGAACCAACAATGGGCCGAGCCTGGCCGGCAAAACGCCCCGGTGAGGCGCTTGGGCCTATTAAACTGGCAAGCCCGTGCGGCGTGCCAACACTCGATTCCGGTGCGCAACCGATCACCAGCGATTCGACCGATGCCGCCCCCGCCGCCGCCATGCACGCCTTGAGAAAATCACGCCGCTGAAGACCGTTTAAAACTTGCACACCCATAGTGATCCTTAAATAATAAATTGTTCATGGCACGGCTAATCAACGGCGTTCATGCTGATCTTGGCCTTGGCCCCGATCTGATTACTGATGTGCGCCGGGCCTTGAAAACTGTTTCCAAGAATTACTGCCGCCGCCGCGCCGCGTTCAATGGCCACCTGCCGCTGACCCGCATCCATAAATTCGCAGCCGTTGATGATCAATCTGCCCCGGCGCAGCACGACAGCCGGGGCTTTTTTATTCTGCTGCGCCCAAGAAATGAAATGACAGCCGGTAAACGTGGTTTGGCCGGAGCCTTCCAATATGGCCATGGTATCGGTCAACGGGCCGCCCCAGAATCCGCAATTGGTAAACTTCACCGGGCCCGTGTTGGTGGAACCAACTTCAATGGATGGCGCACCCATAAACTGGCCATTCACAAAGGAAATACCCGCATGCGACTGGTTGCCATCCACCCGCACGGAGATCGACCTGGTATCAGGTGCCCCCTCGTCCGAACCGCATTGTGTGAGCACCACGTTGGGAACCCCGCTTGGCGTACGCACAAAGTGGTATCCAATCTTGTGACAAATCGCAAAACAGTTGAACATGTACTCCCAATCGGTGCGGCCAATGCGGAAAGCTGTGGCTTCTTTGGAGGTAAAGGCCATGGTCGGCGCATCTGCTTTCCAAAATGGCCAAAAATGAACATCTGCTACGCGGCCAACATCCTCGCACTTATCAATAAACAGGCCCGTTTTCAGCGGCTGGCCGTACAGGCCGTGAATATAGTGCCGCCCGCCGGTAACCGTGCCAAAATCCACACCCTGCCATGGATTAAGTAATGTAACGTTCACCAGTGATCCATTATCTGACAGTTGACGCACTGTCCAAGGATATTCCACCGGCGGATTCGGACAAGTCTGTTCCGGATAAAAAATAGTCAAACCATACAATGTGCCATTTTCTCCCAGAGAAATAAATGGTGTGCCATCTGGTTTTCCCTTTCCTCCCGTGGCCAGTAACAAACTTCCCATATTTTGGCCGGTATTACCGCGATTGGGAGCGCGAAATACGCCTTGCAGCGTAACATCATCGGGCACATGGAGCGCGCCGCGCACCAGATATGCGCCACGCGGCAGCAATACCACATTCCCGCCCTGTTTTCCGGCGGTATCCAGCGCTTTTTGAATGGCGGCGGTATCATCGGCCTTACCATTGCCGCGGGCACCAAAATGGTAGACATTCAGATATTGTTCGCGGGAATCCATCGGTTTAATGATTTCCGGCGCTGCCATGGCCTCACCGGCTGCGCCCAGGAACGGCGCCGTCAAACTTGCTAACGCCATACCACCAAGGAATCGCCGCCGATCAAAGTTCCGCCTTGATTTCGCGGAGGGAAGTTTCGGCCAATAGGCCTGTTCGTTGGATGCCAATTGTTTTTCGGACATAACATAATCTCCATATCATTAATTATACAGTTTCAAGGCCGTGGCAACATACCACTACGGAGGCACAATGTGCCAGACCATCAGCGTTCCCGGCGCAATACTCAAGGGCACCCGCAAACCGTTACCACCGGCAACACCACGCACGGGCATACCGGTGGCCGCGTTGATAATGTCATACCGCCCCGATGGCAGTCCCAATGCCCGCAAGTGAATTGTAATAACACCCTTATAGGATGGTGCCAATCGCCATGGGCTTAGCGTCATCCACGCCGAATGATCTGCCGCATCCACCGTGGGTACCACTTCCAGGCTTGCCGTGGCCGGGGCAAAAGTTACATACGCCGGCGCATAGTCGGCCAATTGTGCCGCATGTTCCAGAACTCGCCCGCCGTGGGCCGCATACTGTGTAATGGCGGCATCACGCCGCCCGGTAATCGGAAATATGGCCCGGAATTGCCGCAGGTGCACCGCTCCCGCTTTAACTTCCCGATCCGTAACCACCGTAAAAGCAATGTGCAGCTTACGCCAGATTTTTCCCAGCCGGTTGGTCAGGCCGCCCAAAGCCGTCGGGTTGGTAAAGACCTTGTGGTAGGAAATATAAATCGCCACGGGCTGCTGCGGATAACTGCCGTGGATTTGGCTCAATACCGGAATCCAATGCACATAGGGCGGATAGCCGATCTTAAAAACCTTGCCGCCGTCATAGAGAAAGAAATCCATCCCCGCGTTGTACGGCATTTCAAA
>JBMFGW010000003.1:64228-69029 GCA_049977145.1 Phycisphaerae bacterium
GGGGCATAACCATTGACGCCCTGCCCGCCGGGGGGCGGACCCCACATATAATCCAGCCAGCCAAAATCCAGAAAAGCCCCGCCGAAAGCGGGGTTATTCTTAATATGCGCAAGGGTGGCGGTAATATACTGGAAATAAGATTGGCGGTTGAAATGGCTCCACCATGTCGGCACTTGTGATTTGGCACCGGACGATCCCACATCATATTGCGTAATCCATGACGCGGGATTGCCCGGCCAGATGGAGTACATAAAAATGGGGATAATGTGGATATGCGCGTTAGCAGCATTGGCTAAGGTCTGATCCAACAAACCAAAATGAAAATGTCCTGGATGTCGTTCCACGCCTTCCCACGGTATGTTGAGTTCCGCACAGTTGATGCCTTGTTGCGAAAGTTGGTGAAAAGTCCGCTCTGACCAAGGCTTGGCCGAAATGGTTGCCGCAGAGGTCACCGTGGCGTAGACCACCGTGGGATGGGCTTGAAACAATCGGCTGTTCCGACTAAGTCGCAAATAAATATAACTGACATTGATATGTCGGGCGAGTATTTCCGCGCTGCGCCCGGCGATTACACCGCAGGTGTACCGGCTGTCAATGACCCTACCGCCCATGGCTACCTGTTTCAAATTGTGATTCGTGTTGGTGGTCGTCATCCCAACTTTACCGGTATCGAAAGTGATACCGGCAGTGGAACCGCCTGCCTTGCCGTGGCCATAGCCGGATGGCACCGGCGGTTGGCGTGACAAAACAACTTTATGCACGGCAATGCCAGGCGATCCAGATAGTCGCAGGTCCGCCCCGGCATTTTCGCGCCCGCCAAAGTCCACATCCGTGAGTTTCCAAGTATAAGTATGCCACGTATTTGTTTTGCCATCTACAAATATCGCGTTTGTGGGTTTGGAGGTGCCCGCAAGCGTCCGGATTTTGGAGTTATACTGCACCTGCAAAGTGCTATTGCCATTGGGTGTCCAGTTAAGCTGCACCGCCCAGACGGGAGCCTTGCAAACCGCGTGGATGCGTCCGTTTTCAGATGAATTTTTCGGGGTTACCTGCCGCGCCGCACAGCCAACTCCCGCCAGCGTCATCCCCAGGAGAATAAAAAATGCTGCCAGTGCCGACCTATGGTAACGTTGGCCGACGGAAAGCATGCTCTGCACCGTTTTTCTCCGGCCATACCGCTCGCCGTGCGCGAGTTCACCGTGTGGCAGTGCGGTACCCGATAGACCACCATGTCTCAACGTCCACACGCACGCATTCGCCGATTGGTCTGTTGCTGGTATCACCATGTAACTCCATACGACCTAATACTACAGCGCGACTTTGGTCGCCGCGGGCCGAAAACGCCCTTCCAAAATCTCTTTTCCCCGCAGCTAACTCAATGGAAAGTAAGAAGTCGCGCTGTAGTACTAAGTTGTGAGCCTGGCAGGCCGAAAGGCTGTGAACGGTTACAGGAACTAACCGTGGGGCGGGAAAGCCCGAAGCGATCAGCTAAATCGCGTTCGGTTGGAATGCGTTCGCCGATTCGGAAAGTGCCCATCTCGATGCCGCGGCGTACGAACAGATAAACTTTATCGGCATTTTTCGGTGTCCGCAAAAGTAAACTCCACTATAGCCAAGGCCGCCATGGCCTATTATTGCAGCACTTTGCGGTAGGGCAAATCCGAAGCAGCGTCAAAGTTTCTCAAGTTCGGCGATAATATCAAGCACCGCCTTTTTACCATCCGCGAAGTACATCAGACAGTTTTTCGCGGCGAAAAGTGGATTGGGAATTCCCGCAAAACCGGGACTGAGGCTGCGTTTAATGACGATGACCGTTCCGGCCTTATCCACATTCAAAATGGGCATGCCGGCGATGGGGCTGTTGGGATTATCCCGGGCATCCGGATTGACGACATCGTTGGCCCCATTGACGATCACCACATCCATGTTTTCAAATTCGGGATTAATCCGGTCCATTTCCATAAGATGATCGTACGGGATATTGGCCTCGGCCAGCAGCACGTTCATGTGCCCCGGCATGCGGCCCGCCACGGGATGAATGCCGAATTGCACGTCCACCGCGCGGGATGCCAGCAATTCAAAAAGCTGACCCACCGCATGTTGGGCCTGCGCTACCGCCAGACCATAACCCGGCACAATGGCCACGCGCCGCGCACCGTCCAAAATGGCCGCCACCTCCTCCGCATTGACGCTTTTGATGTTGCCGCCATAAATATCATCTGATTTAGCGGCTTTGGCCGCCTGCACCTGACCAAAGAGCACATTGATAAACGACCGGTTCATCGCCTTGCACATGATCATGGAAAGGATAAATCCCGATGAACCTTCCAAGGCACCACCGATGATCAGTAATTTATTGTTGATCACAAAACCCATGGCCGAAGCCGATAAACCGGCATAGCTGTTGAGCAGGGCGATCACGGTAGGCATATCGCCGCCCCCGATGGGCAGAATCAACATGACGCCGAAAAGCAGGCACAAGGCAATAAAAATTGGAAACACCAGCGGGTTGGTGGGAATAATTACCACCATCGCCCCGGCGACGACGGAAGCTGCCAGAATTAAAATGCTTAACACGTTTTGAAAAGGATAATTCATGGGTTTGGTAGGCAGAAGCTCCTGAAGTTTTCCCGCCGCCACAAGACTGCCGGTAAAAGTCAGATAGCCCAGCAGGGACTCAAAGCCGATGGCGACCAGTGTGGAGGTGCCCAACGCTGCGCCATGCGCGTAATATTCCGCGGTACCCACCAGCGCGGCCGCCAAAGCCCCGAAGGCGTGAAAGAGCGCAATTTGCTGTGGTACGGCGGTCATGGGAATGAGCAACGCCATGGGAATCGCGGCGATGACGGCAATCAGGCAGGCAATGGCAATCCAGTCGTAGTGCCGCACCTCCGGTAGAAACAGCGTCGCGATAATCGCCGCCGCCATGCCGATTTCACCAGCCAGCACGCCCCAGCGCGCCGTTTTGGGGGTGCTAAGCCATTTCAGTGATAGCGCAAAAGCCATGGCCGCCGCGAGATAAATTAAAATAACATACGCCGGCTGAGGTAAAGACGTCAGCACCGCGGCAATGGTGCCGCGACATACATACAATCCAATCACAACCATACTCCCAAGGGTAAATTCTGTGGTAATACGCCGCGTATGGCAATCTTCATCAGGGTTTCCGCTTCTTAAACATCTTGAGCATCCGATCCGTCATCAGAAATCCGCCGACGACGTTGATCATGGACGCGGTCACGGCGATGGTTCCCAAAGTAACCACCATGGTGGTATTGTGGCCGGCACCCGTTACCACAATGGCACCAATCACGGAAATTGCGGAAATTGCGTTGGTCAAAGACATCAGCGGGGTATGGAGTTGCGGCGAAACTCGCCGTACCACCTCATAGCCCAGAAATGCGGCCAAGGCAAACACAAACAAATTCGATTCTAATGTGGGACTCATTCTTATATCTCCAATTTAATACCGTACGCTGGACGGGTGTACTGCGGCGGGCGGCTTGGCCGCGGGTTCCGCCGCATCATATAATCCATATCCTGCTGTTGCCCCCACGGCGGGAGAAGTTGCCGCGCTAGGTGCCTGGGGCAGTTCCAGAACTTCCCGCACCCGCTCATTGACGATGGTGCCATCGCGCATAACCAGCATATCATGGGTGATCTGATCCTGATCATCAAGTTTCCATTGTCCATTTTTGGCCAGATGCTTCAATACATTGAGCATGTTATTGGCATAAACCTGACTGGCGTGAACCGGCACCGTGGCGGGTAAATTGGTCGGCCCCAAAATGGTCACGCCATGATAATCGACGACCGCATCCGGACGGGTGACCGCGCAGTTACCACCACGTGCGGCCGCCAAGTCGATGATGATGGACCCCGGCTCCATTGCGGCCACCATTTCTTCGGAAATTAAGACCGGAGCTTTCTTCCCCGGCACCGCCGCTGTGGAAATAACCACATCCGCCTCGCCGACACTGCGGGTCATCAATTCACGCTGGCGGCGTTGTTCTTCTTCCGTCTGTTGCCGGGCGTAACCAGCGGGGGTCTGCGCCTCCGCGGCCTGCAGCGGCAATTCCACAAACCTTGCGCCCAGGCTTTGAACCTGTTCCTTCACCGCCGGTCTGACATCAAAAGCGCTCACCTGCGCCCCCAGCCGCCGCGCGGTGGCAATAGCCTGTAAGCCCGCGACCCCGGCCCCGATCACAAACACCTTCGCGGGTGTAATAGTGCCGGCGGCGGTAATCATCATCGGAAATATCTTGCCGAGGCGCTCCGCGCCCATTAAAACCGCTTTGTAACCGGCAAGACTGGCCAGCGAAGACAGGGCGTCCATACTTTGCGCCCGGGTAATACGCGGTACGAGTTCCATGGCCAAGAGCGTTACACCGTACTGCGCCAAGGTCCGCATGGCGGTTTTATCCGTCAGCGGGTCCGCAAAACCAATGATCACGACCCCGTGTTTGAGTGCCTTCAGATCCGCTTGCTGTGCTTCCGGATTTGATCCCAAAGCGTGAACTTGCACCAGAATATCTGTGCGTTGCAGGATTTGAGTTCGATTCCCGGCCACCTCCGCGCCAGCCTTTTCATAGGCCGCATCTGGAAATCCGGCGGCGAGGCCGGCACCAGCCTGAATGCGAACTTCCAATCCATTTTTTACCAAGCCGGCCGCCGCCACTGGGGTCAGCGCCACCATCCGCTCACCTGGAAATATTTCCGTAATCGCCGATACAATCATAACAAAACTTCCATACCTACAACAATACTATGAAGCAGCTTCACCATTTTTGCAAGCCCGCGG
>JBMFGW010000003.1:69036-72974 GCA_049977145.1 Phycisphaerae bacterium
ATCGCCGATACAATCATAACAAAACTTCCATACCTACAACAATACTATGAAGCAGCTTCACCATTTTTGCAAGCCCGCGGCGGGCCGGTGACAGTTTCTGCCAGACCTCCGGGAGTACCGCCAGCGGCGCATACGGCGGCAGGAACCACCAGGGGCGGGGGCCGTCGCCCGCCGCCTCCCGGCTGAGCAACACCTGCGGCAGCAGCGCCAGTGGAAGCAGGGACACCGCCGCTGCCTGCAATCGCGATCAGCGCGGGAAAAAGGCCTCCGGTGATATCTGACAGGTGGATTGCCGTAAGTGTGTGTGGCCATACCCGCCATGGCAGCAACCGCCAAGAATAGGAACAGCATAGTGTCTCTGGCGCTCGGCACCCAAAGCGGGTTTCCGTATCTGCGTTGTCCACATGTTTCTGATTTTGAGGTTTCTTCTTTCATAAAGCCCGCCTTATACCATAAGAGAATTGCATTAATTCCGTCTGCCATGGTTTTTTCTCCTATCAGGAATTGCCGAAATTATCTGTAATCATTTGAGCCACCTAATGCCCCCCTAAAAATCCGCGCCATGAAATCACTTTCATGGCTTTGAGACACGGTGAAATACCATTGGCGCGTGATGTACCCCGAAGCCGTTGGGGTTGAGTTCATAGATTTTCTTCGACAGCCGCCTTAAGGCTGTCTGCATTTCCTGGGGACTCGACATTGCTGTTATACCAATGGTTGCTGCTTTCTGAACCGCAGATTTATTATCTTCCAGCCAAGAGGCTGGCATGCCCTTCGGATTGCGGAGGTCAAATGGCAGCAAGGAAATCCATTCCCTGCCAACATTTATCTTATAAAGCCCATAGTCCCACCAAACGTAGCCATAGTGGTCGTACCGCCAAGTCCACAATTTATTAAACGGGTGCAATGTTAAGTAACTATGCGTTAAGTAGCCACGCGTTAAGCAACCAGGGGCCAAGACTTGTACGTCTAGTATAAGTGAATTTCCTGAATGCACCAAAAAGGCTTTCGCATAAAAGGTTCCAATTTCATTATAACCATGGGCAGACAATGGGCCACCGGTGGCTTTATCTCAAATAAAATAGTACTTGCTGCCGATCGGATATATACTGATAGTTTCTACTACTGGTGCCAAGCCCGGCCCAGAATGCTTGGGTTGCACAGTACGTCGCCATTGGCCGACGATTCTTGGCGAAATAGGAATTGGCGGCCCCACGCGGGCAAAGCCTTGAAACGGGACGAAAGCTGGCGGGGCGCTACAACCTGCAAGGAAAAGTAACAATACAATGCCAGCGATTATTTTGATGTAAGACCGAGTACCATTCATCAGGAGCCCCTTTCAGTACAACCAGTTATTTCCCGTCTATCACACCGGAACGCTTGTATAGTTAGAATAGATTCGTTGGCAAAACGCGCCATCGCGGTATTCCCGAATCTATTCGCAGCCAAATTCCTAAACCAATAAATGTGCAGCTAACAAGTATAATTATGCCGCCGGGAGAATAAATCTGCAAGCATGAAATCAACCATCGTCCCCTTGGCACCGTTCCCCGCCAGCCAGCCTGCCGCCAGGCAGGCGGAGCGCCCGTGCGTCTAAACCTGATGAGCGTGTTTATTCCATTTATTGCGTATCCATTTCCTACGTTTGACCGCACCCGCGTGCGTTCCACATGGCGTTGTTGAGGTGAGGGCTCGCTCCTACTGGTCAACCACGGTTCATTTTACGCTGAAAATAGTCGGATAAAATACGCCATTTATCATTTAACTTTTGCCGGGATGGGTTTCTTTGTAGGGGTTCGCCCTTCTGCCCGCAAATTGACCATTTTTTTCCCGGTGGAAAAGACCGGTGGTTTGGCAACGCCACTGGCTGGCGGCTTGGAGGAGTTCGAGGACAACCGGGCCACCTGTTTGGAAAGCGGCAAGGTATGCAGCTTTTGCGTCGGGATCTGCTGATTCAGTTGTGTACGAAGTTTAGGGATGGTGGTATGTGCACGCTTCCAACATGCCCAACCCGTGAGAAGCCCGATTATAAAGCCAACGAGAAAGATACTTATGTAAACAGATTTTGTTGAACCGTGCATCGCCGGGAGAATGCCGGGCCGCTTTTTCGCCCTTATCGGCGGCGGCATTGCTTCACAATGGCTTGGCTGCATCGCCGGGGTGTGAGAGCCATGGAAATCAGCAGGTTCCTGTTCCAAAGACGTAGCATCACGTTCGCCCCACGACATTCCGCTTTCCTCGGCAATGGATTGCCGGCTTGGCAAAAGCTGTACCCTCATTGACTCGCCATCCGGGCCGCTTTGTACAGTGCAGTCGAAGCTCATCTGGGGCGGAATATTGGCGATAAGGTTGCCGCCGGCGAAAATGGCGTTTTTGCAGTTCAAATCCATGCTTAATTCACGGTTCAACTTTTCCCACTGGACGGGATCGAGACCGGCTGGCACTCCAGAAATTAATAATTCCAACGATCTTGGGGGTAGGATCGGGCATGATGATTTGGCTTGGCGGGCGCAATCTTGGAGAACCTGATGTCGGAGAACATCGGCGGTGTTTTCGCCCCTTGTTTCGCTGGGATTGAAAAAGGCAGCCAACAACACGATGCGGCCAGGTCGGCCCCGTATATCGGTGCCGCCATCCACGAACCGGTACCAACATGACCACCGAGGTGAAACACCCGCGCATCCACCGCAAAGCCCGTTGGGCAGTGTAAGAAAGCGGGCCAATCCGGAACTCGGCAGCGGCAAATGCTTAGAGGCGAAATCGTAATATAATCGGTCGAGCGCATCGGTCTGTATATCCGGATGGTGCCAAGTCCAGAAACTTCCGGCGACAGCATCGGCACCGGCGTCATAGCAAGCGAGGTAAAAACGCATTAATGACTATCTCCAATTCAGTCTATTGGCGGCGTGTGGGTCTGCGGCCCCGCGGCCGGACGAATTTGCGACATACGTCTTAACAGAAGGATCAGAATCGCCGGGCCAAATGCAAAGAACATTACCGCAATACCGACTACAATACCAAGAAATGTATCCATTCCGGCTGAACACTCGTCGCGCTGCCGGACAATCAAATGAGCAGGGATTACTATCAAAAGTTCCAATATGCTCCCGGCGATTACCTTGTGGAGCAGTCGGAATCCGACTGAGGCCGGGTCATCGCTGGCGCTCGCCCACCAAAAGATTAAGGCCCAAGCTGACCAAGTTAGTAGGAACAGCGAAACCACAAGCCATGTGGTAAGGTACCCATCAAGATAGAATAATTCAGCGAGAGCGTTGAGGCCAGCAGTGACCAGCAGGCTTACAAAGAAGCCGGAGGCAACCAGCGGTACCCAAAGCGCCCCACGCCTTATCGGTCTGCGGCGGGCCACTTTGAGCGGGATAAAAAGAAGGGCCGCTTGGGCGGAAAGTACCAAACTAATAGCGATGCTCCAGGCTACTATCTGCGATGTTGAGAAACTTACGACGATCAACCCAAGAAATACTAAAATGTATAAAACAGCCACCACCCAAAGACCAAAGGGGTGATTCCCGCTTATGATGATTTTTTGCGCGTCGGTTGGCCCTAATCCGGAATCGTGGGCACACCCTAGAGGCACCGTAGGCGGCTGCTGGAGGCCGCACCCCAAGTCCGGAGAATTTTCCTTTTTTCCAACTGTCTGCATGTTAGCTTTTGGCTCCACGAAAGGATAAATACCGCCCGCCGCTTTTCACGCTTGCTCCAAAACCAGCCTGCAAAGGCTAATTGTTTTGGTCACAACTGATTGTGGCACCCCCATAAACTACGGCGTCTCCCAATGGATGTGTTATACCGTCCAACCATGTTTTTGTGCTTCCGGAATAGATACCGGCGGCGGTCAGGGATACGCTCTCGGCTTCGCCGTCAAGGGTGTAATTAACGGTCAGGGTAACGTCGGTCAGCGTAAAAGGGGAGTTATTTGT
>JBMFGW010000004.1:0-4076 GCA_049977145.1 Phycisphaerae bacterium
GTTGCCACGCATATAATGTGTATATGTAGATATAAATACATACATTATGTCATTATGTATACACGATATACTTCAATAGTATCCTGACCAGGCACCGGCGCAGGCTTCTTTTTATGCTGTTGCTTGGTCAGCGGGTAATCTTCACGACCTTTCGGCCTGCCAAACGCACAACGCCTTTTTTTACGTTGCGTTCCGATTCGTGTTTATCAAGCCGAAAACGGCGGCTAATAGACAAGCGCAAACAACGGCGGCCAGCGGAATGTTGACATGAATCATTTGCGCCTTGGTAGTTATCGGCGACGCATGGTAGGCACTGACCGCAGGTGGGGTGGCGGACCTCCACCAGCGGCCTTGTTTTACAGCGCCGGGAAGGGTTTGCAGTTGTGCGATCACGTTGGCGAAAAAGATTACAAATGAAGCATGGTGGGGCCAAGTATTCCAGGAGGAGTTGGCCTGCCCGGCTAGCCATAGCCATGTTATGTGCCGGCTCACATCATCACGTTGCGCCAGCCAGGGATGGCTATCAACCTCCATAAGCGGGTACCACTGTGGATCAAGCCGGGCTTGAAGCAATTTTTTAACCATGATGCCGGAGGCATTGACGAATCGCATTAATTTTTCCTGGCTGACAGCCACCGGTGTTTGCGGGCGTTTTAACATAAGCGCGGCGCGCGGCCACAGTCCCGGCCCCGGTGTGTCGCCCAGGAGCACCACAGCGCTATGTGTAATTCCGGAAAGGAGCTTGGGGTTGAAATGTCGTTGCTGGATAATCCACAGGCCGTGTTGCAATATGCCGCCGTGAAACGTAATAGCGGGAATCGCAGTCAGCAGCCGCAGGAAGTCCGGTGGCGGTACACCAATAAAATGTGCCGCAATCTTCCGGATTCCCGGCGCACGCAGCAATGTCATGCGTGCCAGCACGCGGTTCGCCCGCGTCAGGGTGATGACAACTATGGGTGCGGCCGGCACGGGCGCGATGTCAAAACCGTGTGGCCCCGCTGCGGCGGATACGGCGCGGCGAATCACCTGATGATGTGCGGCGCTGACGAGAATATAATCCGAGCCGCTATGGATCGGAGATACTTTAACAAATACATCCAGGGCCTTGGGATTACCAGGCAGGCTACGGGCGATAGCGAAGAGATGAGCCGATGGTGACGCGACGGAACCAGCGGCCCGCCATTGCAGTCGCGGGGAACTCAAGGCGATGGCGGAGAGAACCGCCGCGGCTAAAATCAGCACCCATGGCCAATCCGGGAAGCGTTTTTGCCGCCCGGCGCTCTGCGGCGTTTCCTCCGGCCAAAATTCAAGAATGGGAAAAATGAGTTCCGGTGCGGGGGCTTTTCTTAACAACAGCCATCCGCCCACCGCCACCACGGGCGCCAGGATAAGCAGTTCAGGATGAAGGAATATCACGTTCATCGGTCTATCCACCGCCGCAGATACTCCCATAATACCAGATTTGCTGGAGTCCTGCGTCAGGTAGCACACTATGGCTCGTTTTTTATTTCCCAACTGACACGCGCAGTATTACAACAATAAGAACTTAGCACTTATGGAAGCATCATTCGAAATGCTTTCTCGTTTCATGATTATGGCAATCCGCCACTATAATCATCTCTGATGAAGGCACCTGCGGTTTCAGCTATTTCTCCGGGTATTTCCACGCGGCACTATGCCGCAGTCGCGGTGGATCAGGCGCTGGATATGAACCTGACATATTGTATTCCGCCGAAATTGCTCCCGGTGCTGCGGGTCGGATCGCGTGTGCGCGTTCCGCTGGGGCGGAGGAATCGGCCGGTCAGTGGAACCATTTTGGAGATTACCGATCAGGCCCCGGCGTGCAAGCCCGACACGCACTGGCGGGAAAAGCCATTCCCGCAAACACCGGCGGAACCAGCGCGCCAAGATTTGCTTTGGAACATCAGCCCACTGGAGGGCACGAAAAACCCGGAAGCCAGCAACCTCAAAAATATTCTGGACGTCTATCCGGAAATTGATCCGGTGCCTGCCGATTTACTGGAAATGGCGCGGTGGATCAGCCGCTATTATTGTTGCCCGCCGGGAGCGGTGCTTTCCACAATTGTGCCGGCAGCGGTGAAGAAGAACATCCGCCCGCCGCAGCGGATATTGATACATCGCGTTGATGATTCTCCGGAATTGCAAGCACGGCTGACGGGGTTTGCGGCCCGCACACGGAAGGCCTATACTGCGGTTAGCACCGCATTGGCCAACGGCGCGCTGTCGCCGGCTGATTTACTGGCGAAAACGCCGGTTTCCAAGCCGATGCTCAAGCGGTTTATTTCCGCCGGTCTGCTGCGGCTGGAAAAATGTATCCTCTGGCCGGACGCGGCCCGTTTGGGTTTACCACCAGCAACGGAATGCTCCGCGAACGTCGGCCCGGATTTTGCATTAACATCCGAGCAGGCGGCAGCGCTGGAGGCGCTATTGCCACTGCTCAATCCGCCGCGCTTTGCGGCACGTTTAATTTTTGGCGTGACCGGTTCAGGCAAAACCGAGTTGTACATACGCTGTATTGACAAGGTGATCGCCTCCGGGCGGCAGGCCATTGTACTGGTACCGGAGATTTCTTTAACCGCACAACTTATCAGCCGCTTCACGGCACGGTTTGCACGCGTGGCGGTCTTGCACAGTGGCATGTCCGATTCGCTGCGGCGTCAGCATTGGCATGCCATCGCGGCCGGCTGGGCGCAGGTAATTATCGGCGCCCGATCGGCTGTTTTTGCGCCCGTGCCGAAACTGGGACTCATTGTTGTCGATGAAGAACATGAACCATCCTATAAGCAGGATAGCGCGCCGCGTTATCATGCCCGAGATGTGGCGGTGCGGCGCGCGCAGATCAGCGCGGCGCCGGTATTGCTGGGATCCGCCACACCATCGCTGGAAACTTGGCGCAACGCCCATGTTAATCCGCACTATGGATTGATTAAATTAACGCTGCGACCGCGCGGCCTGTTGATGCCGAAGGTGGTGACGGTCGATATGCGGGAAGAGCGGCGCCGGCGCCGCGGCCTGCACGCATTATCCATGCTGCTTGAACAACGGCTAAGGGAGACGGTAGCGGATAAAGGGCAGGCGATTTTTCTGTTAAATCGGCGCGGCTATGCGCATTATGTGGCGTGTCCCAAGTGTGATTTTGTGCTTATGTGCGACCACTGTGACGCCACGATGGTGGTGCATCGGCATGACGCCGCTGCGCGTACGGCGTCGCCGGGGTTGCCGGAGGGGTATATACAATGCCATTACTGCCTGACCAATCAGTTGCTGCCGGAACGCTGTCCGGAGTGTCACTGCCGCCTGGTGCAACTGGGGCAGGGTACGCAGCGGGTGGAAGAAGAATTGCGGAATAAATTTCCGGAACTGCGTTTGGCGCGGATGGACAGCGATTCCATGCGGCATGCAGATGCCTACCAACAGACGCTGCGGCGTTTTGCCGATGGAGACCTGGATTTGCTTCTGGGCACGCAGATGATTGCCAAAGGTTTGGATTTTCCCAACGTTACGCTGGTGGGAGTATTGAATGCCGATTTGGCGATGACCAGCCCCGATTTCCGAGCTTCCGAACGGACCTTCCAGTTGATCTGCCAGGTGGCCGGACGTTGCGGCCGTACCCGGAGGCCGGGGTTGGTGGTGGTGCAGACCATGCAGCCGCAGGAACCGGCGGTGATGTTTGCGACGCGGCATGATTACGAAGGATTTGTCCGACAGGAATTGGAGCATCGCCACAGTTTTAATTATCCCCCTTTTGGCCGGATGGTGCGGCTGGTACTTTCCGATACAGACTTTCTTTCTTTGCAGGGCGAAGCCAGGGCGTTGCTGGCCATGATTTTGGAATCGCCAGTGTTCCGGCCTGAAACCATACGATCTATTGGCCCGCAGAATGCCCCCATGCAGCGCCTGGATGAAAAATACCGCATGGAAATTATTTTATTCGCCGCCGCCCCCGGCCCACTGCAAGAGGTACTGGTCGATTTGCGGCAGCGTGGTCTGTTGCAGCGTTTTCACGCGGATGTGGTGGTGGATGTGGATCCCATAGCAATGCAATAATCAAGGAA
>JBMFGW010000004.1:4170-69050 GCA_049977145.1 Phycisphaerae bacterium
AGGACTCCGGGCGACGCAACCGGAAATGTCCATATCTATACCGCGGGAAACAGCGTGTTGAGGTTCCCATCCGGCCAGGACTGTCCCATCGTACGGGCCTCGCCCGCACTGCGAATTGGAACCATTGGGGCCGCGTAAGGAGTGTAGCCGTGAACGGTTACATTGAATGTGAACGTGTGGATGGCGGACGGCGGCAGTGGAAAAGCTGTCGGAATATCTTTAACGCACCGCCGTGCATTGCCGGGCCAAACACGGTACAGTAATATTATTCCGCTGTGTCGGGACGGTTATCGTTTAGAAACGGTACCAGAATAATTTCCCGGTTCGCGCGGCAATCGAATACGCGGCCATCGACCTAATCGGCGGCTATGTGCGGGGCGATGCAACGGGTTCTGTGAAAGTTATGCCGGATCCGTTCCGGAAGCTGAATTCACTGTGGCCCGCGTGCAGCGGTTGGCCGCCAGGATTGTATGTATGGATGAAAACATCACCACCGCCCGCCCCCGTCCGCGTGATATGTCTTCAGCGCTGGTCGCGCAGAATAATACCGAACGAACACCGCCGCATGATTCGGCTTCGGAAATGGCGCTGCTTGGTTCGATGCTGCTGAATCCGGAAGGCATTGGAGAAATAGTTTCCATTATTGAAACCGGTGATGTGTTTTTCAGCCGGCAGAATCAAATCCTTTTTGAAGGCATTCTGGATTTGATGCAGGCTGGTTCCGCCGTCGATGGCGTGACCCTGACGCATAAGCTCAAACAAAAAGGTCTGTACGAAGCCGCCGGGGGTTATGATTATCTGGAGCAATTGGTTAATTGCGTGCCCAGCGCCGCCAATGCGCTGGCTTATGCGCACATTGTGCGGGATAAAGCCCTGCTGCGTCGGCTTATCAGCGCCTGTGCGCAAAGCCTGGAATCCTGTTACGACAATTCCGAAGAGGCGGCGGTAATTTTAGACCGCAGTGAACGCGCCATTTTTGAAGTGGCGCAATTAAAGGTTACCGGCCAGCCCGTGGCGCTCAACGAGGTCCTGCACGAAACCTTTGAAATGCTCGATCGCAATACCGGCAGCACGATTACCGGTGTGCCCACGGGATATGTGGAACTGGATAATCTCACCAGCGGCCTGCAGCGCGGGGAAATGATTGTTCTGGCGGCCCGGCCAAGTGTGGGAAAAACCGCTTTGGCGATGAATATCGTGGAACACGTCGGGGTGGATTTGAAAAAACCCGTCGCGGTCTTCTCGCTGGAAATGTCCAAGCAGCAACTCGCCCAGCGCATGCTGTGCGCACGCAGCGGTGTGGATTCGCAAAAGCTGCGCCGTAATATGCTGGCGCGTGATGATCGCAACCGTTTGAGCATAGCGGTGGGAGAACTGGCCGAGGGGAAAATTTTCATTGACGATACCCCGGCACTGTCCATTCTGGATTTGCGCACCAAGGCCAGAAGATTGTTAAGTCAACAGAGCATTGAGCTGGTAGTCATTGACTACCTGCAATTGATGGAAGCGCCACGCGAGGAAAATCGGCAACAGCAGATCAGTACCATCAGCCGAGGTGTCAAAGCCCTGGCCCGGGAATTAAACTCTCCGGTGGTATGCCTGTCGCAGTTAAACCGGGCCTCCGAAAGTGAAAACCGTCTGCCGCGCACCAGCGATCTGCGCGAGTCGGGCAGCATTGAACAGGATGCCGATGTAGTCATGCTGCTGCACCGCGAGGCAGTCATGCACCGTGGTGATCAGGAATGGGCCCAGACCAATCCTGATAAAATCAATGAGGCGCAGTTGATTATCGCCAAACAGCGTAACGGCCCCTGCGATACCGTGCGCCTGACGTTTATGGCCGCTAATACCCGCTTTGAAACCTATCACCCCGGTTCGGAATATTCATGAGCCTGCCACAGGGCCATGGCGAGCGGGCTAAACTATCGCATGGTAATGCGGCTGCTGTTAAAAAACCGGGCACTATAGCGTAACGGATTGTGGTGCCCGGCGGCTTAGGAAAAAGGCGGTAGGATTCTTATTATCAGGTGCGCCTTTTGGCCGAAACGCTGTCACCGGTTACTATGTTGTCCCAGTGTTGTTAAACACTGTTTCTTGGCTAAGGAGGACTTACCGTGATTCATACCGCCGCCACACATTTGACAGTGCTACAGGCTGTATTTTTAGGGATTCTGCAGGGAGTGTCGGAATTGTTTCCGATCAGCAGTTTGGGGCATATTATTATCGTCAAGCATCTGCTGCATTGGCATTTCAATACCGGTAATAAGAATTTCCTGAGTTTTGTGGTGGCCCTGCATCTGGCCACGGCGGCAGCCTTGCTGATTTATTTCTGGGGGCAATGGAAAAAAGTCATCTTTGCATATCTCGGCAGTATCCAGCACGGGAAATTGGTGTACGACCGGGAGAGTAAATTCGCCTGGTTGCTGGTGGCGGGCACCATTGTTGTGGGACTGGTGGGACTGACATTCGAAAAAAAGTTTCGGCTCTTTTTTGATGATCCACGCTATTACTGGATGGTGTGTATATTTCTGATTCTTAACGGCGGAGTCATGTTTCTTGGCGATTACATGAAAAAACTGGCGCTGAAAAAAGCGGCTGCGCAGCAGCGCAAGCACGCGGAGGACTTAACATTTCCACAAGGAGCGGCAGTGGGAGCGGCCCAAACACTGGCGTTATTTCCCGGTATTTCCCGCAGTGGTGTGGCCATTGTGGGCGGTGTGCTGGCGGGACTGACCTATGAAGAAGCCTGCCGCTTTGCCTTCATGCTGGCCACACCCGTCATTGCCGCCGCCGGATTGCTGAAAGTTCCAGCTTTATTCAAGCCTGAAGCCCACGCGATTTTGTATCTGACCATTCCTGCCGCCATGGCCGCAGGCATTACCGCCTACCTAAGCACTAAATTCCTGATGAAGTATTTTGAAACCCGTCGGCTCACGCCCTTCGCCATTTATTGCGTGGTGCTGGGGACGGTGGCATTGCTTCTGGCCCGCTGACTTCCAAAACCTTCCGCTCATATCTACAATGATATTAGTAGAAGTCAATCCGGAGATTCACAATTATGAAGCGACAACAACGAATGTCCCGTAAGATTATTTTTCGCAGCGCGGCGGTGTTGATATTAGGCGCTATGCCGCTGCTGGGTGGTTGCCAGGAGGAATTATTTACCGGACGTGATCAGAATATTCAAAGCAAATCGCAATACTTTCCCGATCCCCACCCCATTGAACAATCCCAATCTGAAGATGGCGTCGGTGGTGGAGCCATGCCCTACGGCGGACAAAATGGGTTTTAATATTCACCGCATGCACGGTGGGCGCAACATGGGCGTGGCTTCTTCGCCCCCCCACGATTCGGCCCTCATTTGGCCCACCGGGTTCTTAGCGCCTAGAATGATGTGAATTCGATGGCCGAGAGGTCGCGTCGAGAAACCGATGTAAAACCGAAGTGGGACGGCGTTTCGGATGGTGCTTTATATGGATAAACAACGTTATGTTCGAGAGCGAAGGAAAACGTGAATGCGATCGCGCGCAGGAATTTCGCAAGATTGTGGAGCCATTGGTACGTACTGGAGACTTAAACCAGGCGGCGGAATATATAGGGCATTGCTGGTGCGTGGGGGTAATCTGCGACTTTTTACGCCATTCCGACACGAAAGTGCGGAGCGTCGCCGCCATGGCTTTAGCGCTTATGGGGGACAAAACCGCTATTGCACCGCTGGTCGTGGCTTTGCATGATGTTGATCCACGGGTGAATGAACTGGCTGATCAGGCTTTATGGGCTATCTGGTTTCGTTGTGGCAATAAATGCGGTTGCGGTTATCTGAAATGTGGTACGCATCATTTGAAACACGGCAATATGGCAACGGCCATTGAAAAGTTTACTTTGGCGATTGCCGCCGATCCGGACTTCGCCGAAGCCTACAATCAACGGGCCATCGCCCATTATCTTTCCGAGCAGTACGCCGAAGCTCTGGTGGATTGCCGTGATGCTTTGGCAAAAATGCCGCCGCACTTCGGGGCAATGGCGGGAATGGGACATTGTCACGCCCAACTGGGCAATCTGTGCGCAGCGCAGCAATGTTACCGTCAAGCCTTGGCCATCAATCCTTGCATGGAGGGCATTGCCGTAGCGTTGGCACAGATTCAGAAAATTATAAACAAACCGACCCTCTGATGGTTGCGGCGTATGGTGTGCTGATTTCCCCATGGTTCTTAGTCCGTGAGGTTGAATTCCTGCAACAGCAATTCAAATTGTCGGTGATATTCTTTACCGCCAATTTGCTTGCCATATAGCGCCACGAGTTGTTTGAGTGCGGCGCGGGTTTGACTTGCGTAGGCATTGGATTTCACGTTGCAGCGAATCAGATAGTAATACGCCTGCCAGTAAATTGCGGATCCCGGCTCCAACTGGGGAATCAGCCGCACATAGATGCTGTGGGCATGATCGAAGTTACCGGCGGCATATAAGGCCCGGGCGGCTCCGATGAAATTGGTCAAATCACCGGGACGCTGCTTTTCCAGTGCCTTGTACTCCTGCCATGCCACCTGCCCCTCCCCGGCGCGGATGAGTTCGGCGGCCCGAATTTGTTGGTAGGCATAAATGTCGTCCTGGTTTTTCCGCCCCGGCTGGCTTTGCAGCGACTGAATCAACTGCTGCAGCAGTGCCGCGGCACCGGCGGCCAGCCGCCGGGCTTTGCCTGGATCCGTATGCCGGATTTTGCGACTTTCCTGATCATACTGGCCGATCAGGCCCTTGATAACATCCGTGGATTTCTGAGTCGATTCGCCAGCGAACTTCCGCACCAGCGGCAGAATTTTATTATTTTCTCCCGCCAATTGATACTGCCGAATGCGATAACGCAGAAGAATACCGCGTAATTTCGGGGAAAGCTGTTTTTCCAGCACGGTGAGCTTATCAAGAATCTGGCCCGCCCGATATGGATTACGCAACGGATTGATCGCGGTGCCGGCTTCCAGCAGCAGAATGTTAACACGGTAACGCCTGGCTCTAGCCAAGGCGGCCGGAGCTATTGCCGCGGGCGGATGGTCCAAAAGGTGCAGATATTTGTCGGCGGTCTGCAGCAGTTGTCGGGCGGCCTGGTGCTGCTGCGTTTCTGGAGCCTTTTTCAGAGTCAAGGCGCTAAGTTGCTCAGCGCCAATACGCACCAACTGATATTGCGCATCGAGATAAAGTGGATCGGCGGCGGGTATTTCATTAAACAATTTGATGGCCGGTTTATACTGTCCGGCGTTTTCCAATTGCAGCGCGTAGGGGAAGCGAATTTGCGGATCATGGAAAGTATGCCAATCCAAGCTGATGGCCGCAGTGGTCAACTTCGTAATGTCGGCGGATACCTGCCGCGACTCGTTAAGCTGCGCTAATTCCGACAGGGCCAGCGCCATAACGTGCCTGGCCCGTGGGTCCGTGGGGGACAGACGCACGAACGCAATGTTCATTTTGGCCGCCAAGTCCAATTGTCCCAACTGTGCGGCGGTGATAGCAGCGATAAGCGTGGTTTCCGACCGGATGGATGGGGGTAGCTCTTTGCGCGCCAGCAAACTCTGTGCAATGGCCAACGCTTGCCGTTGGCTGGTCGTGGCGGGATTCTGGGCCTCCAGCCACGCCGCAGCGAGCACCTGCAACGGCTGAAGTGTGGCTGGATCAATTTTAGCGGGTAAATGTTGCGCTAAATGTGTGAAAATCAGTCTCTGATATTGTGGAGCCTGGCGGATGACGTTACTGACCATGGCGATTGCCGCCGCCTGGGCGCTGGCACGTTGGGCGGGATTTTTCAACGCGTTGGCCGACGCTTCCGCAATCCGAAACGCCAGCAATTGCTCCCCCATTTTGGCGCTGATGGAATTGGCGCCAACCTGCTTGGCGGTCCAGGTCATAAAGGATTTCAGTTTCGCCCGGGCTTGATCGTATCGGCCGCTGCGGAGTAAAGCGGTCACCTGTTGATAATAGGCATCATATTGCAACCAGACCGGGGCGTGCGATGAAGCCGCGGTAGTCAGGTCGTGGAGAGCTTTATTATATTGTCCGTTGTGCAGATAGGCTTTCCCGCGCAATAGCAGCGCCCGGTAATAAACGCCGCTATTTTGTACTTTGGCATAAGGACTAATGCCGCTGATAGCGGAGCCGAGCAATGTTTGGCGCATCTTGTCGCCCGGAGGAAGGGCCAGTCCGGAAAAATAATCAGCATAAGCCAGATAATACGCGGTATCCCGCTGACCATTCATGGCGAGAGTGTATAGCTGTTCATCGGCATCCGTAAAGGTGCTGGCGTTGTTGAGATTCTTTATGACCTGAGAGTAATGTTTCTGTGCTGCTTGTAAAAGTCGGCGGGCCAGATTGGCGGCGGGCGCCAGCTCCCGGCGCAGTGCCGGCGTGCCGGACCAGAATTCAATCTCGTTGACGGTATTGGTGGTCAGGCTGGCTAATACAAACTGCGCTTGCATGGTGGACCATCCGGGGTCCACATTATTGTCGGCGGACTTGAGATAAATGTTGACATCACGGATGAACCGTTCTTTCATTTGTTGTTGTTGGGCGGGGTGGTTTTTGAATTGATCCCACCGGCAGAAAATATCGGCGGCCCCAAACAAAGCTTTATCGGCGGGGGTGGTGGCCGCTTTTAAGGCGGCGGCGATCCGGGCGACGGCGTGCGTCTTTTCAAGTTGTGCGGCAAGTTGCGCGGGGCTGGCATGAGGTGGTAGAACAACCGGTATGGTTGTTGCCGATGCGGCATGAATTATCGGCACGGCCATCCAGGCCACGACGCAGGCCATGATTGGACCCCAAAGCCAGCGATTCTTTCGTGCCATAATTTGTGGTCGGTAATCCGGCGAAATCGTCGCCGCAAAACTGGTGGAAGTCTTACTGAAATAATTTGGAATTCCCAGCATGGTGAGCAATCCTTATTGATAATCAAAGCGGCGGCGGGCTACCCGCGGCGCTCCACGACATATCAGGCCTGGCGGACAATGAAACTTTACCCGAACCTCGGCACAGTAAAACAAAACTACTCCGCGCTTATCCATTACTGCCGTGGCGGAGGCCGGAACGCCACTTGTTTGAACCGGGCCATAATGCAGTCACTGTACGCCGTAATAACATCCTTATAGGGTACGCCATTGGAAGGCGAAATAAATACCTGCACCGGCACCCCCTTGGCTAAGGCTTTATGTTTGTTAGCTAAAAAGGTCGCCAGTTCACCGGAAAGATCGGCGGTTTGCAATCCCGGCATGATGGCTACCGTGCGCGTGCCGCGGACACGCAACTTGATATTAATGCGTGTAGGCGGCATCGCGTGTGTTTTGACATTTGATAATCCGCCCTTGATCGCCGGAGTGTTATTGGTCAAATACCAATCCGAGCTGACAAATGAGCTGCCAAGCATGAAAAATATCAAAATAACCATGACCACATCGACCATGGGTGTCATGTTCGGACCGACATGCGTGGCGGCACGCATTCCGGGACGACGGTGTTTATGCGATTGGGACATCCAAAAAACCTCACAGACTTCAGACTCACCAAATCAACCGGGGCGGCGGGTCATAAAATGGATGCTGGCAATGCCCGCTTGGGCACAACTGATCAGCACGGGCGCCACATATTTATAAGGTATGGAACGATCCGCCCGCAGAATTAATTTCATTTTGGGGTTTTCACGCTTCTGCTCACGCAAATAAGCGGCCAAATCATCATAGGACACTTCCTGGCCCCATATTGAGATTACCGGACGCAGGCCTTGCGCAACGTAGGCACGCGATGGAACCAAGTTCACAATTAACTGATTACTTTTGTTGCGCAAGTCTTTGCCGTTTTTGGCGACCGGAATTTTGACTCCCTTGACCGACGCCGCCTTGGTAATGTGACCCACCAATAGAAAGAAAATAATCAGACACATGATAATATCAATCAACGGGGTGACATTGACATGTGTATCCTCCATGGGCTTGATGCCGCTTAATTTCATTGATGAACTCCTTACGAAGGCCTCCGCCCCAACGGAGCGTGGCGACAATTTCTTACCGCCCCGCCAGGGTGGCTGTTTTCTTATAATCTCCGGTTACACCGGAGACGCCAGGGCGGCCACCCTTTAAGGTCGCCGAAAATCGGCCGCGCCCACCGCACATTTCCGGGCGACCTGGCGACCTACACGCCCGCCGCCGTATCACCGGAACCGGTGCGGCGCGGCACCGGCCGCGCCAGCGGTTTGGAGCCTTCGGTCGTGGCGGAAGAGGTTGCCGCAGTTTTATCCGACGGCCGCAGACTTTCCAGTAATTCTTCCGAAAGCACCGCCGCCCGGCTGATAATTTTGTCCAATCTCATGCGGAAAAAACCAAACGCGATCAGCGATGGAATGGCCACCGCCAGGCCGCCAAACGTGTGCCAGAGAGCGGTGGCAATACCAACAGACAAGTCGGAAACTTTGGCCTGTCCACCGGCATGATGCAGCGCGTAAAAAGCTTCAATCATACCCAGTACGGTTCCCAACAGACCGATCAGCGGCCCAATGTTGCCGATAACGTTGAGCATCTCAATACGCCGGAAAAGATTGGCGCTATCTTCTGTTATCTCACTTTCCATACCGTCCCGCATAGCCCCATAACCCAGATGGGCTCGGCGAATACCCGCCTGCATGGCTTTGCTGACAAACGATGGATCGGCGGCGGTAAAATCGATGAGTTCCTTGAGTTGCCGGGATTCAATGAGGGAACGGATATGCTCAGTGGTTTCGACGGGCGCAATTTTATTTTCGCGCAAGTGAATAATTGCATCAAAAATTAATGCGATACTGGCCAGTGAGCATCCCACCAACACAACAATGACGGTAATGTCCAAGCCCCAGATAATGGGATTGGGGTGATAGGTACCGGCACCACTCCCGCCCCCGGCGCCCTGCGCCATCGCGGTGTGGCCCAAGGCCAGCAGCGCGCCCAAAGCCAACACACCTGGAAGAACCGCTCGGAAACGGCCACGTACACAACTATTGAACATAAGAAAAACTCCTTTGAGGTTGTTATCGGCAATTAACGCCTGATTCCATTTTCTTTCCGGCGGCGAATTCGCCGCCACAGGTTATAGACTATTCCTTCACCAGTTTGTATTGGCCGCCGGTTTCTTTGGCAATTTCCTTAAGCGTAGGCGCGTATCGACTTACCCGCTCTAAAAACGACTTGGAGTGCCCGCTTAAGAATGTATACGTAAATACCCGGGCGTTGCAATGGGCATTTAATTGTTTCACGATCTTCGCCAATTCCGGATTAAAACCGCCATTGGTTACAAAATAAATCAGTTGCGGATGCAATTGGAAAGCGCGACGAAAGGCCTCCTCATAAATCGCCAATCGCCCCTGCCCACTGCCCCGGGGCGGCACATCCAAAAACTGTTTAATTGTGCTGTTTCGAACCGGGACTGTGGCGTGCGCCAGGCCTGCTGCTCCCAATTGCCTTACCCCATCGCCTACCAGGATCACGGCAAACCGCTGATAGGCAACCAGCCTTTGCACCGAGCGCCGCATTTCCCGGCGCACTATTCCCCAATTATAAAGCATATCGCCGGAGTGATCGATGATGTACACAATCAGCGTAGCGTTGCCGCCACGACCAATAAACCGCGATGGCGGCCCGGCCCCCAGGCCACCGCCTGGTATGCCCAAAGCGGTCTGCGGGTTGCGGGCAACGGCCTGCGGTCCCACGGCGATAAATTTCAGTTTATCGGTGGTCTTGAGCACGGCGGTGACGGAAGTCTTGTTATGGGCATAGTGCGAGAGAATATGTTTGATATTTTCCCGGGCTTGGCGCAACGGATTATTGTTCTGGCCGGAATTCGGGTTACCGCCCGGATGAGTTGAAAAATGCTGATCCCACGCCTGGGGAACGATAATCGGATGCGCTTTGCGGGTAATGACTGAATGCAGGGCCGCGGCGGCAAAAAAGATCAGAACAAATAAGCCCAAATGCAACAAAACCGAAGCAATCCAAGGTAAGGCTTTATCCACCCACGGCGGCAGTTCACCCGTGCTGACCACCGCCGCATCCAACTGGGAACCAAGCTGATCTCCTTGCGGCTGTGGATGTGACATTACCTCACTCATGCAAAACTCCGTATACTCTTGCCGCCAAGTACGACATTCATTGTGCAATCTGCGTGCCAATTTTCGTAGGAGATACTATGTTCTCGGTAAAATCAATAGTTTTAACGATAATTTCGTCGGTAACAGAAACTCGCATGTGTCAAAACTGTCACTGGGACGTGGCTGCTATGACAAGATCGTCAGTACCGGGGGTGATGAATAATTGCATTAACCCGGCGGGGCTGTATGCCGCCACTTTTTCACCGCATCTGGTAATATAATAATAAGCGGTGTATGACCGCAAGAGAATCGCCGGATTGGAGATGCGATCATGTCACAGTTCATGGGCAGTTTTGCCGAGGATTCCGATTCTGTTATCCCGTTGGCGTCGGAAGTTGCCGCACCCGCGCCACCGCCGGTTAACGCACCGCCTCCGCCAACCGTGGCCGCCGGCAATCGTGTGCTGGCCTCCGATGTACAGACGGTGGAACAATTGGCGCAGGCCTATCAGGCCGTTACCGAACAATTAAGCAAATATATTGTTGGCCAAACGGAAGTCATTGAGCAGGTGCTCACCGCCATGTTCTGTCAGGGGCATGTGTTGCTGGTGGGCGTGCCGGGCTTGGCGAAGACTATGCTCATCAAAACGATCAGCGACGTGTTACAACTGGATTTTAAGCGGGTCCAGTTTACACCCGACCTGATGCCTTCGGACATTACCGGAACCGATGTGCTCGAAGAGGACAAAAGTACGGGCAAGCGGGCTTTTCGCTTTGTGCGCGGGCCAATTTTCGCCAATATCGTGCTGGCGGATGAAATCAATCGCACGCCGCCGAAAACCCAGGCCGCGCTGCTGGAGGCGATGCAGGAACATCGGGTGACCGCAGGTGAAAACACCTTTGATTTGCCGGTACCATTTTTTGTTCTGGCCACGCAAAATCCCATCGAACAGGAAGGTACCTACCCCCTGCCCGAAGCGCAGCTGGATCGTTTCATGTTCATGACCATCGTGAATTACCCCAGGCCCGATGAGGAAATTCAGATTATGAAACAGGCCACATCGGTATATCGCCCGGCCTTGTCCCGTCTGCTTGATGCCCCGACCATCCTGCACTTGCAGCAGGTGGTTCGGCGCGTACCGGCCGCAGATCATGTGTACCAATTTGCGCGGGACCTGGTGCGCGCCAGCCGTCCGCGCGAACCGGAAGCACACCCCTGGCTTAATGATCTGGTGCAATGGGGCGCCGGGCCGCGTGCCAGTATTTATCTGATCATGGCGGGCAAAGCACGGGCCATTTTGCATGGGCGTATGCATGTGAATACGGATGATATTATTCATGTGGCGCATCCGGTGCTGCGGCATCGTATTCTTACCACCTTCAGCGCGGAGGCGCAGGGGATGACCAGTGATAAAATTATTGATCGGCTGCTGTTGGAACTGCCGGGTACGACGTCGGCCTGAACCCCGCCTTCCGCCGAGCCGCCCGCACCATGACCGTGGAAATACCAAGGGATATGACATGGAACCCAACCGATGACCACCGCACCCGCCAATCCCCCGGTCGCACCGGCCAACAGCACGCCATGGACACTATTGGATCCGCAGGTGTTATCCAAGCTCAGTCGGCTCGATATGGTGGCACGGCAAGTGATGGACGGGTACGTGCAAGGTCTGCACAAATCCCGGCATATTGACTACGCCATCGACTTTGCCCAACATCGGCCATACACGCCCGGTGATGACGTCAAACGCATCGATTGGCGGTTGCTGGCGAAATCCGACCGCTATTACATCAAACAGTATGAAGTCACCACCAATATGCGGGTCTTTATTGTGATGGATTGCAGCGGCTCCATGGCCTATCAGGGCACTGCAGCGCTGTCCAAATATCGTTATGGCCAGTTCCTGGCCGCCAGCCTCGCTTATTTGACGCTGCATCAACAGGACGCGGTGGGCCTGATTACCGCAGATCATGCGATAAGAGATTTCATCCCGGCACGCGCGATGCCCTCGCATCTGATTAACATCATCAGCACGCTGGAAGCCCGGCAGGCGGGCGGCGAATCCAGCCTGGCGGCCCTGCTGCATCAAATGGCCGAGCAGATCACCCATCGCGGGCTGGTTATTATCATCAGTGATTTTTTTGAAAATCCGGTGGCGCTCGTTGGCGCGCTGCACCATTTCCGCCACTGTCGGCATGAGGTGCTGATGTTGCACATCATGGCGGACGATGAGCTGAATTTTCCATTTCGTAAATGGACTTTGTTTGAGAACATGGAATTGGCGCAGCAGCGCCTGCGGCTGGACCCGGCGCTCATGCGGCGCCAATATCTGGAAAACGTCCGCGCGCATCTTACCACGCTGCGCCGCACGGCGGCGGAGTTAAATATCAGTTACAGTCTCTTTGCCACTTCCACTCCATTTGATGCGGCGCTATCCTTGTATCTAGCCAATCGGATGCGGATGCGGGGGCATCGGTCATGAGGAGATTTGCCGACCGTGTTTGAAATCCCTCTATTGCTGACCGGGTTGGTGGCAGTCGGCATTCCGATAGCCATTCACCTTTTGCATCGGCGGAAAATCACGCCGATGCAATGGGGCGCGATGATGTTTCTTCAGGAAAGTGACGTGCTGAGGAAGAAACGGCGCCACCTTGATCATTGGCTGCTGCTGCTGTTGCGCATGGCCATGCTGTTGCTGCTGGTGCTGTTGCTGGCCTGGCCGATTTTGCCCGCCGGTTCGGTAAAACAATGGACCGGCGGCGCCGCGTCGGATGTGGTCATCATACTGGATCATTCCATTTCCACCGGCATAATGGACGGGCGGCGAACAGTTTTCGCGCATGAAATCGCCGTGGCCAAACGTATTGCCGGAACCTTAAACCCGGCGGATACACTTTCCATCGTCATCGCCGGTCATCGACCGTACAGCCTGACCACGTTTCCCATTCCCGTTTCCAATACGGCGGCGGTGCGGAGTAAATTGCTCTCCCGGCTCCAGCAGTTGCCTATGGGCATGGCCGGGGCATCCATCCCGGCCGCGCTGGCGGAAGCCCGGCGCGTGGCCCGGCGCGGCGCGTTGATAGATAAAATTATTTTTGTACTTTCCGATCAGCGGACGGTTTCCTGGCAACCGCGGCGGGCGGCGTTATGGAAAGCCGCGTGTGGGGGCGCTAAGGCCGGGCCTGCTCTGGCCGTCTTTAGTGTGCCCGTCATACCACATGACGCCAAGTCCGACATCGCCATCGGCCCCTTACATCTGCAACCCGCCTTTCCGGTCGTGGGCCGACGGGTCAAGGTCCTCTTCAATATCAGTAATTCCGGGCCGTTGCCGGTATCGCACATTCCGATAGACCTGGTTTATGACGGTGCACCAATGGACCACATCGTCATTCCACGTCTGCAAGCTGGACACAGCACGACGGGAATCATGCACTTGCGGATCCCGGCGGCGGGTTCCCACTGGATTATGGTGCGCACGGGTATTCAGGACGCTTTAGCCGCCGATAATCAATCCACCGCGGTGGTACAGGCATGGAAATATATACCTGTATTAATTATCGACAGTCAGCTTGGCGCCGTCGGTGATTTGCGCGCCAGCCGCTTTCTTAAAACCGCGTTGCAGCCTTCCACTTCTCTGGACCTCGGTTTGGCCAAACCCACGGTCATGAGTGTCAGCGCGGCGCAGACGGCCGATTTGAATAAATATCAGGTGGTGATTGTCAACGATCCGCCCACCCTGCCGAGCGGATTAATTGCCCGGCTCCATGCGTTCGCCCGGTCCGGTAAAGGCGTCTGGTTCATTTTTGGCCGCAATGCCAATAAGACTTATGTAAATAACCTGTTGCCCCAGGGCGGATTTGCCATCGGTACGTTAGGCCCGGTGGTATCCGCGGGTAAGCGTCATCCCATCATTGTGCTCCATCATGCTGACAGTTCCATGCTGCGGCCCCTGCGGGAATTAAACCGCAATGCCATCGTCGCTGTAACCTTGCTGAAGTGGCATCAATTTACACCCGCCAAGACCCGGGAAAAAGTGCTGCTGGCCACGGCGACCGGCGCTCCACTAATGTTATCAGAAGCGGTGGGGAATTCCGGTGGTAAGGTGGTGATCTGGACTACCGGCGCCGCCGGCCATTGGAATGATTGGCCGCTGCAAGCCGGAAGTTTTCTACCGCTGGTCAATCAGACGGTTTATGAATTGGCCGTAGGAGGCCGACGCCTTACCACCCGCCCCTATTTGAATCCCGATGCGCCAATAGTGTGGACCGGTGCGGACACGCCGGCCATTGCCTCGGCTTCCATTCTTGATCCGCACGGTCTGATCCATTCCGTAACCCCGCAACTCATTACCGGCGGGCAATACCTGATTACTTGGAATCATACGGGGTTGCCGGGGCTTTATACGTTGTCATTCAGACCCGCGGGCCGCCGGGCTAAGGTTTATTTCAATGTGAATATTGACAGGACGCAACTAAATCCACGTTTATTATCCGCAGCGGATCTGCAATGGCTGGTTGGCCATCACTACATCCGCAAACAAATTAAGGCGGACCAAATTGCCGCAGCTCTGGGTACGGTAAGCAGCACTCTAAGCCTCTGGCCCATACTCGCCATGCTGTTGTTGCTGCTATTGGTCCTTGAGACCCTGCAGTGCCGAAACATGGCGAAGCTGGTGCGTGCTGAAGACTTACCGATTACGGAACTTCCACCGCCGCGTCTGTTGGAACATTAAAGAAGGAAACCGGCATTGGCCCAAACATCCGCACAATTTCATTCCGGACCGTCGCATCTCCTGCTGCATCCGATCATGCCACTGTGGCTGCTGGTAATAATCGGTTTGGCCGCGTTGGGGTTGCTGGTGTATCTCTATGCCCAACAGCGCGATCTGGCGCCGCGCCGTACGCTTATCTGGCTGATGGTTCTGAGGGTGACGCTGTGGTTGCTGTTGATGGTGGTGTTGGCGGGTCCTGCGGTGCAATGGACGCGAACACACACCGCGCCCGGTCAACTATGGCTGGTGCTGGATCACAGTAAATCCATGGGTGTACATGATGCGCAAGCCGGACGCCGCTATGCCCTGCGCTGGGCGTGCGCCCTGGGGCTCTTACCCGGCTATCGCGATGTGTTGGATCGGGATCTAGCACGGCTGGCAGCGCTGACGCAGCAACTGCGCGGGCTTCATGATCAGGCCAACCAATTTACCGCGGCTTCCACCGTGCAGGCACACAGACAATACCGCCAAAGTCTCGCCGCACTACGCGCCTGGCGAAAACGCCTTGCTAAACTCATTGGCCGCCTGCGACAACACACCACGGCCGCGCCGGTTGTAGATCAATTGCAGCGCGCCGCACAATTGCTTCGCCATGCCATAAAGCGTGCTGCTACCGGCACGCCCGCGATCGACCCCGCTTCCGCCGCGTATTTAGCTGTGGATGTACAGCTGCGGGATGCCCTGCGCGCTTTACAGGAAATCGCCCGCACCGCGGATGACGCTTATCTCACCGCGCAGCAATCTGATGTGGCTGTGACTGCGGCATTAAAGCATGTGGATCAGCAAACCCGTGCGCAATTGGCGGTGGCGATTTTAACACGGCAGGGCCGTACCGGAGAACCATCCTTCCGTCGGCTCATGCGGCACGATGATGTCCATATTGTCAGTTTTGCGGGGACGGCCTACACTACCGCGTTTCCGGCCTATACCGATCCCACACCCGTTCTGCAAAGCGCGCTGAATCCAACCGGTGACAGCACCAATATCAGCCGGGGACTGCTGACGGCGGCCTCACGTATTGAACGTGGACGGCGGGCCGATATTCTGCTGGTGTCGGACGGACGGCAAAACGTCGGTTCAAACCCTGCGGAAATCGCCCGCTTGCTGGCGTTGCACCATGTGCGCACCTTCGCGCTGTGCATAGGGTCCGATCAGGCGCCGCCGGGTGCGTCCATTGATGCTGTCAACGCACCGCAATGGATCTACAAACATCAATATCTCAAGGCGGCCGCCATTATTCATCTGCGATCTCTGGCCAACAAGCCCGTGACGGTAGAGCTGTTACGACAGGGCCATGTTGAAGCCCGGCGCGTACTAATGGCGCATCGTGCTGATGCGTATAAATCCGCGCGCTTCAAAAATCTTCCGCCGGGGCCGGGGGTTTATGCCTACAGCATAAAAATTCTCCCGACCGCCGCCCTGCGGCACGCCGTGCAAAGAACCTTCCGTGTCACGGTGCGGCGGGATAAACTGCAAGTGTTGTTCATTGACAGCCAACCTGGCTGGAATTACCAGTATCTGGTCAACTATTTTTCGCGCAGCCATCGCGTACATCTGCAGGCGGTGCTTCTGCATCCGGCGGGCATTGCGGGCATCGCGCCGCCGCCGCCGGTTATCGCTTCTCCAAAAAATCCCGGTTATTTGGCGCAGTTGCTTCCGAAGAGTCGCAAAGCCTGGGAATCTTTTGATGTTATTATCCTTGGCGACATTCCCGCAAACACGCTCTCACCCACAGCGCAACAGGGCCTCGCTTATGCCATACAAACCAAGGGGGCGGCGTTGGTGATCATGGCGGGCAGAGAATTTATGCCTCAAGACTGGGCCACAGCGCCGCTGGGAAGGCTCTTTCCCATCCAATTTAATTCAGTCTGGCCGCCGGCGTTGCTGCGGCAGCAGAATGACCGCGGTTTTTTGCCGGCCTTGACGGCGCAGGGCGTGCAGTCCGGCCTTTCACAGCTGGGCGTGGATCAGCGCACCGACAGCCTCATCTGGCGGTCCATGCCGCGTTGGTACTGGCATAGTGCCTATACCCAAGCCAGGGCTGATGCCAGAGTGCTATGGGTGATCGCCGGACACACCGCCCGAAACGTCAACACTGCCGGCGCCATCTCGGCTTTTCAAGCCACCCGCGGCCGCGCGCTTTTAACCACCATGTCCCTGGGTTCGGGGCGGGTGATGTATCTGGCGAGCAACCAACTCTGGCGGTTGCGGTATGTCCATGGCTACAACGTGGAGGATGTATTTCTCGGACAATTATTGCGTTGGGCGTCGGGATCACAGCTGCCGGCCGGTGGAAGATTTGTCCGCTTTGGCACCAATCATTCCAGTTATGACCAGGGCCGGAGGGTCATGGTGCAGGCACGTGTTCTTGATGATCGGTTGCTGCCGGAATCCGCCCTGCATTTTCAGGCGCTGGCAATGCCGATCACGGCCACGCCCGGAGCGTCAGGAAAATCATTATCCCCGTTACCGGCGGCCTTCACCGCGTCGATGCTACCGCAATCCGGCGTACCGGGATATTACACCGGTTTGCTTACCGGCCTGCCGCCGGGAAGCTATCGTGTGACACTCCAAGGATCCGGCGTCCATGCACGCATGCGTAACGACCCGACGGCAACGGTGCGATCTTTAACCATACGCGTTAAATCCGCGGGTGATCTGGAGATGCTGGACACCACCAGTGATCCCGCGGCCATACAACAGATTGCTGATACCGGCGGCGGTATTGCGCTAAGCGGCCCATTTGCCGGCATTCTTGCCAGCTATATGCCGCCGGTAAAGCAGATGATCAAAATCCCGGAAAACACCGGTTTTTTCGCACATCCGCATAGTGCCTCGACCTTCTGGCTGCATGTTTTATTTATGGTGCTGTTTATCGCCCTGTTGACCGCCGAATGGCTGATCCGTAGAGCCGCGGGCATGGTGTAGTCTGGCCGGCACGCGGCGATCCTGTCGCGCATTGTTTCGCGCTTGCCTCATGGTTGGAGTTGTGGGAGAATTTATTCTGTAATGGGTCGGAGTTTAGTGTAATGGTGCCCGGGACTCGGCACAGGAGATAGCCCTTTGAATGAATCGCAAACCTCAGCCGCCTTGAATGAACTTCAGAAGACGATGTTGTACGCTCCCGGAGTACGCGTCGAAGTCACGCAGCAGATTGCCCAGAGATCCCACGTCTATCCAATCAGCATTATCGGCACCGTCCTGCGCCAGGAACGGCAGGAAAGCGGCAGTTGGTTTGCCCGCAACCAGTGCCATCACCTATGGCTCGATCGCCTGATTATTCAAAAAGATGATGGAGAAAAAGTGGTGCTGAATCTTGATGAATTTTCAGCGATTAAAGTGCTGCAAGGCCCGCCGCCTGACGTCGGTTCCGCGCCCCTGGTGTTGCCCAATAAAGACCGTAGCAGCTCGCTTACCTGAACACGATCGGCAATCCGGCATTTCTGTATTGCTGTGAAATAACGCTGTTAGATCAGCGGTTCGACGCGGCGGTTGAACACCAATATAATGTGATCATGGTAGGTTCATCATTGATGGATGATTCAAGCGCGCGCCGTCGACGGTTGTTGGGAGCCATGGTCCTGCTGTTGGTGATGGCCATCGGCAGCGCTTATGCGGTTACGCTGATAATCGGAATGAATGGAAATACGCTCTATGGTAATCACGGGCGATCATTTCATACCGCCTTACGCACCGCCAGGGGATTGCAGTACATCACTACGGGAATTATTGATCTGGAGGGCCATACTCGGCATTATCAGCAGGTTTATCTGGTTTTAGCCAGGGATAGTAAGGCCCCGGCCAAGATACTGGCGGCGCATGTTTATGGTCACCTGCGGGCGGGAGGATGGCCCCACGAAATCAATGCCTATGTGCAAAGCACCTGGCGCCATGGCAACATGTATGTTTATAAGGCTATGCACGGCCCAGACGGTAAATTTGTCTGGGTAGCGGCCATGCGGCATGGTCGGGTGGTAAACCTGATCAGTTATACGGGGCGTCATCTGGACCTGCCGCTGGATGAACATGAATTTGGTACGCTCACGCAGTGGGTTCATCAGAACCAGGCGCCTTGATACAATTTTCTACAGTCGAGCACGGAGTTTACGATGCGCCCCATGGCGATTCAATCAAAACCGCAAGGCCTTGGACCAGGAAAATATATTACAGTATTCGGTGTGCTGGTTTTCCTGGGCATGATAGCCATGACGCAATCCGCGCCCAAGGTCCAGGCCCGAATCATTGGTCCTCATCGGCTCGCACCGTTATGGATTGATGATCTGGATGGCTTCCAAATTCGTCCGCCGCCGAATTGTGAAGTATTGCAGCGTAAGTTTCAACCTCCGCCGCATAGCCCCGGGGTGTTTCCGGTGCGGCCCGGGGATCTGGTAACTTTTGTCAACAATGTCTTACGCTGGGGAATTATCATCCATCTCAGCGAACTGCAAAAAGATGTGTCACTGCAAACACTATTGGATGAAACCGTGTCCGAGGCGCGGCACAATTACCAGAACGTACAGCTTCTGGAACGGCGGATTGTGACCAATTCCGGCCGGCCCGCGGGCATACTGGTGTTGCATTTTACGACCATTTCCAATCGGAAACCCGTGCCGCTCATGCGGCAACAACTGATCGTTCGTGCGGCTCCTAAACTCTACTATCTGCTGACGTTTTTCAGTCCGGGCGATCAGGCCAATGGAGCACGGGAATGTTTTTCCGCCATGATTAAAACCTTTCAGTTATTGAATATCGCAAAAATTCAACAACAGCGTGCCGCCGCGATCATCGCGGGGCGGAAGTGGATTAAAAACATCACCGCGGAACGGTTGCTGAAAAAAGACATTCATCCGCAACTGTATCAGGTAAAGGTCAATGAGCATGGCCTTGGTTATGTGTTGCTGTCGTGTTATGCCGGTACGCAGGACGGTTACAAGGGCGTGTTCTGCACCACCAACGCCCGGTCCTTCCTGCCCAACGGCGAGGTGGTTTTTTCCAAGGTTATCTGTTTTCAGGCTTTCGCCCGGCAAGGTACAACCCCGGGACCGGCCACGGACTATACCACTTGGGACAAAGCGGTGCAGACGCTGGTACCCATCAATAATCCGCAACTGGTTAAAATGCGGCAGGAACGCATTGTCATTGATCCCAAAACCAACAAACCAAAACTCGAACACATTCATATTCCCTATCCCAATATGGAGATTCACTGGGTGCGCGAAACCGGCGATGAACAATCCGCTTATGTTCCAGCACTGGACAAACATGGTCGCCCCACCGACTTGTTCGTGCGGCATCGCTGGATGACCGTTTACATGCAGCGCCGACTTGTTTTGCCCGGCCAACCCAATAAGCCCACGCACTTTAATGTGCCATCCTACATGCCGGCTTATTTACCCCTCACACTCAAGTATTTCTGGCCCCGGTTGGTGAACTTGTCCAAACCCGCGGCTATGGCCTTTGTAACCTATAACTCCAATACCCGGCGGTTAGGGCTGCGCATCTTGCGGGTGCGGGGACGACACCTCATGGTAGTGGACGGAAAATCCATGGCGGTGTATCATCTTACCGCACAACTCAATCCTGGAATTGCCAATCTTTGGGTGGATGCCCATGGAAAACTGGTAAAATATCAAGGGGTGGATGGTGGTGTCTGGACGCCGACAACGTATGCCGCCATGGATCGCAAATGGAAGGCCCGGCTCGCGGCGCTTAAGCAGTAAATGCTGCGGTGCGGCGTTATACTATTTTGGGTTGTGGTGATACATTGCTGATTGTGTGTGGTGGCGTAAATAGACCATTTTGTTGACAAAAACGTATTATCAATTGTGCCATCAATACCCACGACCAGTATATATCCGGAAAGGCAGAGGATGAAGCGATGCATAACTTTCTCAAACGTGTGATTATTCTCGTGGTGCTGGTCACCATCATCGCCACCTCTATCAATTTAGCCCGTTATTATACGTTGCGCAATGCCCGCGTCCGCCAACTGCAGCGGGAGCGTCAACATCTAATGCGGGTTATCAACCGCCTGACCGGCCGGCGGCGGATGGCCGAGCTGGTGGTGGACGGCCAGGTCATTAATGGCAAAAAACAGGTACTGCAATCTTCCTTGCTGTGGGAGGAATTCGTCAATGGTCCCGACGGACGGAGCAGGGCGCTGGCGATCCGGAAAATTGTTATCCCCGGCGACACACCTTATGTGGATGGTTATGTGCTGAAATTCCAGGATAAGTTTGTGGAAGACGGCGATATTCTTCGCGGAAAGTCGCTGGCGTTTTTTCGCCGTATCTTTTCGCACAGTCAGGCGCCTAACCATGGCACAAGCTTATTGGACCCGCGCGGTGTACCACCATGCCTGGATGGGAAAAATGGTCGCCCCGACAGCTTTACGCTCCGGCTCTGGCAGCATATTCATCAACTCATGGAACATCCGCAGGCCGCCAAAAAACTGGGGCTGGATATTGTGCAGGGGCAGGCGGTTTACCGGCCCGTCAAGCCGGGGCGATTGTATGTGATTTATCTGCAAAATGATGGCGGCCTGCAATTTACCCAAAAATCCGGGGGATCATCTTTGATTGACCGCATGCTGAAAGAAGCGAATCAAGACCATTCCCGCACCGCCAGTAAGCCTACGCCCTGATCCTGTCACTCTTGCACAAGTTTCCCTCCCCCAACGACGTGCACCTTGCGGGGACTTTCAGTTTTCTCTTCCGGCGTAAATTCGCTTTACAGGTGAAGATAGATAGGGGGCAGTCGCGAAAGACTGGCCGAAGTCAAGTCGCATCGAAAAAGGCGGCCCAGGATGGGCCATAAATTCAAAGGCTGTCGTTGGTAACAGCCTGCGGCCATCCGGAGTCTTCCTGCTGCCATTATCGCGCCGATAATGGCAGCAGGATGTTGTAGTGGCATCGGATCCGCCCTTTATACCGTGGAATTGCGCTCGGGAATTACAATACTTTGCGTCAAGCCTGGATCTTGCAGCAGTTGTCCGTGAATGGAATCCAACTGACCACAGAATAATTCCGGGCGCGCCAACTGCGCAAAAGCAGCTTTGGCCCCCGCACCGAGTTTTTCCCGCAAGGCCGGATTTTCCACCAGGGCGTTAAGCCGGGCCGCCAGTTCACGCGGATCGTCCGGCGGGGCCAGCAGGGCGCTAGTTCCATTTTCCAATAATTCACAGACTTGATCGGTCTTGGCGCTGACAATCGGTTTTCCCAACGCCATCGCCGCCAGCAGACTGCTGACGCCTGCGGCCCGCTTGGGCGCAAAGAGAAAAATATCCGCTGCCGCCGCCAATTGCCCCCATGTGTACCGGCTGGGCGCCACGACAATGAGTTGCGGGTCTTTTAAGGTGCGTGCAAAGGATTGGTAGCCAGCATAAGGATTCACCGCCTCTTTACGCGGCACATCATCGTTACGAATCAGCGCCCAAAGATCAGGATTGGATTCCGCGACAATGCCAACGGCCCAGATGGCCAGATCATGTCGAATCGACTCTTCCGACCATCCCCCTAAAAACACGGCGGGACCTTCCCGTGCCTGCATTCCCAATGAGCGCCGCAGGTTTTCCGGTAGCGCTTTGACCACGGGAGCCAACCAGCCCGCCGGACTGACGCACGCCACGTTGTTGTGCGGGAGGCCAGCCGCCAGCAGCGCGGCGTGTGTGCTTTGCCACGGCGTAATGAAAAGCCAGCGGGCGCGACGAAGGTTACCGCGCAGTTGCCGCAATTGCGCGGCATCCGGCGAAGTCTGCAAAAAAGCGAGACGACCGCCCGAAAAACTGCGCAGGCGACTGGCCGCTGCCATGCTCCAATAACCCCAGGCATGGATATGGGTTGGATTATTCACCTTCACCCATTGGGTCAGCGCCCGGCCCATAGTGGGGTCCCATCGCGCCAGCGTGCGGTTCCACGTGATAATATTTTTTTCAATGCCCGCTTCGATCGCCGCGCCCAGCCATCCATTATGGCCGAAAATTAAAACCTGGTGCTGTCCTGGCACGCCATGGACCGTCAGGGCGATAGTATCCAGCACATCCATGCCGCTGGTGGGATCGACTAAATGCACAATACGATTCAAACGTCCATACTCCACACTGCGAAAAAACAACCGGATCACACCGGCAACCGCCCCCATCGACCTTCAGACTTTCACCACAGTATATCCGCCGCATTGAATACCGGGCCGTCCGTGCAGGCTAATTTGTAGACCCAGTCTGCCGCGCCTGCGGGACGGTACTTGATCACACAGCTTTGGCAGGTCCCCATGCCACACGCCATCGGCTGTTCCAGAGAGACGTAGCACGGTAAATGTACGCGTGCAGCCACCCCGGCGGTTGCCCGCATCATGGGCGTTGGTCCACAGCAAAATATAACGCCTCCGGTCCCAAGTCCTTGCCGCGCATACGCCTCCAGAGCCTCGGTTACCAAGCCTTTGTGCCCCAGGGAACCATCATCGGTCGCCACGATGCAGGGAAGGTCATAACGCGCAAATTCATGCACATTCAGCGTCGGATCCACGGTGACGGGGCCGGTGATTTCCAGCGGCATAAGGTCCGCACGCTGGGCACCAATGAACGCCAGAGCTTTGACGCCCAGCCGTTGGAGTTTTTCCGCCAGATAGATCATCGGCGGAATTCCCACCCCGCCCCCAACCAGCAAGGCCAAGCCCATATCCGCGGGCATGGGAAATTCCTTTCCCAATGGACCAAGTATTGAAATGGAATCGCCAATTTGCAGCGCCTGCATCCGTCCGGTGGCCTTGCCGATAACGCGATAGATCAGATCAATATCCGTATACCCGGCGGTAGGATCATCCCGCCGGCCCGCCAGGGAAAAGGGGCGGCGCAGAAAGGGTTGGGAACCCAGTAAATAGGGTTCATGAAAGCGCGGCGGCGGCAAGCCCGACTCCCAACTAAGTTCCCTAAGTTCCATTGTTTCAGCGAATGGTGCAAGGGGCGAAAGCTCGCTAACTGTGGCGGGAGAACATAAAACCTGCACAAATTGCCCCGGTTCGCTGGGCGGAAAATTTTTCACCCGCAGTGTTAGCCGATAATGTGCCCGGCACAGTAATTGATTCATCACCACTGTCGCTGCAAATTCGCCCCGCTTACGGAGTATCGGGGGCGGGACCGTGGGCAGCTGGTCTAAGCGACTCATCATGGTAAAAAGCATACAACGTGTGCATGATACCCGCCAGCCATACAACGCGTTGCGAGTTGCGACCTCCACATAGCGGCCTGCCGCAAATTCCACCGCCGCCATAATCCAATTTCTGTTGTGCGCTCCTCCAGCACCACAACGCCTTACATTGGTTGGTGTCCGCTTTGCTTGCGGTTATGGCGCCGCCTGCCGATATTCCGCATAAACAGTATATGGTTCGATGGAGGCCGCGATAATTCGGGCGGGCTTATCAACAGCCCGCAGGCATAACGCGATGACATTTTTACCATCGGGTCTGGTGTCCAGCCAGCATTCCGGAAGATAATATTCCCGTTGTCCGCCATGTTCCCAAAAACGTCCATATTCATGGCCATTGACATAAATAAAGCCGGAGCCGGTGGCTTGAATTTTCAAACACCACGGCAACCAGATGTTCGCGTCCACCCGTGGCAAGGTAAATTCCAGGCGATGCCACGACAGTAATACCGCCGCGTCGTCACGCTCCGGCTCTCCGGGAAGTGTTTGTCGCGTCCATGTGGAATCATTAAAGTTTGGTTGCTGCCAACCCAGTTCCACACCGGTTGGCCGGGCCGCGAATTCCAGGGGTCCCGATAAACTGGACAAAGACTCCGCGTCCTGTGCGGAAATCAACTTAACTCCGCCCAAACCGCCGACGCCACCAATATTCTGCACAAATACTGTGATGTTGTTTTTTCCGGCATGTAACAACGCTGCGGCGTCAAAAGACCATGATTGGGCCCAATTGTCGGTGGTGCCCAGTAGTTTTCCATTGACGAAGATCCATCCGTTATCATCAATCCGACTGAAGTGCAACACCGTTTTATGCGCGGCCAGATCACGCGCGGTGATGGCGAGTGTAGTTCTAAACACCGCGTTGGAATTGGGGGTTGAAATTTGCGCAGCGCTTAGCGCCCCGGTACAGGTAACTTGACGCCAGCCAGTGGTGGATACATCCGCCCCGGCCCAAGTCGCGGCTTTTGGATTTTGCGACCATGCGACCGCTTTCATACGCCACGGATTGACCAGTTCCCCGCGCACCGTGGCCGGAACCATTGCCACAGCAAAAATTCCATATACCGCCTCCATCCCCATGCCGCCATTGGGATGGCCACGATTTTCATATACCAGTGTGGCCGTATGCTCACCCGCAACAGGCGATTTTCCGGGCATGAATAAAGCCTCGGATCCCAGCGCTGTTTTGGGGTACAGGACGTGACCATCCAACAGCGCTGTGGCACTATCGGAAGCATTCATCTGCGCCGCCAACACCACACTTGAGACTTGCGGTGGCAGTGCGCGCAGATTCAGCTTCGCCCGATAGTAGCTCAAAGAACTCATGTAGACCCCCAACTCCGCCAGCGTTTGACCCGACCTGATGGATCGCCATTGCCGCGGTTCCGGATCGGCGGCGAATTTCACGGTGTGTATCTGTACCGCCGCGGGAAGATTCTTCGGGCGTTTTAGCTCTTTTTGATCTTCCGGCAGCCATTGGCCAGCCGCGGCTGACGTAACGCCAGGGGGAATATAGAGAATTTTTGAACCGAACGGTTCCAGTTCATAGTTAAAATGGATCTGTCCAAAACCCGCAATGGCGGCGTGCGCAATGCCTTGGCGTGCGTGCCCATGCTGATCCGTCCGGATAAACAGATAGATACCGCCAGCGGCGGATTTTCGCGCCGCCAGATGAACATCGGCAAAACCAGTGCGCCCGGTCACCGCCACGGCCCGAGACTGCGTCAATTGCGGACCATGTTCTTTGAGCATGGCCGCCAGTGCTTTGACACGCAGATATTTGGCTCCCACGCCGCCATTTTCACGAATGGGCGCGCTGTAATCATACGATGTGGCGATACCCGCCGCGGGCCGCCCGCCGAAATTGGTACCACCAAAAAGCATGTAATAATTAATGGCCGTAACACCATTCTGAATACAAAATAATGTAAGATTGTTAATCTGTGGCGGAATAAGATCGGAGCGATAATGATCCACCCGCGTGCGCAACGGTGGCACATCGCCTACACCGCTAAACCATCCCCCTTGCAGTTCCGCCGTCATCAGCGGCGCATGCGTTTGGTGTTTTCGCATCCATTCAATGGCGCCCAGAACCCCATCGACACCCCAGCCCGGATAGAAATCCATGGTATCAAACACCTGCCGCAGCAGTGGATTTTCGGCACCCACCACACATTGGCCCCAATTAATAAACAGCGGTACTTCTATGCCATTTTTCAGAGCGCCGTTGACCAGTGACTCAATATAAGTCCGCTTCACCGACAGCGGGAAATTCGGGAAATCATATTCATTTTCCACTTGGAAGATCATGACCCCCGGTTCGCCCGGGGCTTTTCGCGTGATTTGATGTTTGGCGATTACCGGACAAACGGCGTTGTACCAATGCCGGCTCCAAGCCATGAAAATTGGATTATCACTGCGCAGCCATTCGCCTTTGTATCCAACCGGTTTTTTGGTCAACAGCCATTGCGGAAATCCGCCGGTATCCCATTCAGCGCAAATGTACGGGCCGGGGCGAATGCTGACGTATAAGCCAAATTCCCGCGTTGCCATAGTCAACCAATCGTCGAGATCGGTAAGATCAATTTTGGAATAATCCTCCAAGCCTGATGGCATTTCCATTTCATGCACATTCCACGCCACATAGGTCTGAACCGTATTGAATCCCGCCTCTTTTATTTTGGCGAAGCGATCCCGCCACGACGGTTTGGCGCAGCGATAATAGTGAAAGCTACCGCTGTACATGAAAAATGGTTTATCTTCCAAAATCAGGCTATGTCCGTCATAGCGAATGCGGTGTGGATGAAAAAAATGCCGCGCTGGAAGCGCTGCAGCCGCAGCCGATGCTGACTGTCGGTCCTCGCCCAGAGCCGTCGCCAGAGATAATACCCCGGCCAACTTTACAACATCCCGCCTATTCAATTGAGAAGATTTGTTTTTCATACCGCATTTCCTTGCAACCAGGCGTGTCAATGTGTCCGCTTTCATCTATGTTCAAAATAGCCGCACGACGTTCTATTTTTATTGTCGCCATCCGCTGCGGCAAACCATCGCCCCGCCCAAGGTCGGGCTACCGACGGCACCGGACTGAACATGCTTATGGCTGCTTCCTTCCGGACCTGACCAGGTTCACAGTCAACCCGTGCATCGGGCCCGACCATGGCCGGGGCGCACAGACGATAATTTATGTATGATAGCAGCTTGCGGTGTAACTGGCCACCGCTTATCGCTTGCGTTGGGGAAAGCGTCATGGTCTTTTAGTTTTCCCCTTAGTCGGTCTTTTTCGTCTTCATGATATTCTGGGGCAGAACGATTTATTGGGAAATTTGATCAAGCCGCCCCTCGAAACTCCACGCAGCCGTGAAAACTAAAAGCCCCTGGTGGCGTTGCCAACCTTGAATCTGGCCGCCGGATAGCTATAATATCATTATGAATTTGAATATGCTTTTATGGGTTGGCGCAATTCTCTTGGTGTTTCTGGTGCTCAAACGCATCGGACTAATCTCGTTGCAAAAAGCGCGCTCGCATTTGAAAAATGGGGCGATACTGGTGGACGTGCGAAGTACATCCGAATTTAAGTCGCGGCGGCTGCCTGGTGCGGTGAATGTTCCGCTCAATGATCTCCATACCAGTGCCCGGCGTCACCTCCCGGATAAAAACAAGGTTCTGCTGTTACACTGCCATAGCGGCTCACGCAGTGCCATGGCCTGCCGCGCCCTGAAACAAATGGGTTACACCAATGTATTTAACTTGGGATCGCTCGGGCGGGCGCAACGCGTTGTAAATCAATAATTGAAATAATTGTCACTCCTTTGAGGCGCTACTCTCACGCCATGTTTGACAGTTGCAGGGTTTTGGCCGTAGGCTTCATACACTATTGAAAGGTAGGAACCGCAATGGCTGATACGGACAGACTTCCCCCCACCGTAGAAACACTGGCTGCCCATATTGGTGGAACCGTGGTGGGCGATAAAAATCGGCCCATTACACGCTGTAACGGGCTGTTATCCGCCGGCCCGGAGGAAATCAGTTTTCTATCCAACCATAAATACGCCGTCCACTTAAACACCACACGGGCCGGCTGCGTGGTGGTGGGCCGGGACTCTCTATCCATCAATCGCGCGGATAACTGGTCGCCCGCCCTGATTCAAACCGATGATCCCTATTATAGTTTCCGCCAAATACTGGTGCTGCTGCACGGTTTCCGCGAACATCCGGCCATGGGGGTCTCCCCGTTGGCGGTGGTGGCTAAATCCGCACGCCTGGGCACGGGCGTGAATATCCAACCCTTTGCGGTGGTGAGCGAAAATGTGCAGATCGGTGATAACACCAATATATATCCGCATGTTACCATTATGGCCAACGCCCGCATCGGGCGGGATTGCATTCTTTATCCCGCGGCGGTGGTATATGACGACTGCGTGTTGGGGGACCGCGTGATTCTGCAATCCGGTGCGGTGGTGGGTTGTGATGGCTACGGATTCGCCACGCACCAAGGAATCCATCATAAAATTCCGCAAATCGGGAATGTGGTGCTCGAAGAGGATGTCGAGGTGGGCAGCAACACCGTCATTGAACGTGCGGCCATGGAGAGCACGCTGATCCGCAAAGGTACAAAACTGGGGAACTCTGTGGTCATTGGGCATAACTGCCGCATCGGTGAACATAATCTGCTGGTCAGTCAGGTTGGTATTGCCGGGTCGGCCAGCACCGGACATCATGTGGTAATGGCGGGGCAGGTGGGAGTGGCGGGGCATTTGCATATTGGCGACATGGTGCGGGTGGCGGCACAATCGGGCATTGCGCACGATGTTGAGCCGAACCGGGATATTGGCGGTACACCCTCCATGGACCTCAAGCAAGCACGGCGAGTTTATCTGAATTTGATACAACTTCCCGACATGATCAAACGGCTGCGTGAAGTTGAATCCACACTGGAAGAATTAAAAAATAAATATCCCACCGGATTGTGACTGGCCGGGCTTCCGTAAAAAAAGGGGGCGGATAGTAACTATCCGCCCCCGTGATCTCCGCGCTTGATTGCGCAGCCAATCGGCCCAACGCAAATTAGAACTTAACCTGCAGTTGTAGTTCCGTGACATAGTTGGCGTTGTTCACGTAAGTTTCCGCAAATTGACTGGTGAAGGCCGCCCGCGGTGTATAGATTTCATCAAGCTGTAACTTCACATTGTTGCCGATGATGTAATAGTTTACACCTGCTTCGTAAGCGGTCATGATCGTATTTTCCCCAAGCTGATACATCTGGCCATAGCTGGCCGCCAATTCCCATTTATGGGGAACGATGAAATAACCGGCCTGGAGGTAGTAAGCCAATTGTTGCACGCTGCTCTTGCCATAAATTTCCTGCAGCGATCCGGGATTGCTGGGTGTGCCGGGAGCCGCGCCAGGGGCGTCGTTTTCATCCTGATAGAACAGCACGGGGCTGAAGGCCAAACCGCGATAGTGCATCTGCCAGTCGGCGGTGGCGCGATAGATATTCCCGGTGGGGACAAAGTTTCCCAGATAATTCCCTGTCTGAGGGTTGACCAGCCCCGCAATAATGTCCGTGCTTTGTGGATTGGGGAAGGCTCCGGCGTTATGCGTCTGGCTGTCAAAATCAAACGCTACGCCAAGCATCCATTGCAGATGCTTGGACCAACGTAAGTCCGGTTCCATGGCGAAATCGGAAATCCGCGTACCTATTTGCCAGCGTGTGGCAAATCCCAGGCGGTTGTCCAGAGCGCCGCCCGTGGGGCCTCCGTCACCATTCGTGTTGGCACCGTTGTTGACCATGAACTCATAGTTGAGTTTGTTGGGGATGATGTCGCCATATACGCTGGCACCCATAGCCCGAGTGGGGTCAAATGGCCATTCCACAGAGTTAAAATCGACCATTTCCAAGCCGGAGGAAATATATTCAACATGCGTAAAAGGCACTAGATATGATCCGCCTTTTACCTGTAACCAATGCGTAAACTTATAGGCCACCCACAGGTCCTTCTCCGCGAAGAAATCGTTGTTCGAGCTTCCATTGCCACCGGCGAAATCACTTTGGATGAAGTATGTCAGCCGCGGGCTGAACACATTTCCGGAGAAAATCAATCGCGCGTACCGGAAGCCAAACCCGTTGGCATCGCCATGCGGCGAAGCGGCGGTTCCAACCGCCTGCACCGGTTGATACGCTCCGAATACGTAACGGTACTGAAAATATCCGTTAAACTGGAACTTGAAATTCTTGTCGGCGGTCTGGATGTAAAAGCCGTTATCGTAACCGGCCTGAAGTTGGTGTCCCGCGGACTGCGATTGCGTTTCGGAGTTTTTTAATACTGCCTGAACAATCGCCTTGACCTGTGCCGCGTCCTGCACATTTTCCTCGGTCTGCCGCTGTTTGGCCTTCAAAGCCGCCACTTCAGCCTGCAAGGACTGCAGCTCCACCTGCACCTGTGCGGGCGTCATGGTGCTGGTGGTGTCCTGGGGCGTCCCGGACGCAGCGGAGACCGTGCCGATCGCCGCACCCGCCAGACTTGCGCCCGCCAACAGCGCGGCCGCCAAGGCCCGCCGCCCCAACCGTTGGGATGTTTTTCCGATCCATGCTTCCATAACCAGTTCTCCTTAAAAAGAGTCACAAAAAAAACGTCGCGGCGGCGATGGACGAAGCCGCCACGACCCAACCACAAGGTGTGGGTGATTATGGCCAACGGTGTTAGGGATCCATGAGGAAAACATGGGGAATGTGTTAAAATCACGCCATCATGCGTGGCTTAACCAAACGCCAGCGCTATATTTGCGCCCCGCTAACATATAGTATAATATAAACATCTACAATACTAGATATATTAGTTTCTAACGTGGATCTTCGAAACGCCAGGCGTTGCGGTGCGATGGCGGATCGCTATTAATTCTACAACGCTATCTAACCGGCCCGCGCGAATTTGGGAATGGCGATTCCAATGGCGCGCCCGGGGATTTTCCGGGGCTGCGGAGAAGCGCAGCGCCGGGGGCTAATAGCTGTGCGCATCCAACCTGGTTTTGTGGCGGAAAATCCAGTACACGTAGGTAGTGTAGCCGAGCACCAGCGGCATTCCAATGATGGCGATAATCAGCATAATGCCCAGCGTGTACTGGGAGGAGGAGGCCGAATAAATGGTCAGACTGTGCGCCGGATTGTTGGTGGCGTACACCAAATAGGGAAACAGCCCGATGGCAAGTGTGGCTAACAGCAGCGTGATGGCGGCAGCGCTGGAAATAAATGCTAAAAAATCATTTTTCAGGGATATTTCGCGCGGCACATTGGCGATGGCGAGCATCATCAACAACGGCACGATAAACAGCGCGGGATGCAGGCGGAAAGCATCCGTTAAGCGTGGAAAATAAATCAGCGTCACCATGGTGGTGGCCACCGCGCAGATAATAAAGAAAACAATGGAGTTATTCACCCATTGGCGCACCCGGTCATGCAGAGCACCTTCGGTTTTCATCACCAGGTAAATCGAGCCATGCATCATGAACAATGCTACCGTCGTGACCGCGACCAGCAGCGCATAAGGATTCAACAGCGTGAGAATAGTGCCGGTGAAAGTTCCGGACGCGTTCAGCGGCACGCCCCGCGCGATGTTGCCGACAAATGCGCCCAGCAGAACCGCGGCCAGCAGGCTGCCGATAAAAAAGCATCCATCCCAGAGTTTGCGCCACCAGAGCATCGGCTCTTTGCTGCGGAATTCAATGGATACAGCGCGAAAAATCAGCGCCATCAAAAGCAGCATAAAAACAAGGTAAAATCCGGAAAATACGGTGGCATACATATCCTTAAAAGCCGCGAACATGGCCCCGCCGGCGGTTACCAGCCAGACCTCGTTGCCATCCCAGACCGGGCCGATGCTGTTAAGCAAAATGCGCCGATCCTGGTCATCTTTGGCGAATAAATGCAGCATTCCCACGCCGAAATCAAAACCATCCAAAATGGCGTAACCGGCCAAAAGAACCCCCAGCAGGATAAACCATGTAATTTGCAGAGCCATAAACAGTCCTATCAGTAATGACAACCCGACCGTATGTAGACATTATTCTCAGGCATCCAGGCGCGCGTGCTGGGGCAAAACCTGCCCGCCCGGCACATGCAGCGGCGCATCATCCGGCCCATGCTGAATTTTGCGATTAAGCATGAAGATAAACAACGCAAAAAGCAGCGCATACAATAACCCGAACATGATGATGCTGGTCAGCACATCGCCGGCCGGCAGACCGGGCGATACCGCCTGACTGGTGCGCAAAATGCCGTACACGATCCAAGGCTGGCGGCCAACCTCAGTGGAAAACCAGCCCAACTCATTGGCGGCTAAAGGCGCGAGGACGGAAAATACAAAAATCCATAATAACCAGCGCTTATTCCACAAGCTTCCCCGCCACCAGAAAAATGCGCCCACCAAGCTAATAGCGATGAGAAACATTCCCAAGCCGACCATAGCATGATAAGACTGAAACACCGGATTTACCGGCGGCCAGTTTTTAGCTGGAAAAGCATCCAATCCTTCCACTGGATGTTGCGTGTTGCCGTAAAGCAGCCAGCTTAGCATCCCGGGAAGTTCCAAACCATATACTTTTTGTCGAGCCTGATCCACCCATCCCATAATTCCCAGCCCTTCCGGGGCCTCGGCGGGAAAGGCTCCCTCAAAGGCGGCAAGTTTTGCAGGTTGATATTTGGCGATCATCCGGGCGTTAAAATCGCCGGTTAACAACTGCAATAAAGAACAAACCAGCGCGACGCTCAAGCCGATTTTCATACAGGAACGCGCGATTTCCGTATGTCGGTTCTTGAGAAGATACCACGCCGCAACGCTAAGCACCAGAAACGCCCCGGATAAGAAAGCCCCAATAAGCACATGTTCCAAGCGATCCATCGTGGAATGATTCAACACTACTTGCCAGAAGTTGGTCATTTTTGCGTAAAGGACCTGGCCCTGGCCATTTTTTACCAAGACAAAGCCCGCCGGTGTCTGCATCCACGAATTGGCGACATTAATCCACAGGGCGCTGAATATCGACCCCAGTGAAACCATGACCGTGGAGAAAAAGTGCGTTTTCGGTCCGACCCGATCCCATCCAAATAGCAGCACGGAAAGAAAACCCGATTCGAGAAAAAAAGCGAAAATGCCTTCGGCGGCCAGCGGCGCGCCAAATATATCACCGACAAACCGCGAATAGGTTGCCCAGTTGGTTCCAAATTCAAATTCCATCACGATGCCGGTCGCCACGCCCAAACCAAAGGTTAGCGCAAAAATACCCGTCCAAAACCGCGTCATCTGTTCCCACTTCTGGTCGCGGGTTTTGATATACATTCCCTCCATGATTACCAGCATGACTCCCAGACCGATGCTTAACAGCGGAAAGAGATAATGAAATGACACCGTCAGGCCAAATTGAATACGTGAGAGCAACAATGTATTCATCATATAACCCCATCAAAAACAAATCATCCATCTATTCGAAGCATCCTGCACGCCGGGTACGAAAAAAACGGATGGAGGTACCAAACCGAGACTTGGCGAGGCGCCTTCATCCTGGTGGCGGCGTTTATGCCGTCGGTTTTGCCCATGCGTCGGGGAGAATTGCCCCCGCCCGCAACTGGTGTTATACCGACACTTGACTAAATAGTGTATCGGAAGTAAAATTGGATTTCAAGAGTTAAATATCAAGCTGTGTATGGTGACAATGCTTTCTCAAACTAGTGAATATGCTCTGCGAGTCGTGGTCTATTTGGCGCAATGCCGGGGGAAGCCGGTTACCAACCGCATTATCTCGGTCGGTACGCTGGTACCGCGGGGGTACTTGGCCAAAGTGCTCCAGACGCTTTCCCGCGCCGGTCTGGTGAAATCCCAGCGCGGCTTGCATGGTGGAACGATATTAGCCCGCACGCCGGAGGCTTTGACACTTTTTGATGTGGTGCAGGCGGTCGATCCTATTCGCAGAATTGACACTTGCCCACTGGCTCTGGCGGCCCATGGCCGACACCTCTGTCCGTTGCACTCCCGACTGGATCAAGCCATTGCCGGCATTGAGAAAATACTGCGTGACTCCACCATTGCTGATTTGATGGAATTCAATACCAACCAGTATCCAATGGGCCTCTGCCAAGTGCCAAAGACCGTCAGCCAACGCAAAATACGGCGCTAAAGCGTAGCAAAATAATATTATATGCCCTGGCACCGCTCTGGACACCCGCATCACAATTATGATGGTTATGGGTTTCCACCCCTAGCTGCCAAAGATCGCCGGGCGACGCGATCTTACCTGCCGCCGCGGGTGCTACCGGTCGTGGCCTCGTGTGTGGCAAATTCGTGTGCGTGAACGGTTACGGCGCAACTTGCATCAACGGCGGAGTTTGTGCGTTAAGCATTATAGGGGCGTAAGCTCCGCCGACGCGGTAAAGTTTGTTCGCGGTATGGATTGAATGAAATGGATATTGTCGCAAAACCATCCGCGGACCGCCCCGGAATCAAGTACGGAGATTTATTATGCGAGATACAACAGGTCGCGGCTTGTCGGCTTTTACGCTCATCGAATTACTGGTGGTCATTTCCATCATCGCCTTGTTAATTTCCATCTTGCTGCCCGCACTGGCGCAGGCGCGAGGTGATGCCAACGCGGTGGTTTGCGAAAGCAATATCCGGCAGTTACTCACCGGACTGCGCGAATACGTGCAGAGCGATGACGGTTATTTTCCACTCAACGGGATTTTATTCCCCCACGTTGCAAACTCCGCGACCAATCCAACCGCATTGGAAACCAGTATCTGGGCCAATCCGCAGGATTATAATTTGTATTATGGCGCACTGTATCCGTTCATGGCTGGAATTCCGCAGGCACCGATGGTCCCTGATCTTCTGGGGACGGGTGTGGCTCCCGCCAACAGCATCGCGGCGACTCTGAATCTTAATCCGCTTCATAATAAATTCGCCCGCGTATTTATGTGTCCGGTGGATAATGGTATGCGCACCAGCTCCAATGCCGTTCGAATGGCTCCGGATGGCCGTACCGTTGAGCCTATTGGTCCCGGCTCCGGAGGCTTCTGGAGTTATTCGATTAATTCGCTCCTGAATTCACAATCCAAGGTCTTGCCTACCATATTCGGCAATGCTGCGGGAGCCGGAACGGGAATCTATAGTACACCTTGGAGTTATCCCATTCACGACGCTACGATCACCAATGCCAGATTTCTGGTTTTTATTGAAGAATCAGCCCAATTATCCGATTTCAATGATGAGGTCATGGACCCGGTTGGATACAATCCCGGTGATTGGCTGAGTTCCCGCCATGATGGCGGCGGCCACTTGGGTTTCTGGGATGGGCATGTCGAATGGATGTCGCAAGTTGAATATCATAATCCTCCCAGCGCCACGGCTGGTGGCGTTACAGGTTCCGCAGCACTTGAAATCGCCATGCAGGATCCGCTGTTTCGGATGTTCATACCGAATATCAATAATTAACGGCGGCGCAGCAACGCCGAGGCTCCGCCCCGGACCTGCTGCCCGATATGCACTAGGCATTCCCACGCTTCCGGGTTGGGAACAATTAATTCAGTTCGGCTGCCAAACACAATGATACCGAAGCGTTCTCCTCGCTGTAATGGCGTTCCCGCTGTGGCGGCGCAGATGATCCGTCGGGCGATGGCTCCAACAATTTGGCGGACAATGGCCACAGGCGGATGCTCCGCGGCGGGCGACACTTTGAGCACCAGCGTATTGGCCTGATTCCGCAGGCCGGCCTGCGGGTTGCGGGCATCCAGAAATTCACCGGGCGTAAAATGCGTTGACGCCACCACGCCCGCGCAGGGGCTTCGATTAATATGCACATCCAATACGCTAAGAAATATCCCGATGCGCAAGGCCGGACCGCTAAGACCCTCATACTCCTGTAGCCGGGTAATTTCCACAATTTTTCCGTCCGCCGGCGAAACCATCAGTCCCGGCGACGCGGGAATTGTCCGCAGTGGATCCCGAAAAAACAACATGCACGCCAGGGTGATGATGGCGGCGAGGCCCGCCAGTATCGGCGTGACCAAAAAAAGAATCCCCGTCAGCACCACGCCGGTGGTCAGCATGGGCAGCCAATACCGCCAGGCCAAAAGGGAAAGTGGAAACCAAACCCGCTGTTTACGCATAGCCGTTGTCCAAACTCTGAATTCCCGCACGTCGGCCGCGGGAAAATCCCGCATACAATCTTTCAGCGTTCATGCGGTTCCTCAAGATAGGTATAACCCTGCAGACCGGAATCATAGAACCGCAGCAGCAGGGCGGATTCTTCAATGGAAATGGTTTTATCGCGTACCGCGCGTTCCACATCACGGTGCATACGGCCCATGAGCTCATCGGTATTATATTGCACGTATTGCAGCACCTCGCGTACGGAATCGCCGCGCACGATCTCATCGACATGGATTTCCCCCGCCTCATCAAGCTCGACATGCACCGCATTGGTATCGCCCAGCAGATTGTGCAGATCTCCGAGGATTTCCTGGTACGCTCCCACAAGAAAAGCCCCGATAAAATAATCGGAGCCGTTATATTCGTGCAGTTCCAGCGTCTTTTTCACATCCCGCAGGTCAATGAAACAATCTATTTTCCCGTCGCTGTCACAGGTGATATCGGCCAGCACCCCACGGCGCGTTGGCTCTTCGGCCAGACGATGAATGGGCATAATCGGAAAAAGCTGGTTGATGGCCCAGGAATCGGGCATAGACTGAAACAGCGAGAAGTTGCAAAAATAGGTGTCGGAAAGCTGGGATTCCAGGGTCTCAAAATCATCCCCGACATACTCAATTTCCTTGAGGACCTTCAGGATTTTCCCGCACACGCTCCAATACAGTTTTTCCGTAAGACTGCGCAATTCCAGACTCAGGTAGCCGAGATTAAATAAATTCAACGCCTCATCACGCTGTTGCGACGCATCGTGATATACTTCCAGAAAGTTTTTTTTGTTCACATCCCGCCAGGAATCAAAAAGATCTTTGACCGGCTGGGGAATATCCTCGCCCGTCGGCAGTTCGTGCGGCACATCAAAATAATCAAAACCGCTTACGCCCAGTACATTAAATATCAGCAGGCTGTGGTAGGCCACCATCGCCCGACCGCTTTCACTGAGGATCGTCGGATGTTTAATACCGCACTCATCACACACGGATTGGATGCGGAATATCACGTCGCCGGCGTATTCGCGCAGCGTATAGTTCGTGGACGATTCAAAGTTGGTCTGGCTGCCGTCATAATCCACGCCCAGCCCGCCGCCGACATCCAGATATTCCATGCCCGCGCCGGCCCGCGCCAGTTCACAATAAACGCGGGCGGCTTCATTCAAGGCGTTCTTGACGGTACGGATATTGGTAATCTGACTGCCGAGATGAAAGTGCAGCAGTTTGAGGCAGTCCTGCATATTGCGCGCTTTGAGATAATCCAGGGCGCGTAATATTTCCGCCACAAAAAGACCAAATTTGCTGCGGGCGCCACCGGAGGATTCCCAACGACCACTCCCGCGGGTGGCCAGTTTCACACGCATGCCCATTTGCGGACGCACGCCGTGTTTTTCCCCGTATTTAAGCAGGAGTTCCAATTCGGTGAATTTTTCAATCACCGGAATGATTTTTTTGCCCAGTTTTTGTGCCAGCACCACGGTTTCAATGAATTCGTCATCTTTAAAACCATTGCAGATAATCGGCGTATCTTTGCCGTTGGTCAGGGCCAGCACCACCAGTAATTCGGGTTTACTGCCGGCTTCCAGCCCCCAACCGTATGGCGTACCAACTTCCAGAATTTCCTCCACCACATGCCGCTGCTGATTGACTTTAATGGGATAAACGCACAGATATTTACCCTGGTAATTATTTTCCTGAATGGCGTTCTGAAAGGCGTCGTGCATTTCCGCCAGGCGGTGCCGGAGTATGCCGTTGAAACGGATCAGCGTGGGCAGTTGGATATCCCGCATAATCAATTGATCCACCAGTTTTTTCAGATCAATGGAACGCTGCGGATTTTTTTCCGGATGCACCGCCACATTACCTTCCGGGTTGATGGAAAAATATCCTTTACCCCAGTTGTTGATACCATAGGTATCAATGGAATCTTGAATGGACCAGCCGGTAGAGAGATTCATCACCTTTGTGACTCCCGTTTTGCGAAGGGCTTTTCGTGCGCCTCGCGGATTACCAACCCCTGGTGAGCATAAAAAGCCGACTCGGATCCGGAGTTTTGCAGCGCCTTTTTCCTATCCGGCCCGCCGCCTGAACACTACCAATTCTCATCACAACCAAAACTGCGGCGCGCTTCTTCCAACCAGGCCCGAACCACGGGGCGATTAACATAGAAGTATACGCTGTTGCATTGCCGCCGCCACTTCACCAGCCCGGCCAGCCGCAGCACCTTTAAGTGATGCGACACCGTCGGCTGCGTAAGGCCAAGTTCTTCCGCCAACTCAATAACATTGTACATCTCCTGACAGATTGCCGCGCAAGGCAGCATCTGCATGATGCGTACACGCGTTGGCTCACCGAGCGCATTGAAAATTGCGGCAACATGTTCATCATTCCGGAGCAACCGGGAGGATTTTGGCAATGCACGCGCCGACGCCCTGGCCATATACGGGTTCCTGAATCATGCCCCCGGCAACGATAATGCCGACAGGACAAACGTTTTAACAACTTCAATTCCCGAATCCTTATGCAGCGCCGCCAGACATTCCGCCGACGGCGGCGTATCGAGCTTCAACAGCATCAGCGCCTTGTCCCTTTTGCGGCTGATGGTCATGTCCGCGATGTTAATGTTATGCTGGCCGAAGGTGTAGCCCACAAAACCAATCACCCCCGGGCGATCTTTATTCACAATGAGCGTCATGGCGCCTTCCGGCACCATGTCCATCCAATAACCTTTGATGGCCAGGACCCGCGGCAAATTATCAGCGAACACCGTGCCGATAATGGAATGTCGTTTATCGCCTTCGGTGATTTCCAGTTCAATGCTATGCTGCAGTGTGCGCTGCATCGCCTGTCCCATGGTTTCCTGCCGGATGCTTATACCGCGCTGCTCCGCCAGATGCAGCACATTGACCACATTGGGAACCTGTTCAATGTGCCCTCTTAATAGTTCAATAACCGCCAGGCGTTGCAAAGTTGCAGCAATGCGTTTAGGCATTTCACCATTGGTTCGCAGGGTAATGGAACTGAATCCCTGATCCACAATGGCGCCAAGAATAATGCCCATGCGCTGGGCCAGATCGGCATACGCCTTCTCCGGCGCCGAGAGATTCATTTCAATACCGCCCGCATTGACCGCGCCTTCAATGCCCTCCCCGCGCAGATACAGCAGAATTTCATTGACCGCATCAACCGACACCGCCGTCTGCGCTTCATTGGTGCTCGCTCCGAGATGGGGCGTCAGCAGCATCTTGTCTCCCAGGGAAAACAAGGGTGAATCTTTGGCGGGCGGTTCAAGCTCATACACATCCAGTGCCGCCCCGGCAACATAGCCCGCGGCAATGGCCGCCGCCAGGTCTTTTTCGCTGATCACGCCGCCGCGCGCACAATTGATGAACCGTACGCCTTTTTTGCACAAAGCTATCTTGCTAGCATCAATAAGACCTTTGGTTTTATCCCCCGGCACATGCACGGTGATGTAATCGCACTGCGGCAGCAGCGATTCTAGATCATGCGTCATGGAAACCTGCCCATCCAGAGCGTTATCGGCAAAAAAGAATGGATCAAACGCCACCACTTTCATCTCCAGCCCCAGCGCCCGCTTGGCCACCGCGCGGCCAATGCGGCCAAAACCGATGATCCCCAGCGTCTTCCCCGCCAACTGCGTGCCCATGAATTTGTTGCGTTCCCACAGCCCCGCGCGAACATGCGCGTCGGCGGCGGCGAGTTTCCGCGATAACGCCAGCATCAGCCCGATCGCATGCTCCGCAGTGGTAATGGTATTGGCATCCGGCGTATTCATCACCAGCACGCCCGCCTTGGTGGCGGCGGTTACATCCACATTGTCAACACCCACCCCCGCACGGGCAATAGCCTTGAGACGACCGGGTTTTTCCAGTTCCGCCGCCTTGATCTTCACACCGCTGCGAATAATAACTCCGTCATGGTTGCCGATCTCAGCAGCCAATTCACCGGGGTTCCACTTGGGCTTGTTTGTTACCTGCACATCCGGCTGCGCTCTTAGCAGGTCCAGCCCATCATCCGCAATTTTGTCCGCAACCAGAATCTTGATCATCTTAAAAATCCATTTTCAATACCATAATAACCCATTTCGCCTTTCGGAGATCGTCATAACCCCACCCCGAAAACAAAGAGTATAGAACAAAGTTTCCCCATGGCCAAGCGCTGCGCGGAGGCTGTATCCGTTTGCGCGCAACCGTAGTCGATGGCGCACCGCACCAAGATGATACCCCGCAGAGCTGAAAGCCGGAATCCGGCATTGGCCATCGGATATTTTCGGGAAGCAAAGTATTACCCAATCCTTCTAACTTCTAACTCCTAAACCTGTAACCTAAGTAACCCCATCGCCGTCCCCGCCATTACTTGGACCAGCGCATGGAGCACCGCGATACTAATGCGGCGCCGTATAGACATTCATGGCGGGTGCGGCATCGGTTATCATTATTTGCGATATTCGGGATAATGGGGACTGACGACGGGAACTATTTTGGAGACTACGTATGCTGGAGGATCAGACCGCTTTATCCGAAAAATCTCCGGCCGCACCAGCGCCGCCGGTACTGGTGCGCTGGTTATATAATCTACGCATTGGATGGGAAATTCTCCGTGCGCGGCGGGTGGAGGATCGCACCGGGCAACAGGCGGCGGCGATGACGTACAACACTCTTTTCAGTCTGTTACCGGTAATGGTATTGCTGCTGGTCTTGATGTCTCTGGTGCTGACCAAGCAACAGATTCATCATGAGGAAATGGCGCTCGTACATCGGCTGGGTTTAAGCCAGCTTTCCACCCGGGGTGTTACCGGCGCCACGACCAAGCCACAATTTATTGTCCAGACCATCATCCATCAGATTGATAAAATGCGCACGGTGCTGCGCTCTCCAGGCACAGGTATCGTTGGTTTTATCACCTTGCTCTGGGCGGCCATCAGCCTGATGCACGTCATCGAAACCGCGTTTAATCGTATCTACCGCGTAACGGAAAATCGCCCATGGACACGCAAGGTTACGCTGTATTGGTGCGTGCTTTCGCTGGGGCCGCTGGCGGTGGCCGCGTCGCTTTTTGCCTCCGCCAAACTCATCGCGATGGCCGACGCGCTGCATCTAAGTGCGGCGGTATTCACTCCGTTTGGCATTCTGGTGAGTTATGCCGGGGATTGGGCCTTAATTTTTGTGATTTATAAATTAATACCCAACACGATTGTCCGGTGGAAAGCCGCGGCCGTAGGCGCTTTGGCCGCCACGTTTTTGTGGGAGGCGGGAAAATATGGTTTCGGCTTTTACGTTCATGATTTGGCGGGATATGGTAAATGGTATGGCAATCTGGGACTGATCCCACTATTTATGCTGTGGATATTTTTGACGTGGAACTTTCTGCTGCTCGGCCTGGAAATTGCTTTTATCCAACAGTTTTTTCCGATACTCAAACGCCGTTTTATCATGCACCGGGGCGGACGTTCCACGTTGACCGATAGCCGCTGGATTTTGCCGCTGGCCATTTTGATGGTGCATCGTTTTGAGGAAGGCAAGAAACTCACGGCGGAAATGGCGGCCAATGAATTGGGTTTGGCGCTGGAACCAGTGGTGGAAATGCTCTCTTCGCTGGCGAAAGCGGGGCTGATACTGCCGGTTGGCGGACAACCGCAGCAATATGTGCTGGCCAAGGCGCCGGAAAACATTGGCGTGGCGGAAATCCTGCATGCCGTTGCAGACGGCTGCCACACAATTACTGATTCCATGGCGACGACCGAGGAAGAGCATGTCCTGCGGCGTCCGCGTTTACGGGAGTTTTATGATCTTGAATCGCAATGGGGAAAACATCATACACTGGCGGAACTGGCGGCGCGTACCTAAATTGATTGGCGCCGGATGGGTTGATATAAAGATAGATTCCCAAACCTGTTTAATGCCACTTGGGGCCGGCGCCTACAGCTCCTTTAACCAATTCCGGATTCTAAAACAATCCCGCCGCAACGCCGCCGCACCCATAAAGCCGCGACCGCGGGTCGCGCCCCGTTTACCCCGTACACACCGCGTACCTTCGCATCGTGAAACATTGCCGGTAGTCCGTTACGGATTCGATCGGACAAATGCGTTAAACAAGAGCCGTTTTCGGATTAGCGCGGCCACCCGTTCGCGCGTTTTGGTCGTGGCGTCGCCGCACCCGTCAAATGTGAACAGCCCGGAGACATCGGCGTTGTGGAACCTTCCAATGTGCGCAATGGACCGCCGGTGGCCGTTGACGCCGAGCGTGGCAATTTTTCCGGGCCACGCAGCGGTGCGGGAGCTAATTACGTCCCCGTTTCACTTCGCACCCGCCCGCCGCCATCACCTTTTAGCCGCGGGCATTGTGCCGCGCGTCCCCGTTTATTCCATCCCTCCGCAGCCCTTGCGACGAGCGCATAATTTTCCCAGAAATCAACGGAGAACCACGGCGATGACAATTGTGAAAGTTGGGATCCACGCTTATCTTCCAGCGGGACTAATGATGTCCAACCGTGGAAAATAGGTTCGGTAACGTCCCATGTCGCGCGTCATCAGTTTGAGTCCTTCAACCGCCGCATGCGCACCAATAAAAAAATCAGGTAATACCACTATCTTCTCACCGCCACGTCGTCGATATGACAAAAAGCATTTTGCCGCCAGAAAGGCCGCCTCATAAGGTATGCCACGGCGTTCGAACCACTCCGGCGGAAGTGCTTCGTTGACATCCTCAATACGGGAAAATCGCACCGATACCTCGACGAAAATTACCGCATTGATGACCAGCGTATGGCGTTCCGCCGCCTCGGCCAATGCCTCGCTGGACCATTGAAACCATTGGGAATCCTCGGTGAGAATATCGAGCAACACATTAGAATCCACCATGATGCCGGGCATGTGTCACATCCGTGTAAGTTTCATAATCTCATCGGTCGATAAGCCGGTGCCGGCGCGGCCACGCATCCGTGCAATCAAAGCGTTTCCTCGTCGGCCCTTGGAGATCTTGCGTAAAACAATCTCCCGGCCGCGAATGATAAATTCCACGTCCGTGTGTGGAAGAATTCCAGCGCGTTCGCGAATCGCCCGAGGAACTGTTACTTGGCCTTTCACTGTCACCTTCATGGTTGAAACTCCTATGCACCGGCCGCGCCACGCTTTCGATCATTAACAGCGGACGGCGTATGGTAATACTCTTACAGGTATTATTACTACTCTGCAATGCAAACGCAAATAGAAAGCGGTGTGGGTGGCGGTCTATAATTTTATGGCTCTTCGGGCAAACCAGTGGGTAAATTATGCTCGAAAAAATGATGTGAGCGGCAATTGGCCGTGTTTTTCTGTCGCTTCACAGAGTTTCAAAACTGTTGATTCTCATGGGATGGAAAAACGTAGCTACAAACGACGGTTATCGGATGCCTATCGATTCGCTGGTTTTCGCATGGCCCCCAAAGTCACCGGCATGTTTGGTGATCCCAAGGCGCGGTTGCTGCGTCTATCGCGGCGCTCAAAACACGCTTTGCGGCTGCTGTGGAAAGGCCCACAGCGGCTGGTATGACCATAAAACTCGACGGGTGCGTGATCTTTCGTGCGGAGACATGTGGAAGCCGAAATCTCCCGACACATCGGGACAGGCCCTTTGCCGCAGGAGCCGGCTAATCGGGGCTTCACCTCATTCCCGATCAACCGCACCCCGGCGACAGCCGCCGCACCGGGGCCGCCCCAATGACCATTGAGCATTGAGCGCAGCGCCGCTGCGCCTCATAAAGCCGCGACCGTTGGTCGCGCCCCGTTTAGCGTCGTCGGCTGCCGACGGGCGCTCCCCATTCCCAAATCCCCCAGCCCCGCCGCGGCGGAACATCTGGGGGCGCTGGTGTCCCCACCCGCCGTAGTCCCAGTTCCAATGAGGCCGCAACGCCCATCCGCCAAACTCATCACCGGCAAACCTTATTCTGCCAACCTCGCTGGGCATGTATCTTAATATCTACGCGCACGGGCCAAACCGTTACCGCCGCACCGAACCGCAATATATCCTTTTAGCCGCGTGGCCTTGGCCCGCGCGTTCGCAGCGGAAATCCCACGCCCATGCCAAAAAATATAGCCGCACCAAGGGCAATGCGTTATGCCTTGCATATATTCAATAAACGATGGATGTCCCCTTTTTCGCATCTTTCGCCTGTTGCAATTATTACGGGAATTCGAGGAAGCCTCGAACAAAATCGGCATTTGCCAAGGAATCACTCCGTTGAAGGCTTATCTTGGAGGTATTGCCACCCTCGCGCCTTTGCGTGCTGCTTCAACTTTTCCGCTTTCTTTGAAGCTTGGCTTTTGCCATCTTGCCCAAAATCGATAAGGGCGTGCGCCGGGTGTGTGGTTGGGTCTGGGTTTGGCGTTAGGCTGAGAGCGGTGCACTCTTTTACACTGACCGACATAACCCCGATAGAGAGGTAGCCTAACTCTCTGCTGTAATGCCTCCACGACTCCTCGGCGGTGATTTTATCGCCATCGTAAACCGAGAGCTTGTTTCTATCTTTCGGCGTTGGGCGGAAAACTTGCGATGTGATTTCCCCGTCTTGGCACCAGCTGGGATGCACCTGCCGGTGTAACAATGTTTCGTCAGTCATTCCGCCGCTCCACCCAGGGTCATTATTTGCGCCACCAACCACTTCCAGGATTCAGGAAGATTAAGGTTCAAGGCCTTGTTACTTTCTTCCACGTCCGTTGTAAGATCGACCTGAAACCAATCGGCATTGTGGGTTTTAATGTCGATTTCCAAGGATGCCGCGATTTGGCCTAGCTTCCATTCCGCCTGAATGCCACCCTCTACCGTGGGATATAAACGTGGTAAAATCGCCTCCTCAGAATAATATTTATTAAACGCACCTCTTAACCAAATGAGCCCATCGGAAGCGGGCGCTTTGCCTTCGCCTTCGAGCCATCCATCTTTCAGGTTGGCTATCTCTTCCAATCTCATTTCCACGTCAAGTGGATCGAGTTCATTAATATGTTCGATTGACTCAAAGCTCTCCAACCTCTTGCTGCGGTTAAACTTTCCAACGCCCTGCAGGAGCACGCGATACCCCTGCCTATATTTTGCGAACGCTTTCAAGACGGGATCGAGGTGCTGGGGGGCCAATGGGGCGAAGATTTTGTGACCATCCGCCTCCTGTAGTTGGAAGGTCATCTTGGCTTGGTCAGCCTCGCAGATCGCAGCACGAAGCGTTACATCTTCGGTATAGTCCTTTACAGTGTCGGAGGCTAAAAGTAAGGCTCGTCTGACGGTTAATGTTAAACGAGTAACTGCTCCACCATCAGGGGACGTGAACTCGATGGCTTCATCTCCTCGGAGGCTGCGACCGATCCTGTCGAACCAGCCCAGTTTTTCTTTTGGGACATGGTTAAAGATTTCCTTGGGATTTGCTGCTGCTTTTATTGCGGCGAGAACTGAATCTCTTCCCTTCTCAAGCCAAGTTACAATGTCTGACGGGAACAACATGTCGGTGGAAACCGAAAGCGCAATTACAGGGATTGCGCTTCCCGCCTCAACTGCGGTAAGCTTCAGCGAAATACCCTCGGTGAAATGACGCGGTGATCGCTCGCGGTTTGGGTTGGCTTTCAAAAATTCATGTTTGGCCATTTCCAAGATCATGGCTTCTAGCGCGGCTAAGTCACCTAGGACTTCCAATGGGATAGAATGTTCTTCAAACCTTGGCCCAACGAAACGGGGACGTAAAAATTCAGTTTCGTCCATCAACCTTACCTCGTAAGCCTGCACAAATCATCACAATCGTGGATACCGCACCTCGAAATTTAGGTTGTTCCCACTGGATACATATGCGATCCCCAGTTCGCTGTGATCGAAGCACAATAATGCTGATATTTTACCCGCAGAACACTAAATGGCAACGTCCAGGCACTTCGCGCAGCCATGATTAGTCCCTCTTGCCGGATACCATCAACTTTCGCATCGCCGCATGGAATAGGTAAAATTCAGCGGGCGCACCACATGCACCGCCGTGGCGGAACTCGGTATCGCGACAACGCCCCCCAAACAACTGCACCAGAATGACAGAATTTTGATAACCGTCAAGACCTGCGCGGAATCCGGTGCGTCAGTGAAACAATCTGTGTCTTATTAACTGAATGGAGTTCACCATGGAAATATCCGTTAAGGGGGAGTGGCGACTCAAATCGCACACGGATGGCGAAGAGTATTCCGGGAAGACTGGAGCGGGCGTCAGCCTCAGCAAGGTTACCATTGATTCTGAATATACGTTCGTCTGCGAAGAAACAACCGAATTCGCGCTCGCCAGCGGGAAAGAGACCCAAAAGCTTACGCTCATGAGCCTAAGGGAAAATCGCCGATCGGTCATGGAATGAGAAAATGGATTGCCAGTTGGATGTTTGCTGTTAATCCGGTCGGTCAATTGTGGAAACGGTGGATGTCACATTTTCTATATCCCAAGAAATGCGTGTACTTAGATAAACGATGGATGTCACCAATGCAACTCCCTTAACAATACAGCGCGACTTTGGCCGGGATCGCGATTGGCCGAAAAGACCCCACTGCCCCTCGCTTTTGCGATGCTGCAGTATATTCGTAATCAGATTTGTGGCGTTATTGTCGAGAGAAAAGCAATTCGTCCGCCGGAACCTCGAATGTAGCGGGACTTTCATCCGCGTTACCAACAGGCCGCACGCGCACAAGCCGTCGGCCCAAAGAGCCTATGGCACCTCTATCTTCAACAACGACGACCGAAAGATCGCTGCGACCAAAGCGGATTTTAGCCCGGCGACCAACGGACGGCACCAAGCGGATTGACCGCCTCGGTTTATGAATTGGTAATTTCGCCATAAAGCATCCCTTCATATCAGAGCGTTAGACATTATAGCATTCGCTACCACCATCGACGGCAGATTGTCGCGCATGGCAAGCCAAGGACAACTCGCTTGCCCCAGCCATAGCCGCTCCCTGTTTAGGCAGGAAGCCGAAATCCCCCGACACATCGGGACAGGCCCTTTGCCGCAGGAGCCGGCTGGCCGGGGCTTCACCTCATTCCCGATCAACTGCTCGGCGGCGACAGCCGCCGCACCGGACCGTCCCATTGATCATTGTTCATTGAGCGCCGCGCCACCGTCCCTCATAAAGCCGCGACCGATGGTCGCGCCCCGTTTAGCGTCGTCGGCTGCCGACGGGCTCTCCCCTTCCCAAAATCCCCCAGCCCCGCCGCTGCGGACGATCTGGGGGCGCGGGTGTCCCCACCCGCCGTAGTCCCAGCTCCAATGAGGCCGCAACCCCGATCCGCCGAACTGGCCACCGGCGAACCCTATTCTGCCAATATCGCTTGGCATGTATCTTAATATCTACGCGCACGGACTAAACTATTACCGCCACACCGAACCACAATATATCCTTTTAGCCGCGTGGCCTTGGCCCGCGCGTTCGCAGCGGAAATCCTACGCCCATGCCAAAAAATATAGTCGCACCAAGGGCAACGCGTTATGCCTTGCTCGCAGCTAATGGACGATGGATGTTAGACGTTCGCGTCGCCTCTTTTAGTCTGCCGCCCACCGATCATCGAATTCGTCCGCGTCCATCCTTAGCGAGTCCCGCAGCTTCTGGCTCAGCTCACGGCCGCCGGGCATTGATGGAAGCATGTTAAAATATTGTCCGACTGCCTGCCGGATTCCTGCCAAACACGCCTTTGTTTTGATCCAGTTTTGTGGGCTGAATACGCGGTTGGCCAGCTGGGGCTCATTTGCGGCCGCCTCAAGTGCGCTGTTTAGGCACGTTCCGGCTGCGTCTACCACCTGACCAATAAGATTGGCCGCCTTTGCCCTCTCATACGCAACCACAGGGTTAGGAACGCCGTCGCCTCTAGAGTTTGCCTGGCAGAAGTACAGTGAGACAGCGTACAAGTGGTTATACGGGGCATAGGATCGCATTGCCAACAGCGACTCATTCAACCCAAGGGGATTGTCTTTCTTCCACCGCTTTTCAATCTCCTGCATCCAATGCGACAGAGCATAAGCGTTCTCGGGTGCATACTCCCGATTACGTTTGAAAAGTTGCTCGAAGTGCTTGTCGAAGAGCTTGTTTTCGCTATACGAGATGTTTGGTCGCTGTGAATGCCAAGCCATCATCCACTTCGCCAACTCCATCAGATCGACAACCTCCGTCCCATCGCGATCTGCAGGTGGCTTCTCGCCCCTTTTGGTAATGAAGTATCCCATTGGATATTTCTGCTCGTACGACTTCTTCGTGGCGAGAACACGCCGGTCGTTGCTGCGCAAATCCCTTGGCTTGACACCGCTCTGGGAGTTGGTGGAGATGCTGATCCTGTCGCCGCGGTTCCGCTCCGGAATCTCATAAAAGCGGAACATCGCATAAGCACTGTCGAGTTCCTTGACTCGCTCGCTGCATGAAAGGATGGTGTTCAGCGACTGACAACCGTTGACGATGCTGAGGCCCTTTATCGTCAGCATGCCGTCGTTAATATCGAACTTACTGCAGATTGCGGTGACACCGTTGTGGAGGAAGAAGAAGTCATCTGCCCGATCACTATAAATTGTGTCCTTGATGCCCTTATTCACACGATTGTTCAAGCCCAACGACTGGCGGACATTCTTTTGAAAGAGCGTCCCATCCTTGATGCCCGGAATGGCGATACAGTCTTTCAACGGGATCGCGGCGACGATACATTTCGTTCCGCCGATTTCCATTGCCATATACTTGTCAGATTCCAGCGTGACCTTATGGCTGATGAGCGGGTTCTCGCGATCCAGCGAAATATCGTAACGACGCTTCAGTTCCTCCGGGTCAACAACATGTATCTCCGCCGGAAAATCCTCTGCTTCAGCGATATTTTCCTGAAACTGCGCAAGATCCTCCTTGGCGCCAGTGGTCAAGAACCCGGTGGCGATGAGCTCGAAGGAAACGTTATATTCATCTTCAATCGCAGTGGCAACTTCGGCGAGCCGGCGCTTAAGCCTTTGATTCCCAGTAGCCTGCAATTTGACAATATCTTTGAGCTTAATCCATGATGACAGCACCTCTCGCAAAGGTGCCGCGTCTATAGTCGGTTGGCCCACAAATTTGCCCTGGATAACGTAAACCGTTGCGTTGCCATCGTCCACAACGATTGCATCAATCTGCTGGTCGTCGGGGCCATCTGTGACATCCTCTCGGGTTTCAATCATGTCGCGGCCATGAATGTTATGCACATACCAAGCGACGAAACGCTGCCCGTCATTGACGTATTTTTGTTGAAAATACTCACCTTGAATTTCTTTTTTAATCTGGTCGTAAATCGATGGCACGGGATCGGGGGACAAAGTCATCTGTAGGCCTTTCGTTGAGAACGACGACAGGGCAATATTCTACAACATCCCGCCAGCGCCCGATAGGGGATCGATTCCCGGCGAAGAAAGCGGGGCGAAGATCTTACGGCGCGATGCCGCAGCGGGGGCACGAACTGAGTGCGGTTTGCGTCTATTCAATGGATGTCATTATTTCGTGCCGCTACGGGCTGCATGGCGCCGCCCCATGGGCTACCATGGCATCGCATGATGGTCCAGCGCGCCGTCGGCACGCAAGAACGCTGCGTGAGCGACGAAGATAGTCGCATGGATTCCTTCGCCACTCTCGTACATGAAGCCCACCAGTTGCGGGATATTCCGGGCCTCGTCCACGACGTACACGGCGCTGCCACTCATACCGCCCAGCGAGGTCAGCTCATCGAGATCAGGATTGCACTTAACGGCAACCCGCACCATATCCCCATCCGCGAGAACGATATGCCGGGCCGAAACAGAGGTCACGAAATCGCAGACCGGAGTCGCCCGCGCGTCCAGTCCACCGGCGCTGGACGCGCGGTGCGCTCCCGGGAATCCTAACAAGACCGCAACCTGACCCTCCATGGCGCGGATCGGGGGCCAAACCTCGGCCCTGAAATAGGATTTCCCACTACCCGTGATGCGTTCCGGATCCGGCAGCCTAAGCACCGCTAAATCCAGTCGCGTTCCACCGTTTTCAACAAGATGGGCGTCCGATACGATCACTGGCGGGACGCCGTTCCCGGCCCCGACGGCCAGAACGGCGTGCGGATTGGCTTCCCTTAATTCATTGAAGCGGTCGATCACATGGCCGCATGTGACCAGAAGTTTCGCGGTGCCGGTGTCGATGAAGGAGGCGGTGCCATTGCAGATCACGTCGCTCGGCGGTGCTCCGCTGCTCGGCAAGAGCAGCAGCATGCCGACGTGCGGCAACAGCCGAGGGGTGATTTTTTCCAGTCGATCCTTAAGTTCCTTTTCATCCATCTGAAATGCTCCAGCACCACCGAACCTCGACAAAACCAGTCGTATCTTTCAACCCCTCCGCCCGCCCTAAATTTGAGATCCCGTTCATCACAACTCCCCATTAAACGCCCGGTGCAACATGGACTGAAACAGGGCATCAAGCCGGGCGCGGCTGGTGGTTTGAGCGGATTCGATCTGGCGGATTTCGGTCACCCGTTGGGCAAATTTCTTTTGTAATGGCAGTGGCGGGAAGGGAATCGCCAACTCGCTCAAGAATTTTAGGTTTATATTTTTTTGGGCCATTTGTGGTGCAGCTTCCTCGAGATGATTTTCCATGGTAACGAGACAAGCACGAACGTAATCGGCAGCAACGCCATCGCTCGGGATAAACCCGACCATACTGTCTGGAAAGCAGGCCGGAAATGTCAGGATGGCTGTTTTGCCAATGTTCGCGGCAATGGTGACAACGAGCGTTCCAGCAGGCCACATTCGGCTTTGGGCGAAACCCTTTTCCGAATAGGTCTGGGTATAGGTGGTGATCTCGCCGTTGGCACTGGCAACATCGCCCGTCTGGATAAATGGATATTTGCCCCCATAGAGGCTGGGATCTCCTCGCGGGCGATTTCTGGAGCGTCCGCGATCAAGCTTACCTATTTCAGGGAGCATTTTGACTTTCCAACCTTCGGGATTTGTGACAGGATCACCAAACATCTCCTGAAAAAGCGCGGGGATGAGGTCGGCGGTGCGGCGGTCGGCTTGGGCGCGGAGTTTTCGCAACCCGTCGGCCTCGTCCAGCAGCTTCACGATCCGCTCCTGCTCCGCCAGCGGCGGGAGGGTAATGGTGGTCGCTCTCAGGTGAGATGGGCCGAAGTTTTGTTGAGCGGATCCGGTTACGAGCCGGGTGATCTGCCCACGAAATTCGACCGAATCGAGCCAGTGCCGCAGCCAGCCCAGGCTTGAGACCCCCTCTTTCGGTTTGAACCGGATCGTGCTGGTGTTGAGGCAGAGAGGTAGGTGTTGCGTCTCGACAAACGCGCCGCGAGTCCGCAATAAACCATCCTTGTCAAACGAGATTCCCGAACTGGCTATTACCATGTCGCCCGCATCTATGAGAAAGTGAGAATACTTTTCCTGAACTTCCTCATGGGCAAGGTAGCGTTCCGTGCTCGACAAGTCGAGATTCCCCTCACTCGTAATATTTGCAACGTTGAGGAGCTTGACGCCTGATCCGCGGAACTGCCATTTACGAACACCCGGTCCCTCTTGAAACCAATAGGCATCCCCTAGCGGTTTTGTTGGCCAGCGCTTCATTCGCTCCCCCCACCTTTCGCCAACAACGCTTCGCCGCGTCGAACAATTTCACCCTCCAACTTAATCACCTCGCGGAGAATGTCCGAAGGCGCATCATGATTCACGGCTTCGCTGGTCACAGCCCTGTATCGGCCTGCGGCCAGGCTCCAATCGTTTTCCTTGATTTTCTCAATCGCCACGCGATAGCTTTTGGCACTTTCTTCGCGTGTTGGCCATTTGGCCAAAATATCGGGAATATCGTTGGCTTCAATGGGGCTGCGTTTGTCGTCCAGACTTAGGCCATCGGCCCCCAAATCGTAAAACCAGACGGATTTTGTCGGCGTACCCTTCTGAAATATCAACGCTGCCGTAGCCACGCCCGCATAAGGCTTGAAAACCCCGCTGGGCAAATTGATGATGGCTTGCAGATCGCACTCGGTTAATAGCGCTTCGCGTAGTTTTACCGCAGCGTTTGTTGAGCCAAATAACACGCCATTGGGCACAATAACACCTGCCCGCCCGCCCGGTGCCAGATGATCCACAAACCATTTTAGAAATAGCAGTTCGGTGGCCCGGGTGTTTAACTTATAATTCAGATCCGCGAGAATGCTTTCATCCTGCACCTTGCCGGAGAATGGCGGATTGGCCAAAATAACTTCAAAGCGTTCCCCCGGATACACCCCGCCAAATCCCGTTGTCAACGGGTTGAAATGCTCAACGCGCGCCCGTTCCAACTGGTGCAGATATAAATTAAGAATCGCGATTTTGACCATATTGGCGTCGTTATCAAAGCCGGTAAAGGCCTGTGATCCCAGAAACTTCCATTGGGCCGATTTGAGCAGCGATCCATAAATGTGCCCCCGCTTCAGGTCGGCCGGTTTGGTGTTTTGCCGCAGAATGTGATTAAGCGCGGAGATAAGAAAGCCCGCCGTGCCGCACGCGGGGTCACAAATCCGCTGGCCCGGTTGCGGGTTCACCAATTCAACCATCAGGTCAATAATGTGGCGCGGGGTGCGGAATTGGCCATTAGTGCCGGACATGGAAAGCTTGGATAGCAGATATTCGTACATATCGCCTTTAAGATCGTGGCCATCATGCGCGGCAAGGTCCATTTCCTCAATGCCCTGAATGATGGCGCGCAGCGTGGGGCGGTCATAAATTTTCAGTGTGGCGCGGCCAAACAGGAGCTTGCCGGTGTCGCTTAGGTTCGGCAGCTCATGCAAACTTTCAATGGCGTCACGGGCGGCATTGAACAGTTCATCCCCAGCCAGAGTCACAAAGTTACCCCAGGCAAAGCGTGCCCATTTACCGGAGAAAATGCGGGTATATTTTTTATCAAGCCCCGCAAGGGCCTCATCCTTTTCAGTCAGCAGGCGTAAAAACAGCAGATAAGAAATCTGCTCAATGGAATCCATCGGGTTATTTACCCCGCCGGAATACAGGATGTCCATAAGCTGGTCCACCCGCTGGCGCAAGCCGGAGGAAAAGAAATTGGAACCATTGGTTTTTATTGGTGGATCCGTCGCCATATTCATTGCACCTTTTTATGCACTGGCCAGCAGGGATTGCCGGACCAGGCCGGACTGGCGCAGGGCTTCAAATACTTCGCCACGCGCCTCAAACCGAGATAATGCCGTGACGCCGCCCAGCGGATTAAACTGTATCTCGCTGAACATCGTCATATCCCCCGCCATGAATTTTTTAAGCGAGTTACCATCCTCGGCAATCAGTTCGGCGGTGGCGTTAAGCCACTTCTGCTCATTGTAACGCAGATTAAACCGCGCGGCGATGGAGTCCACCGTATCGCAAATAATCGCGTCACGCGTCGGCAACGGCTTACGCCCGACGGCATTGTAAACAAAGGCCGGAGTGCTTGCCGGCACACCATAAGAGATGATGAGCTTGTCCGGGGAGTAATACATTTCCGGGCGGTGATAAAACCGTTCGTTAACCAGCGTTTCAACCGTGTCATCATCTTCCGCATCAACAGCGGTCTGCATTTCCGGAGTCCGGGCGACAAACTCTCTGATGTCTCGCTCATAACCGCCACGAAACGTCATCAGGTCCACCTTCTGCCCGTCGGGCCCGACAACGGTTATTTCCCGGCTCACCAGCTTGTCCACACCCTCCCAGGTCGGAATGTCCCGCGGTGGCGGCGCGCTCAAATCAGGCGGCGTACCATCCGCGGTGGCAACTTCGCCATCACCATCACCTTCACGCAGAATCACCCCTTGCGGCAAATGGGGCGGGTAGGTGGTGGGTTCCGATTGCTGTTTGGGGCGTGGCAGCTTGAGCGGAACAGTATAGTCGTATTTTTCCTCAAAATATTCGGCTACTGCGCAGAAATCCAGTATCAGGAAATATTTCTTTTCGTGTTCCGTGTTGCCGATCTTAAAGGTAAACAGTCGCGTGCCGCGTCCCTTAATCTGGATGTATTCGGTTGGGGAAAAAATGGGCCGCATCAGGCCAATATTCAGCAAGTCCTGGCAGTTGTAGCCGGTGGAAAGCATATCGACGGAAACGGCGATGCGTTCACTACGTTTCCCGTCGCGAAATTCCTTGGCTATTTCCGCGGCACCTTCAATCCGGCTGGTGATGGTGACGGCAATACCAGGCTCAAGTAAGTTGAAAATTTTCGTCAGCTCGGTCGCATGAGTTTGGTTCACCGCAAACACCAGAGATTTCCCGATGTTGTTCGCCGGGTCCCGCTTCGCTTCAGCCAAAAACTCCTCGCAGATAACGCGGTTGCGGGCGGGAGTGAAGATTTTCCGTTCAAGGTCCTTAATCTTGAAATTCTCTTCCTGCTCGTTAATGACCACCGCCCAGCCGGAGTCGGCCAGCGCCTGCGTGGTGATGTCCGAGCGCAGGTCAATAATTTTGGGCAGGCAAAGGAACGGACCCTCCGGGTCTTTCACCGCGTCAACAATGTCATAACGGAAAGTCGGAAAGCCGGGCTTGCAGCCAAAATAATTGTAGGTGTCCCGGAACAAGCGCGCTTCAAGCGCCTTGGGATTTTCCTGCTCAAGCTGTTCCATATCCACATTTTTCAAATAGGCCTTGGGCGTGGCGGTCAGACCGACGCGGGTAGCCTGGAAAAATTGCACCACCTCCCGCGCGTCGCCGTAAATTGAGCGGTGAGCTTCATCATTAACCACCAGATCAAAGTGAAATGGCGTGAATTCCTCCCGGTAGCGGCGGTCCACCATCAGCGATTGCAGCGTGGCGACCACCACCGATGAGCCAAGCAATTCGCCGGATTTCCGGCGCGCGGTTTTATAGAGAACCGGCTTGTACTCGGCAAGCATGACATTGAATTCTTCCAGCGTCTGCTTGGCCAGTTCAATGCGGTCCACAATAAACAAAACCCGCTCGGCGTTGCGCGTGGCAAGAAAGCGCCGGATCAACGCGGCGCACAGCAGCGTCTTGCCCGTGCCGGTCGCCATTTCCAGCAGGAATCCGCGGCGGGCCTGATCATCAAACTGCCGCGATACGGTGTCCAATGCCGCAATCTGGTAGCGCCGCAGTTCGCGGTCGGGACGAAATCTTTTCAGATAATCGGGCGTGATGATCTCGCTCATCAACGCGCGCGGCGGTTGCAGATTTTTCAGGCGCAACCGTTCGAGGTCTTCAAGAGATGGCAGCCGCTCAATACGGTAGGCATCCCGATCCTTGCGGGTGTAATTCCAGAACCAGTGCTCCCGGCCATTGGAGAGAATCACGAACGGGGCTTTGCGGTTTTCGGCGTAGCCACGGGCCTGCTCCTTGGCGTTGTATGGATCAACATCTTCGCGTTTGGCTTCCAAAACACAAAGCGGGCCGCGCTGGCCGAAAAGGACATAATCCGCCCGCCCGGTAGCATCGCTTAGCTCAAAGCGGACCTGATGGGCATCCAGCAAGTTCCAACCGCTGTATTCCAGCGCCTTGTCAATGAGAACCCGCGAAAATGCCTCATTTTCCTGATTTTGCATGTTTACGATTATACGGGCGGCCTCGGCCAGTGGGCAAGGCGGAGAAAACTGGCGGGGATGGATAGAACGCCAGCGCCGTCTTGCTAAGGCAACAACCAGTGGTATCGCACGCTTGGCGTCGCAAAATTAGTAACCGTTCACGGGCGAGGCTTTATCGCGTTGCCTTTTTTGTGGTGCAGACTTTCCTGTCTGCCGCAGTGACGAATGCAGGTACACTCCGATTGGCCTTCAATGGGACAAATTAGGCGGTGGAATGCGTTGTACCGCAGGCATCTTGCCTGCATCGGAAACGCGACAAAAGCAGGCGGGACGCCTGCGGTACCTACGCCGTCCTTGCCTTCGTGACCCAGTATCATCAATGGCCGCGGAGTATACACTGTCGGCGGCTTAGCCGTATACGCATGTGTAACGCGGTTATCAGGCAATACCTCATAAATGCCACAAGGATATGCGCCGCCACCTGAGACTGAACCTGATGATGAATCGGCCTTATATCCAAATCACTCTTCAGGCACTTGAAGGCGGCTTCTATCTCCGCGAGTTGCGTATGACGCCGCCAGAGAACTTCCGCTAAGACGTTTGGGCCAACCGATCCTTGGATGCCACGGCGGTATCCACTTCCAGCAACTCATCCATGGCACTTCGATGGAACCATTGGCGGTGCCAACGGAATTCACTGCCCGGACCAATGAGCCGATTGACCACCAGTGCGGCCAGTACCTTCTCCCGGGGAACCCCGGATGACACGTTTAAGGCTCGTGCTTGACAACAAGTGATCTATAAGTTACGGTGGTACCGTGTTTGCGATTCGTCACTATATCTCGGCGTCCGGTAAGAACGTATTCGAGGCGTGGCTGACGTCGCTCAAGGATAAGTCTATCGAGGCCCGTATTGCGGCGCGTTTGGACCGCGTTGCGGTTGGTAATTTCGGCGCTTGCAGGCCGGTGGGAAACGGTGTCAGTGAACTGCGAATTGATTTTGGACCGGGGTAACGTATTTATTATGCAATGGTGGGAAAAACATGCGTACTGCTTTTGTGCGGTGGAGATAAGCGCCGACAGGCGGCCGATATCGCCACTGCGGCAGAATACCTTCAAGATTACCGAAAAAGGAGCGTTGAACCATGAACTTCAAGACATGTCCAGCACATAGCGTATCACATGATGAGGTGATGAAACGGAAACTCAAGTCCGATCCCATGTTCGCCGTGGAATATCTTCGAGCCGCACTGGAGGATGCAGATGAACCGAAAGTATTGCTGCTTGCATTGCGGCGGATCACCGAAGCGCGGGGTGGGTTTGCAAAAGTCGCAAAGATTGCCGGAATTGAACGTGAAAGCCTGCATCGCGCTTTGTCCGCCCGCGGCAACCCCCGCCTTTCCACGCTGCAGGCGGTTACCAAAGCCATCGGTCTGAAACTGACGGTCGAGCAGCGCTCCAGCGGCACGGGACGCAAATTTCCGCATTCCAATTCGCGGGGTTCCGCATCTCGCAAACCAGTCTCACGAACCTTCGCTCTTTTGGTGTAATCCCGGGCCTGTGGCGGTTACCAGGGACGTAAGCGCGAAGCAAGGAGGAAGGCGAAAAAAACGCAAATTGACAATATTATTATGGAAATTGACATTGTGAGAACTTGCCGTGTCATTGATAATTACACTGTCAGCGGCTTAGCCGTGTAGGAGTATCTTTTGGAGAAATCTTGATATGACACAGCAAAAGAAAATCGCGTGGCGGTGTTTTACAGCCATATTATTTGTCTGCCTACTACCTTTGTTCACGGCTTCCCGGGCGACGGCGGCGAAAATTCGCGTGGCCTGTGTCGGTGACAGTATTACCTACGGGTACGGCGTTCCGCAGCGGCGTGTCCATGGGTGGCCGGGGGTGTTACAACGCTTGTTGGGAAACGGCTACCAGGTGGCGAACTTCGGTTACAGCGGCGCTACCATGCTCAAGAATGGTAATCTTCCCTATTGGAAAACACCGGACTTTGAAGCTGCCACTAAATTTAATCCCAATATAGTCATCATCATGTTGGGCACCAATGATACGAAGCCGGAGAATTGGGCCCAATTCGGTTCCCAGTTCACTGCGAATGCGGAAGCGATGATTCGGCATTTTTCGCACCTCAAAGCCCGTGCCAAAGTTTATATCTGCACACCGCCTCCGATTATTCATTCTAATTATGGCATTAGCGAAGCGATGCTTGCGCGCGGGCCGATTCCGAATATTCATAAGGCTGGCCTGGCCACGTCTATTCCGGTCATACGAATTCATGCCGACCTGAGCCGATTCTTTGAAAACCACGGGGCGACGGGGTATTACCAGGCGGATGGCGTACATCCGAACGCGGCGGGTCAGCATCGCATCGCCCAAATTATATTCCAGTTTTTGCAGGCACCAGAAACGGCTGCTGCTGATGTGGAAGCCGACGACGGGCCACCAAGTCCGCAGGGGTTCTTTCTCAAGAATGGTGATCGCGTGGTATTCTACGGTGATAGCATCACTGAACAGCGGTTTTACACCACTGATGTTGAGATGTATGTTCGCACCCGCTTTCCCGATCTCCACGTTCGGTTTGTCAACTCCGGCGTGGGTAGTGATACGGTCCGTGGAAATTGGGCCGGTGGGGTAAACCTGCGGCTTAAACGCGATGTGTTTGCATTCAAGCCCGATGTGGTCGCGATCATGCTGGGCATGAATGATGGCGGTGGCGGAGGCTCTATTGATCCCGTACTTTTTCAGAACTACAAGAATGGTTATGAACATATTATCCAATCGCTGAAGAGTCATCTGCCCGGCGTGCGAATCGTGCTAATTGCGCCCTCTCCTTTTGATGATGTAACAATGCCACCGCAACCTCCGAATGGTTACAACGCGACGTTGATCCGCTTTGGCCAATTTCTGAAAAACCTGGCCGCCAAGGATCATTTGGCGTATGCGAATTTCAATAGGCCGCTGGTGAACGTGTTGGAAAAGGCGGAGAAGATAAATCCGCAATTGGCACAGCAGATTATTCCCCAGCGGGTACATCCAGCGGCCAATGGCCAGTTGGTAATGGCGGAAGCACTGTTAAAGGCTTGGAACGCGCCGGCGACAATTTCTGATGTGGATATTAACGCTGGCAATAAGTCGGTTTCGCAATCCACCAATACCACGGTCTCGGCCCTGTCTGAAGCCAAAGGTAGCATCTCATGGACGCAGAAGGATCAAGCCCTGCCGCTGCCGATCATGGATTTACATGAAAACTGGCCACAATTTCCACCGATTTTGGCACCTGTGGGCGCGAATGTGTCGCAGTTTTCCCGTTCGCTCTGGATGCCTCCCACGCCGAATTGGAATTACACCAATCGCGTTACAGCGCTGGTCGTAAAATTATGCGGGTTTTACCACAACCTGGACTCCGAAACATTGCGGGTTACTGGGCTTGTTGCTCCGCGCTACACCTTGCAAATTAATGGTCAATGGATTGGCGACTTCTCCAAGCAAAATCTGGCGGTTGGGGTCAATCTCGCCCGCTATGACACGCCCATGATGGCCCAAGCTTATTCTGTGTTGGACCAAGTATGGCGTGAGGCCCAAGTGCGGTTTTATATTTGGCGGCTTATCCAGTTGCCGCTGGAAAAAAGTCAGTATAAATTTAGTGCGCACGGTTGTTGGTCATTCGTGGGGCTTCCTCTAAAAAATTCCAAGCCGCAGGTGAAGGCGGCGCGTTCGCTGATCGGATTGCTTTATCATAATCTGTTCAAGACTGTGGCAGCACGCTGCGCAGTAATGGCGGAACCAGTGCCGTGTGAATATACGTTAAGTCCCACTGCGGTGGCGAAACCCGCCCCGGCGGGTGTGCTTTACCAGGATACATTTAAGGGTGGGCCGCTCATCGCGCTCAATGGCTGTCGGCCGACGGTTAGGCCGGGCCACAATATTCGATGGGCCGCTGCGGGTTGGAATGCGGATGGCTCAACGACCGCTGCGGGCAATGCCTATCTTCCATTTACGCCGGTTGGTGGCAATATCTATACGTTGTCGGCGGGCTTGAACCCGAAAAAGGGTGCCGGTTCAGGCTGGCTGGCGATCGGATTTGTAGAACACTGGAACCCCGGTGCCGGTCATCCCAATACTGGCGTAACCGCCTTCTTTGCCAATGGAGCCATTGGTGCCGGCCCATGGGCTGCGGTCTATCCGGATCGCGGGGCTGGTGGATCGGGTCCAGGTGGCGGAGGTGGCGGTGCAACCGTGGTCGGGCCGGGAGCCAATGGAATAACCCGTTGGACGACCACGGATGGTGTGCAACATATTACGATCGTATTGAATACGATGGATCAAGTATGGACATATCGGGTTCTGGATAACGGTGTGGAGGTAACGCCGACAACGCCATTTCCAACCAATCCAACGATTACTGGGGTGGCGTTGGGTAATGCTGAAGTAACCAAGGGGGCTGTCAGTGATTTTGAATTGTCGGCTGTTAAAACGAGGCCTTTGGCGTCGGTATTACACCGGCATACGTCAAGCCCCACTGCGGTGGCGAAACCCGTTCCGGCGGGCGTGTTGTACCAGGATACTTTCAAAGGTGGCCCGCTCGTGGCGCTCAATGGTCGGGAGCCGACGGCGAAGAAGGGACATCACATCGGTTGGGCCGCAGGCGCGGGTTGGAAGGCGGATGGCTCGACCACCGCTGCGGGCAATGCCTATCTTCCATTTACGCCGGTTGGTGGCAACATCTATACGTTGTCGGCGGGTCTGAACCCTAAAAAGGGTGCCGGTTCGGGCTGGCTGGCGATCGGATTTGTGGAACACTGGAATCCCGGCACCGGTCATCCCAATACTGGCGTAACCGCCTTCTTTGCCAATGGGGCCATTGGTGCCGGCCCATGGGCTGCGGTATATCCGGATCGCGGGGCCGGTGGATCGGGTCCAGGTGGCGGAGGTGGCGGTGCAACTGTGGTCGGGCCGGGAGCCAATGGAATAACCCGTTGGACGACCACGGATGGTGTGCAAAAGATCGCCATTGTGCTCAACACTGTGGGCCAAGTGTGGACGTATGAGGTTTTGGATAATGGCGTGGTGGTAACACCAACGACACCGTTTTCAGCGAATCCAACGATTACCGGGATAGCGTTGGGTAATGCTGAAGTAACCAAGGGGGCTGTCAGCAATTTCCAACTGGCAGTCGGTAAAACAGGCCACTGAGGTACGCGTTCAATGATGCTGTTTAACTGTAATAATTACCGGCGTTCTTGGCTTGGCAGAGCACCAGCAATGTGGGCGGCCGTCCTTATGATGTTGGCATTCCCTATGGCTCGGGCGGAGGCTGCGGCGAACCCACCGACCATCCTCCTTGCTCAAATTCCACGGACGGATCGCGTTAAACCGGTACTACCGCCGCGCACTGGTAGCGTCAACGCACCCAGTCGCCTGCGTTGCCAATGGATGCGCGATCCACTGGGCGTGCAGGAACCGCATCCGCGCCTGACGTGGGCTCCACCGCAAAGGGACACATTCCGGCACGAGGCGGCATATCAGATACAAGTAGCACAATCTATGGCTGATCTTGGCGATGGGCATAATCTGATCTGGGATTCGGGAAAAGTGACGGAGAATCCGGACCTTCTCCCGCAATACAATGGCCCGGTATTTCATCCGTACACGCATTATTTTTGGCGCGTGCGGGTATGGAGTCGATCCGGCTGGCAATCGCAATGGAGCCGCACGGCCAGTTGGATGACCGGTCCGCTGAAGTCCAGCGAGTGGCGGGGAAGCTGGATCAGTTATCAGCATAAGATCAGCAATCCATTCTACACCGCACCGCATAATGCTTATTACGGTTTGCCGTTGCCGAAGAAGATTTTCCATAAAAGTTGGATTCAGAAGGAACCGTGCCCGATTTTTCGCAAGGTGTTTCATGTGCCCGGAAACTTGCAGCATGCCTGCATGTATATATCGGGTTTGGGTTATTGGGAGGTGCGCGTCAATGGCCATGCGGTTGGTCCGGGCGTGCTTTATTCCACGATGTATGATTACTCCAAAGCTGTACCCTATCAAAGTTTTGATGTGAGTTCCCTGTTACGCAAGGGAAAACGCAATGTTATCTCGATTGCATTGGGGAATGGTTGGTACAACATTATGGAACGCGATACGTGGGGATTCCAAAACGCCTTCTGGCGGGCTTGGCCGCGTGCGCGGATGAACTTGCTGCTGCAAACACCGGGCGGAAAAAAACAATGGATTGTCACCAACAATACTTGGCAGGCCGCGGATGGACCGCGCTTGGCCGACGGCGTATATAACGGCGAAGTATATGACGCAGCGCTAAAAATTCGTGGTTGGAATGATCCCGATCAGGCAATGCCGAGCCTTGCCCATGCCCAAATGGTGAAAGCTCCACCGGGCCGGCTCACATCGCAACTTATGCCACCGTGCGAAGTGGTGCAACGCCTGGCCCCGGTGTCCATTACGGAGCCACAGTCACATGTATTTGTGGTGAAATTCCCAGAGAATATGTCAGGCTGGGTGACACTTACCGCCAAGGGTAAACCCGGCGTGCCGGTGGTGTTAGGCTATGGCGAACGTCTGTTCGCCAATGGATTGGTAAACCGAAAGCCGATCTCCGTGTATAGCCTGACCGGATCGTTTCAGACCGACACTGTTATTCCCGCTAGCAATAAGCCGTTCACCTACCATCCGAATTTTGCATACAACGGTTTTCAGTATGTGCAGATCAACGGGCTGAAATCAAAGAGAGATATCGTCAAGATTCAGGCGGATTTTATTCATACGGCTTTCCACCGTAGCGGGGTGTTCTGGTGTTCCAATGAACTCCTGGATGCTATTGTGGACGCCACCAACCGCAGCTACTGTTCAAATTTCATGGGATATCCAACGGATTGCCCGAGTCGTGAAAAACTGGGCTGGACCGGTGACACATGGCTGGCATCGACACAGGGCATGATGACGTACGACAATCAGGCTGGATACGCAAAATGGCTCCATGATTTCAGTGAGACACAGTACCCAAGCGGCCAACTATCCTTGATTGTGCCAAACCCTAACGACTGGTTGAATGCGATATCGCCTGATTTTGAGAGTTCTTACGAATTTGTGACTTGGAACGAGTATCTGTATACGGGTGACGGAAAAGTATTGCGCCAACATTATAATGGGATAAAAAGATACTTTCTCTATACCCTCGCCCTATATAAAAGCACACATGGAAAAGGGTGGGTATTGGGCGACTGGGCTACTTGTAGCCACACGCCTCCACCGACTTTTTTTGTTTCTTCCTGCATTCTGTACCATGATGCGATTTTGTTGCAGCGGATGGCCGGTATTTTAGGAAGAACCGCCGATGCAAAAGTTTTTGCCTCCGACGCTGCGGAGATACGAACGGCTTTCAATGCGCAGTATTATCATGGCCGCGGCATTTATGATAATGGCGGTCAAGCTGCCGAAGCTTTGCCACTTTACTATGGATTGGTGCCAGTTGATGTGTGTGCGGCGGTTGTCCGCCAACTGGTGGCAGATGTTCACGCCCATCGCGACCATCTGGACGTTGGTATTTTTGGGGATAAATGTCTCTTTCGTGTTTTAAGCCGCTATGGCCACACCGCGCTGGCCTACCGCATCGCTACCCAAACCACTTATCCCAGCTACGGGCAATGGATACTCGACGGGGCTACTACGCTTTGGGAGGGCTGGGGAACCAAGGCGGTGTTGCCGACAAAACAGCAAGGACCGGCGTCTCTGAATCACATCATGTTCGGCGATATCTTGGGTTGGATGTACAACGATCTGGCTGGGATAAAGCCGGATTGGCGATCTCCGGGTTTTCGCACGGTGTTGATTGACCCGCATCCGATCCGCGGATTATCGTGGGCGGGTGCGGCACATGACAGCCGGTTTGGAAAGATCGTCAGCAGTTGGCGTTGGCATAACCAACAATTGCATCTCATTGTGGTCATTCCACCAGCTACTACCGCCGTCATCAGACTGCCGCATGGTGGTCAATCGAGTATCCAATGCAACGGCTCCAAGTTGAATGCACAAAGCGTTGGGGTGCTAAGCGTAACACGAGCTGCGAAGAAAAGCGACGCGATAACGGTAGAAGTTGCACCTGGCCGGTACGAGTTCAGCTATGTGCCCCGGGGGACATCGTAGAACGGCAACTTGGATTTGGCGGGACACTTCATGAATAAATTAAAAAATTTGTTTCGTACCCCGGACGGCGCAAACCACTGGCTGACGTTTGTCCTGGTCACCAGCTTGTTTCTGCTTTGGGGCGCTTTTGGCGGCATGATTGATGTGCTCAATAAGCACTTTCAGGATTCCTTGGGCGTAAGCAAGGCTCAGTCCGCGCTGGTGCAAGGCTCCTGGTATGGGGCCTATTGCCTGATGGCGTTACCTTCGGGCTGGGTCGCTCGCCGTCTTGGTTATCGCGGAGGAATCCTTACCGGGCTGACACTGGCGCTAGCTGGCTCCCTGCTGTTTATCCCGGCGGAGCAAATTAAGGGTTCGCAAGCGGTGATGTTTGCGGCGTTTCTCCTGGCGCTTTTTGTGGTAGGGGCCGGAATGAGTTTTCTGGAGACCGTGTGCAACCCTTACACCACGGTCCTGGGGCCCGTTGACAGTGCTGTTTCACGCATTAACCTGGCGCAGAGCTGTAACGCTGTGGGGTGGATGGTTGGTCCGATTATCATTAGTGCTTTTATCATGTCCAAAAGCGGCGTGGCCAATACCAGCAACGCTTCACTGTATCTTCCCTATCTCTTCCTGGCCGGAGTCGTGGCCATCCTGGTGGTGGCCTTTATCGTGGCACCGGTGCCGGACATTCATGCGCCGCAAGAGGCCAAAGCCAGTACCGGCGGCGGTTCGCCAGCGCGGCCATTATATAGAGAATGGCACTTTGTATTGGGCGTTGTGGCACAGTTCTGCTACGTCGCCGCACAGACGGGAATATTCAGTTTTTTCATTAACTACGTGCGGGATCACCGTTATTCGCGGGCTATTCCACACTGGCTAGGAGCCTGTCCGTGTAATGATTTTTGGGGCACCGAATAAATTTTTCATTATTTTCAGTTGCGGCTTAAAATATTT